>NZ_DATJYB010000404.1:0-40586 GCF_035499775.1 Mycobacterium sp. | reverse complement strand
GACCAACGCCGATCACTTGACGATCATGTGTTCACGGCCCGGGCCCGACCCGGATAAGGGCGAGATGGTCATGTTCCTGATGACGCGGATGCCCCCGGGCGCACCGCACAACAAGCCGACGGACGTACGGACGACTGCCGGTGAGGCCGAACCCGGCCTGGTCCTCACCCAGGATGTCCGGGTGCTTGCGGGCCTGCAGCGCGGCATGCACCAACCCGGCTTCACCCATCTGGCGCTGTCGAATGAGGAGCGTCGGGTCATTAATATGCACCGCAACCTCGAGCGCTACCTCGACCTGCCCGAATCGGAGCGGATCACCGGCGGCGACACGGGCCGGCCCATAGTATCGGCATAGTGACGGCCGGTTTGCAGTTTGCGGGGCTCAGCGATGTCGGCCGCCTGCGGACGAACAACCAGGACCGCTGGGGCGCTCACTTGGACGAGGAAGCCGAGCGGTCTCTGTTCATCGTCGCCGACGGCGTGGCCGGCAGCGCCGACGGAGCCCTCGCCGCCGGCCTGGTGGTCGAGTTACTGCCGACGTATGTGTCCCTGCAGCTCAAGCCGGCCGACTCGGATGACGAGGCCGATCCGGCCGCACCCGAGACGCTGGGCCGCGCACTCACCGGCTTCTGCGATGACTTCCGCGCGTACGCCGATATCGACCCCCGCGCCGCCGGGGCCAACAGCACGGTGGTGGCCGTGCTCGTGACGGGGTCACGCGCCTTGGTCGCCCATCTGGGAGACAGCCGCGCCTACGTCTGCCGCCGCCAGCAGCTACAGCAGCTGACTCGTGATCACAGCCTGGTCCAGGAACTGATCGACGCACACCAGGTCGACATCGAGGACGCCAAGGAGCACCCGCGCCGCAACGTCATCACCCGCCACGTGGCGATGTACCCACGGGCGCTGCCCGATACCGCAGCCGTTGAGCTACAGCCCGGTGACCGGATCCTGCTGTCCAGCGACGGCCTGCACGGAGTGGTCGACGAGACGGCCCTGGCGCAGATACTGGGTTCGCATCCCGATCCTGGCGATGCCTGCGCGGCGCTGATCGACGCCGCAAACGACGCGGGCGGGCCGGACAACATCACCGCCGTGGTTATCGACATAGCCGGACCCGATCCCGGAACCAGCAGCGTGGGCACTGCAATACCGGGCGAAACCTAGCCGCGAGCATGCGGGTGGATCGCCGGTTCGTCATCGGAGCTCTTCCGCTCGGGCCGCTGCTGACGCTGGTCGGCTACCTCGTGCTGATGCTGTCGAGCATGCAGATCAGCGGCGCAATGCTGCTTGCGTTGGTCTGCTTTCCCACCGCGCTACTGCTGCTGGCCGCTGCGCTGGCCGCCCTATTGCGTCGGGATGCGACCCGGTGGGTATCGCTGGCCATCGGTACCGCGCTCGGTACGGCGGTGACGGCTGTCGTGGTGGGCGGCGGGATCTCGTTGATCGCATGGATGCTCTCCGACCCGGCACCATCGCCTCATTGAGCCACCATCAGGCTTCCTAAGCGCGAGCAGCTGCCAGGGCGGCTTCTCGCGGGACAAATCAGGCGCGACGTGCCGCCTCTTGGGCGAGTTGGACGCGGGAGGCGAGACCAAGCTTGGTGTAAACGTGAGTGAGGTGGGTTTCGACGGTGCGTCGCGAGACGAAAAGCCTGGTGGCGACGTCCTTGTTGCCCAAGCCCTCGCTGACGAGCCGGACGACGTCCAGTTCGGCCGGGGTGAGCGAGGCCCAACCGCTGGACGGGCGTTTGCGTTCGCCACGGCCGCGTCGGGCGTAGGCGATCGCCTCCTCGGTGGACAACGCCGCCCCCTCGGCCCAGGCGGCGTCGAAGTCGTTCTGGCCCATGGCATTCCGAAGCTCCCCGACCGACGCTTCGTAGTCGGCTTGGTAGATCAGGAAGCGAACCTCGCCGTTGCGTTGCCGGATGGCCTCCGCGGCGCCGAAGAGGCGGGCCGCCTCTGGGTGGCTCTCGGCTTGAGCGGCCAACCGCGCAATAAGGTCGAGAATGTCGGGCAGGTTCAGCTGTACCTCGATATCGGCCGCGCAGGCCAGCGCTTCGTGCGCGTCGCGCTCGGCGGCTTCCGCGTCGCCTTCGGCGAGCGCCACGCGGGCACGAGCGGCCAGTGCCCACATCCGGTGAAATCCGGCGTTCAGCGATACGGCCTGGTCTGCCCACGACCGGGCCGCCACGAGGTCGCCTGTAGCGAGCTCGATTTCGGCTCTCCACCGCATGTTTGACGCCGTAAATGCGACATCCGGTATGCAGCTCCACCCCTGCGCGAGAGCATGGCGCGCGGCCACCACATCGCCGGCAGCGAAATGCGCACAACCCAAACCCATAAACCCAAGTCCCTCAATGACCGAGCCCAGTTCGGCGGCGGACTCGCTACCTCGATGAGCCGCGGAGAGAGCGTCGGACGTCTTCCCCTGACACCCGAGGAAAATAGCCTGCACGAGGAGGCCATTGAACCTGCGCAACGCATCGCCGGTCGCCTCTGCGTCAGCAATCACCTCCCACAACGTCGCTTCGCAGCCCGCCAGGTCACCCAGCAGACCCCGTGCCCCAGCGCTACCCCACACACGACACACGCCGGCGGTGAAGCGGTCACCGATCGCGTCGGCGAGTTCGCGCCCTTCCTCGCCGGCCGCAAGCGCGGCTTTCGCGTCGCCGGCCGACATGATTGCCCCGTACACCTGGAAGCCCAGCAGCTGGCTCAGCCGCCACTTGTCGCCCAGGGCACGCGCCAACTCGATGGCCTCGCTGAAGTAGGTCGCCGTCTCTTCAGAGCTGAACTCGCCGGTACCACAGCAGGCCGTGAGAGCGCGGACTAACAGGTAGGGGTCGTCGAGGCTGCGCGCGATCGCCAGCGCCTCGATCGCCTGCTCCCTGCGCTCCGGGACCCCGATCCAGCCGTCGATCAGGGCCGCATCGGCCAGCGCCCGCGCCAGCATCGCCGGCGCTACCTCGCGGTCGACGGTGTCACGGTCGGCCAGCGCCTCATCGAGCCAGTTCAGCCCTTCGCGCAGGCGGCCTCTGGTGAGCCACAACGGCTGCAGCGACGATGCGATCTGCAATGCCAGCTCTACGTCGAGGTTTTCACGGCTCCAGGCAAACGCCGCACGCAGGTTGTCGATCTCGGATTCGATTTGCTCGACACGCTGCTGGTGACCGGTGTCCGCCGGGGCGTCAAGCAGACCGGCCATCGCGGTGTAGTGGTCGCGGTGACGCGCGCGCACGGCATCGGCTTCTCCGGACTCGCCAAGCTTCGCCAGCGCGTACTGTCGCATCGTTTCCAGCAGTCGATACCGCATCCGGCCGCCGGTGTTGTCGGCCACCACCAGCGATTTGTCCACCAGCAGGGTGAGTTGATCGAGAATTTGGTAGCGCTCGACCTCGCTGCCGCCGGCAACGGCCCGCGCGGCTTCAAGGTCAAAACCTCCCATAAAAGCCGCAAGCCGGCGGAACAGCGCCTGCTCGGGCTCGGTCAACAGGGTGTGCGACCAATCGACCGACGCGTGCAGTGTCTGCTGGCGACGCACCGCGGTACGCCGCCCACCGGTCAACAACCGGAAACGGTCATGCAGGCTACCCGCGATCTCCTCGAGCGACAGCGCGCGCACCCGGGCCGCCGCCAGTTCGATGGCCAGCGGCATCCCGTCGAGCCGACGGCAGATCTCCCGCACCGCGTGCAGGTCGTCCTCGGTCATCGTGAAATCGGATCGCGCCCGGCGGGCCCGGTCGGCGAATAGCTCGACGGCCTCGTCGTCCACAGACAGGGACGGCACCCGCCAAATCACCTCGCCGTCGACGCCGATCGGTTCGCGACTCGTGGCCAACAGCGTCAGCCCAGGACAGGCGCTCAACAACGCGGTGGTCAGCGCAGCAACCGCGTCCAGCAGGTGCTCACAGTTGTCGACCAGGACCAGCATCCGTCGGCCCGCCACGAACCGGATGAGCGTCTCGGTTGTGGAGTGGCCCGGCTGATCCGGCACACCGAGGGCACCCGCCATCGCGACCGGAACCAGGTCGAGGTCCGCGATCGGTGCCAGGTCGACGTACCAAACTCCTTCACCGAAATCGGCGGCCACCTGGCCCGCGACCTGGATGGCAAGCCGCGTTTTGCCGACGCCGCCGGCGCCGGTCAAGGTGACCAGCCGGTCGGTGGCGAGGGTCTGCCGCAAGGCGTCGATCTCCGCACCGCGACCGATGAAACTGGTGAGTTGCACCGGGAGACGTTCCTCAGCAACGGATTTCGCTGTCCGAAGCGGCGGGAAGTCATTGCGGATGTCGGGATGGCACAGTTGCGCCACCCGTTCCGGACGAGCGACCCCGCGCAGTTCGTGCCTGCCGAGGTCGGTCAGCCACGCGTCGGCCGGAAGTGCGTCGACAACCAAATCCTCGGTGGTGCCCGAGACCACCGTCTGTCCGCCGTGGCCAAGATCGCGCAGCCGCGCGGTCCGGTTGATCGTCGGACCGACGTAGTTACCCTCGTCTCGCAGCTGCACCTCGCCGGTGTGCACACCAATACGCAACCGGATCGGAGCCAGCGGTGCTCGCTGTAACTCCAGTGCGCAGGCCACTGCCTGGCTCGCGCGGGCAAACGCGGCCACAAAGCTGTCACCCTCACCCTGCTCGACCGGCCGCACCCCGCCGTGGGCGGCGAGCAGGTCGGTAAGCGTGCGATCCAAACGTGCGACGGCGGCCGTCATACCCTCGGGTTCCGTCTCCCACAGCCGCGTCGAGGCCTCAACGTCGGCGAGCAGCAGCGTCACCGTGCCGGTTGGCAGCTCGCCCACGTCCAACTCAATCCTTCGATCGGTTTCGGTCATGCTAGCCAGCTTCTCGGCGCGGCGAGCCGGAAACATCGTGGAAATCCCGTACGCCGGTGGGGGTGGACTCCACGGATGTCACGCTGCCGTGACGCTCGGCGACGACGGTCGCGCTGCCGCACGCTCGGCGGGGTTCAGAGTTCTCCCCGATGGTCTGGCGCTCCGGAAAACAGATAGTCGAAACACAGCGACTGACCAGGGAGGACCACCATGACCGCCACCGTCGACCGATCGAGCAGCCCGAATGTTTTCGACGCCGGGCTACCGACGATCAATTATGCCGCGGCCCAGCACCCCGACGAAGCACATGCGATCATCCGCGCGGCCCGTGAGAAGGCGCCAATCGCGATGGGCCCCTACGGGCCGGAGCTGCTGACCTACGATCTCGTGCACACGGCACTCCGTGACCCCCGATTCCGGGTGCCGCAGGGCATGTTCCTTGCGGCCCAAGGCATCACGAGCGGTCCGTTATGGGACCGTGTCGCCGTCAACATCCTCAGCCTCGACGGCGAAGAACACCACCGGTTGCGGCGACTGGTCAGCAAGGCCTTCACCCCCAAGGCGACCGAACGGTTGCGCACGACGATCGTCGACATCGTCAACGGACTCGTCGACCGCCACAGCGCCGCGGGACGCTGCGACGTGGTCGCCGACATCGCCCGCCAATATCCGATCCCGGTCATCTGTGCGCTACTGGGTGCACCACCCGAAGACTGGGAACTGTTCTCCGACTGGACCGATGACATCTTGGAGGCCTTCGGCTGGAACGCCGCGGACCAAACGCCGACGATCCTGGCCTCTTGGGCGGCGCTCGACGCCTACATCGACGACATGATCGAGCGCCGGCGCAACGCCTTGACCCACGACCTGATCTCCGAGCTGATCCGCGCCGAAGATCCGAATTTTCCAGGCGATCGCCTCAGCACCGACGAACTCCGCATGCTCGTCGCCGCGCTGCTGATGGCAGGCACCGACACCACTCGCCTCCAGTTGGGTGCCGCTGTGCACATGCTGTGCGACCACCCAGACCAGTGGGCACTCCTGGGCCGGCATCCCGAGCTCGCGGTCAATGCCGTCCACGAACTCATCCGCCATTCACCGGTCACATTCGTCACCTTGCGCGTCGCCAGGGAGGAGGTCGAACTCGGCGGCGTCAAGATCCCGGCCGACACTATCGTCGTCGTCAACACCGGCGCGGCCAACCGAGACCCCGCCGTCTACGACGACCCCGACCGCCTCGACATCACTCGCGAGGGCGCCCCGGCGATCCAGACGTTCGGCGGCGGCATGCATTACTGCCTCGGCGCCAACCTCGCCCGCCTCGAGTTGGCCGAGGCGCTGACGGTGATGACACGGCGTATGCCCAACCCCCGCCGCACCGGGCCGGCTCCCTGGAAACCCGTGAACGCGTTGGGCGGACCGATCACCGTGCCCATCGCATTCGACGCCGGCCACTGAGGTCGCGACGCCGTTCGGGTTTGGCCGTACATACAAAACAGACCCGCGCCTGTCGCAAGTAACGTGGAGTCGCAATACTGGGAGCCGGTACAAGATGGAGCCCCTCAAACCCACGACAGTGACGCCGGGAGAACCGCCATGAGCGACGAGCAGCCGACCATCATCTACACGCTGACCGACGAGGCGCCGTTACTGGCGACCTACTCGTTCCTGCCGATATTGCGTACCTTCGCCGAGCCGGCCGGCATCACGATCGAAACCAGTGACATCTCGGTGGCCGCACGCATCCTGGCCGAGTTTCCCGACGACCTCACCGACGAGCAGCGGGTGCCGGACAACCTTGCCGAATTGGGCAGGCTGACGCAGCTGCCCGACACCAACATCATCAAGCTGCCCAACATCAGCGCCTCGGTGCCGCAGCTCGTCGCGGCCGTCAAGGAACTCCAGGGCAAGAGCTACAAGATTCCCGACTACCCGGAGAACCCGAAGACCGACGAGGAAAAGGCGATCAAGGAGCGCTACGCCAAGTGCCTTGGCAGCGCCGTCAACCCGGTGTTGCGGGAAGGGAACTCGGACCGTCGAGCGCCCAAGGCGGTCAAGGAGTACGCGCGCCGGCACCCGCACAGCATGGGCGAGTGGTCGATGGCCTCCCGCACCCACGCGGCGACCATGAAGCACGGCGACTTCTACCACGGCGAGAAGTCGATGACCCTGGACCGCGCGCGCGACGTGAGGATGGAACTGGTCACCAAGAGTGGCGAGACGATCGTGCTCAAGCCCAAGGTGTCGCTGGACGAGGGCGACATCATCGACAGCATGTTCATGAGCAAGAAGGCGCTGTGCGACTTCTACGAAGAGCAGATGGAGGATGCCCGCAAGACCGGCGTGATGTTCTCGCTGCACGTCAAGGCGACGATGATGAAGGTCAGCCACCCCATCGTCTTCGGCCACGCGGTCAAGGTCTTCTACCGGGACGCCTTCGCCAAGCATCAGGAGGTGCTCGACGAACTCGGCGTCAACGTGAACAACGGCCTGGTCGATCTCTACAACAAGATCGAGACCCTGCCCGCATCGCAGCACGACGAGATCCTCCGGGACATGCACGCCTGCCACGAGCATCGGCCCGAGCTGGCGATGGTCGATTCGGCCAAGGGCATCTCGAATTTCCATTCGCCCAGTGACGTGATCGTGGACGCTTCGATGCCGGCGATGATCCGTGCCGGCGGCAAGATGTACGGCGCCGACGGGCGGCCCAAGGACACCAAGGCCGTCATGCCGGAGTCCACCTTCTCGCGCATCTACCAGGAGCTCATCAACTTCTGTAAGACCAACGGCGCCTTCGACCCGACAACGATGGGTACCGTGCCCAACGTCGGGCTGATGGCCCAGCAGGCCGAGGAGTACGGCTCGCATGACAAGACGTTCGAGATCCCCGAGGACGGCGTCGCCAACATCGTGGACATCGGCACCGGCGAAGTGCTGCTGACGCAGAACGTGGAAGCAGGCGACATCTGGCGCATGCCCATCGTCAAGGACGCCCCGATCCGCGACTGGGTCAAGCTGGCCGTCACGCGCGCCCGCAACTCCGGCATGCCGGTGCTGTTCTGGCTGGACCCGTACCGGCCGCACGAGAACGAGCTGATCAAGAAGGTCAACACATATCTGAAGGACCACTACACCAACGGCCTGGACATCCAGATCATGTCGCAGGTGCGCGCCATGCGTTACACGCTGGAACGCCTGATCCGCGGCCTGGACACCATCGCCGCCACCGGCAACATTCTGCGCGACTACCTCACCGACCTGTTCCCGATTCTGGAGCTGGGCACCAGCGCCAAGATGTTGTCGATCGTGCCGCTGATGGCCGGCGGCGGCCTGTACGAAACCGGGGCGGGCGGTTCGGCGCCCAAGCACGTCCACCAGCTGGTAGAGGAGAACCATCTCCGCTGGGACTCGCTCGGTGAGTTCCTCGCGCTGGGCGCCAGTCTGGAAGACCTGGGCATCAAGACCGACAACGCGCGGGCCAAAATCCTGGCCAAGACGCTGGATGCCGCGATCGGCAAGCTGCTGGAAAACAACAAGGGCCCGTCGCGCAAGACCGGCGAACTCGACAACCGGGGCAGCCAGTTCTACCTCGCGCTGTATTGGGCGCAAGCACTCGCCGAGCAGACCGAGGACAAGAAACTGGCCGACCACTTCGCCCCGCTTGCCGACGCGCTGGCCAAGAACGAGGACACCATCGTGGCCGAACTCAACGAGGCCCAGGGCGACGAGGTTGACATCGGCGGCTACTACTACCCGGACCCCGACAAGACCGCCGCGGTGATGCGGCCGAGCAAGACGCTCAACGACGCGCTGGCGGCTGCCAGCGACTGACCCGACCGTCGGGCAGGCCTGGGATCACTTCCGCCGCTGGTTCCAGTCGGCCGACTGGTGATTCAGGCCGTAAAGACAACCCGCCGTGTAGTCCTGCTTGTTCTTGTCCGCGACGCCGTCGACGGTGAACGACAACTGGCACGCCGACGAGCGCCAGACCGTTAGCGGTTTCCCCGAGCGCCTACCGCTGTCAACGGCTGATACGATCTCGAGTCGTGTTCGAAACTCGGCCGGCGCGACGGGGGACCTCGCAGCCAACCGTCTTGCAGCGCCGCGGGGTTGAGCGAGTGCAGGCCATCCTCGACGCTGCGGAGTCGCTGCTCGCCCAGCAGGGTTACGCGGGCGCCACACTGAAGGCGATCGGTGAGAAAGCCGGCATTCCGACGGCGTCGCTCTATCACTACTTCGCCGATCGCACCCAGGTCGACGCGCAGTTGGTGCGCCGCCATGTCGGCATGCTCGACGAGCAACTCGCCGCGGCGCTGAACAACTCCAAAGTGCGCACCCTGGCCGACAGTGTCGACGTCACGATCGACCTGCAGCTCAACTACTTTCGTGAGCACCCGGGCTTCGTCCAGTTGTGGTTCGCAGGCCGAAGCTCGGCACTTAGCGAACTGGCACACGAGTTCGACCTGTCGTGGGCCGAGCAGCTGTGGCGGTTCCTGATCGATCGGAAACTCCTCCGCGCCAAGACACCGCAAGCTGTCGTGGAACTTGCTTTCGAGGCGGGCGACCGTCTCTTCGATGTTGCTTTCCAGCGCTCCCCGCGAGGCGACGACGCGACCATTGCCGAAACCCGGCGCCTGATCACCGCCTATCTGCAGACGTACGCACCGGCACCCAAGGGCGACAAGGGCAAGTAGCCCGTATCAGTGGATGATGACGCCGCGGATGTTCTTGCCGTCCCGCAGATCCTGGTAGCCCTGGTTCACGTCCTCGAGGCGGTACTTCGCCGTCACAAGTTCGTCGAGCTTGAGCTGGCCCGCGTCGTAGAGTCGCAGCAGCCGGACGATGTCGTACTGCGGGTTGGCCGAGCCGAATAGCGTCCCGCGGATTGTCTTTTCGCCGAGGACGAGCATGGCTCCGGATACGTGGACGGTGGCCTTCGCCGGGTCGGCCAGACCCACGACGACGACCGTGCCGCCCTTGCCGACGATGTCGAACGCCGCTGAGATCACCTCTTCGTCGACGGTGCCGACGGTGACGATCGCTTGGTCCGCACCCTGGCCCCACGACAACTCGTGCACCTTCTCCGCGGCCGCGGCCGCGGTTTCGAAGGCGTGTGTGGCACCGAATTTCAGTGCGGTGTCGCGCTTGAGCGCTACGGGATCGACGACGACGACGTACTTGGCGCCGGCGTGTGCCGCCCCCTGCACAGAGTTGATGCCGATTCCACCGATGCCGTAGATGACGGTGATGTCCCCGGCGCGGACGTTGCCGGCGTAGGTGGCACTGCCCCATCCCGTCGGCACACCGCAACCCACCAGGACCGCGGTCTCCAGCGGCAGCCAGTCGTCGATCTTGACGACCGAGTACTGGGAGATCGTGGCCTTCTTGGCAAAGGTGCCGAGCATACACATCGCGCCGAAATCCTCTCCACCGCTGTGGAATCGGAACGATCCGTTGGGCATGCAGCCTTCCAGGATGGTGGCGCCCATGTCGCAGAGACTCTGTCGCCCGGTAGAGCAGTAGCGACAGTAGCCGCAGCTTGGGATGAAGCTGCACACGACGTGGTCTCCCGGCTTCACCTTCGTCACGCCCGGGCCGACGTCCTCGATGATGCCGGCACCCTCATGGCCGCCGACGATCGGGAAGCGGGGCGGCAGGTCACCATCGGTGAGGTGCAGGTCGGAATGGCACAGTCCGGCTGCGGTGTAGTTGATCAGGACTTCGCCCTCACCGGGACCGTCGAGGTCGAGTTCCATGAGCTCGAATGGCTTGCCGGCCTCCAACAGGACCGCGGCTGTTGTTTTCACCGGAATCTCCTACTCGGGTGCACTTATTAATACGCCTTCATACGCCAACGGGGCGCTCTTCGGAAGTGGCGATCTTGTGTAGGGCGAAGATCCCCAGGTCGCCCAGTCCGGGTAAGTCAGCTCGATCTCCCGGTCTTGAATCGATCTCGAATTGAGTTTGAAATTAGGTCGTTTCGGCGACGGCCTACGCAAGGTGGTCGAAGGCGCCGCGCTCGTCGTGCTGGGCGCCGGTCCCTACATCCGCACGTCGGCTCCGGTGATCGAGGCATGCCTGCAAGCCAAGGTGCCTTACCTCGACTTCGACGACCACGTCGAGAGCACCGAGCATGCCCTCTCCCTGCACGAGAAGGCGGCGGCGGCAGGCATTCCGATCTACGTGGGATGCGGCGCGTCGCCGGGCATGACGAACGTGATGGTGGCCGACGCCGCGAGCGAGCTCGACACCGTGGCGAACATCGACGTGTGCTGGGTGGTCGGTGACGAACGGCCGGAGGTGAGGCGTGCAATGCTTCAGCACCTGATGCACATCGCCGCCGGCGACTGCCTGACCTGGCAGAAACGGCGGGCCGGTTACCCACGAGAGCTTTGTCGAAACCGGGTCCGCGCCGATGGGCGGGGGCCTCGGGGACACCCTCATGTACGAGACCGCGCACCCCGAGCCCGCCACGCTGCCGCGCCGCTATCCGGAGGCCGAGCGCATCCGCTGCATCGGCGGGCTCGACCCCGCGCCCTTCAACGGCCTGGCCCGCGGCCTCGGTCTTGCCGTACACGACGGCAAGATGACGCTCGACGAGGCGGTCGACTTCATCCTGGGCGTCCTCAAGAACAAGTTCGGCTCGGTGACCGGCTGGCGCCATGCGCTGCGCGGCATGATCGGCCAAGTCCGCCGCAAGGAGAGCGGCGCGGGCACGTTGATCAAGTTCCTCGTGACAGCGGCATTACGGCGCACCTATCCCTACCGCGGCGGCCTTTTGGTACGACTGGCCGGCACTCGCGACGGAAAGCCGGCGGTCGCCGTCCGGCGCACACCGACCGCAGGCGAGGGGTCGTACCTCATGCGCGACATGGCCGCCATCACCGGGACCTCGTGCGCCGCGTTCATGGTGCTGGCACTCGACGAGAGCGGCACGCGCGCCGGCGCGTTCGCGCCCGAGGACTGGGCTGAGCCGCAGGCGTTCTACAAGGCTCTGCAGCGGGTCGGCACTCCGAGTGCCGAGGTCGTTGAGGCGGTGGTGTAGGACATCTCAATATGTCCTTGTTTGAGATGTCCTACCGTGAAGGCGGGGCCTTGCCGGAAACGAGCCGCCCATGACCGAGGCGCGCGAGGTTGTCGGCCTCGACCCTGACGCGGTGGCGCGGTGGCTTAACCAACTGGGCATAGCGTTCGAGGCACCATTGCGGTTCCAGCGGATCGGCCTCGGGCAGTCGAACCTGACGTACCGCGTCGCCGACGAGGCCGGCCGCGCCTGGGTGCTGCGCCGTCCGCCGCTGGGTCATCTGCTGGCCTCGGCCCATGATGTGTTGCGCGAGGCCCGAATCATCGCCGCGCTGGCGGACACCGACGTACCCGTACCGCAAATACTGGGTACCACAACGGATTCGGAGTTGTTCGAGGCGCCGTTGGTGTTGATGGAGTTCGTCGACGGACTGGTCGTCGACACCATGGAGGTCGCCGAGGCGCTGACACCGCAGCAGCGTCGTCGGATCGCGTTGGACCTGCCGCGCACCCTGGCCAAGATTCACGCCGTCGACCTGGCGCAGGTGGGACTCGCCGATCTGGCCAGCCACAAGCCGTATGCGCAGCGCCAGCTCAAGCGGTGGGCGGGCCAGTGGGAACTGTCCAAGACGCGAGAGGTGCCCGAGCTGGACAATCTCACCCGCCGGCTCACCGCCGCCGCGCCAGAGCAGCGCGAAATCAGTCTGGTGCATGGGGATTTTCATCTGCGCAACCTGATTACTTCGCGCGATCCCGGCCCCCAGGGCGGCCGGGTGGCGGCAACGCTGGACTGGGAACTGTCCACTCTCGGCGATCCGCTCGCGGACATGGGGAGTCTACTCACCTATTGGATCGCGCCCGGTGAAACGCACGGCGGCGACTTCGCGCCCACCGCGCTGGACGGTTTCCCTGATCGTGCGGAAATGACTCGTCTCTATCTGCAAGAGACCGGCCGTGATTCGGCCGCCTTGCAATACTGGCATGTACTCGGGTTGTGGAAGCTCGCGATCATCGCCGAAGGCGTCATGCGCCGCGCAATGGACGAGCCACAGAACAAGGCCGCCGCGGGAACGCCCGACATCGCCCGGATCGACGCGATCGTGCGCAAGGCTGTCGAAATCGCCGACGCCGCAGGGATATAGCGCACTACCCTGTCTCGGGAATCGGCTCGGCCAGAGATAACCCGGCTTGGGGACGAATGACTTTCGCCTGCTTGGATTGGGGGACTTCGGGTTCGATGGGTTCGATCAGGTCGCTTACGGCGCGCCGCGCGAGCCGGCCGATCTCTACCCCGCCCAGAATCCGGACCGTTCCACCCGTGGCGACATGCTGTCGCTGCCAGTCGCTAATCGCCTGGTGTGCGGCGTGATCGAGGTAGTTGACCGAGAGGTCGACGGTGACCGTAGCGCGCTGGGGTATCGACGCCAGCACTCGGGTCAGCCGGGGCAGCGCCAGAAAGGTACACGCCCCCTCGACGACCACATGCCATTCCTGGCCGACCTGCTCGGCTTCGATCTTTGCCCGCACCACCCGCCATCCGGTCATCGCGATCGCCAGGGCAAGTCCGATCATGACGCCATGCAGGAGATTGAGGAAGACGACAGCGACCACGGTCACCAGGTAGATGATGAGATCACCATTGCGCAAAGCGGTTTCGATATGGGCGGGCTTGAGCAGCTCCATTCCAATGACGATGAGCAGGCCGGCGAGTGCCGCGGTGGGGATTCGCTCGACCAACCCCGCAAAGGGCAAGGCAAATAACAGAACCCAGAAGCCGTGCATGACTGTCGACGCCCGGGTTTTCGCGCCCGCGCTGACGTTGGCCGCGCTGCGCACAATCACGCCGGCGATCGCAAGTCCGCCGATCGCACCCGAGACCAGGTTTGAGGCGCCCTGTCCGATCAACTCGCGGTTGAAGTCGGTGCGCGGTCCGTTGTGCATTCGGTCGATGGAAACCGCGGTCAGCAGGCTCTGGACGCTGCAGATGAGGGTGACGGTGATGACCCCGATGGCGATGGCTCCCCAGTTTCCGTGCGGCACCGCCGGCAGTCGCACTGCCTCCAGGATCGAACCATCCAGCCTGATGCGGGACACCTGGAATGGGAACACCACCGAGATGGCCGTCACCACCACGATGGCGACCAATGCACCGGGAATACCGGCCAGACGGCGTGGAACCCAGCGCCACAAGATCAGAATGGCGATCACCAGCAGGCCCAGCAGGAGGCCGGGCCGGTGCGCGCCGACAATCTGTGCGGGCAGGGCGGTGACGTTTTCCCAAGCCGTGCTTCGCGATTCGCCGCCGAGCAGTACGTGGGTCTGTTGCAGCGCGATCGTGATTCCGATGCCGGCGAGCATGGCGTGCACGACGACGGGTGAGATCGCCAGGGCGGCTCGCGCAACGCGACTGAGCCCCAACAGAATCTGCATGACGCCCGCGACCATGGTGATAAAAGACGTGATTTCCCAACCGAACTGGGCAATGAGATCGGCAACGATAACGGTCAGTCCAGCCGCGGGGCCACTGACCTGCAAAGGCGATCCGCCGATGGCCCCACCAACGACGCCCCCGACGATCGCGGCGATGAGGCCGGCCAGCACCGGCGCGTCAGAGGCGATCGCGATTCCCAGCGACAGCGGCAATGCGACCAAGAACACCACCAATGACGAGGGCAGATCGTGCCGGATCACGGAGCGTAACCGGCCAATTCGTGAGACCGGGCCCTCTTCGGCGCATTGGTCGCCCGGTGGCTCGGCATGCTGCATCGATCGCTCCCTCGTCAGGTCTTAGCGGGGGACGTTGCGGTAGCCGCCCCAATCGTGTGCGGTAGGTAACTTCGTTGTAACCAATTGGAGCACAGGCGATTACACTCTGTGCAAACCCCGTTGTCCGGTCGAGATCACCCGGCTCCCACGTCCGAAGGTATTTGGCGCGACCCGACGCGGTCAACTTGACGAGCCGGGTGCATAGTGAATGCAAATCTTTTCGGTGCGCTGGATCACCAACCGGTTATCAGGCGGTGATCAGCCGGCGCGGGTGCCGGATCCCGCCTTGCTTGCCTGGGCGCGACCGGCCGTCACGAGTTGCGCGACCCCGTCTTCGATGCCCGCGGCGAGTGCCTCGATATCGGGTGCGGTGTCGAAGTCGGCGGTAATGCCGAATATGAAACCGTCGGCGTAGCTGAGCATCGCGATGCCGGTGCGCAACTGAAGGGCGATCGGCGGGACGGGTAGGATTTCCAAAACTCGCCGTCCCATCAGTCGCTGCTCACTGCGTGGGCCGGGAACATTGGTCGCCAAGGCAACAACCGCTCGTTGCGGCAATCGGGTGATCAAGCGAATCGTCCACGCCGAGAACGCAAACGGGATGTTCTTGGCCGCGGAGAGCAGAGCGCTGGCTCCTTGGCTCTGACCGCTGGCTTTGGCCCGGTTGAGCCGACTGTGCACCAGCTGGAGCTGCCGCACCGGGTCCGGTTCATCAACCGGCAGCAGTGGCAGCATCGCCGAGACCTGGTTGTCGGTCATGTTGAAATGGTTCGCGGTACGGACCGATACCGGAACGAGCGTGCGTAGCGAGTTGCGGCCCGGCTGTTCACCGCGGCCCAGCAGAATCCTGCGGTAGCTGTGGGTGATCGCCGCCAGCGCCACGTCGTTCAGCGTCACATTAAATACTTGAGAAGCCTTTTGCAGATCGGCCAGCCGGACTCGGGCCACACTGTAGCGGCGCATCGTCGTGACCGGCCCGTTCAACGACGATTCGGGCGCCGGGGTGAGCAGGCCGGCCGTCAGCTCGGCGGCACCCACCGCCAAATGTTGGGCCGTGGCCGCGGCGGCAAGTGCGCTGCGCCCAATCCCGCTCACCCAGCTCAACGGGTTCAGGCTCAATTTCGGCAGACGCATTGCAGGCCAAGCCGACTCCTTCGAGCCGTTGATGTCCCTCGCGAAGGTGTCGCCGCCGCCGTCGTCGCTGAACTTCGCCAACATCTGAGTTGTCGCGATGCCGTCGGCGATGCAGTGGTGGATCTTGGTGAGCACGGCCCACCGGTTGTCACTGAGGCCCTCGATGATCCAGCACTCCCAAAGCGGACGCTCGCGGTCAAGACGCCGCTCCATCACGGTCGCGATCGTCTGGAACAGCTCGGCGTCGCCGCCCGGGTGTGGCAGCGCAAGGCGGTGCAAATGCCGTGAGATATCGAAGTGCGGATCATCGACCCATCCGGGTGAACCGAGATCGAGTGGATGAGTCCGAAGGACTTGTCTGCACCGCGGAATTGTCGGCGCCCGTTCGGCGAATGCCGACACGAACTCATCGTAGCTGGGCGGCGGCCCCTCCATGATCGACACACCGCCGACCGCCAGACTCACATGCGGATCAGAGTCTTCCACCTCGAGGAATCCAGCGTCGAGCGCTGTCAAATGCTCCATGCGGACACTGTCCGCCCCGCGCCACCCAGCAGTCAGAGTCAGAAGTCCCCAACTCCGGGGCCAAAGGGTGCCGATGTTCGTCCGCCGGGTTATCCCGGCTCGCCTGCCAATCGCCGGGCGCTACCCTGACTGCCCGCTCTGGGTGGGCTTAGCCGCTTCGGCTTTCTGAGCGCGCGCCGCCAATGCCCCCGCGACCGACGTGGCAGCGATCGTCAGCAAGGCGCCGAACATCAACGCCGACGCTTCACCTGGGGCGAGGAGGTGTTGCTCAGTGCCGATTGTGGCGGCGGCCACAGGTACCCCGAGTTGCGCAGCCGACAGCACGCCAAGCGTCAGCGGCTGACCGAGCAGCCGTCCCACGCAATGCGCGAGCACCGCACCCAGACCCAGACCCAGACCCAGCAGAATGAATTTCGGATGCGAACCCAGCTCCCGCACATGGAGCGAAGCGCCGAGCCAGA
Source organism: Mycobacterium sp. (assembly GCF_035499775.1). Lineage (GTDB taxonomy): Bacteria > Actinomycetota > Actinomycetes > Mycobacteriales > Mycobacteriaceae > Mycobacterium. Next base: position 23,841 of record NZ_DATJYB010000404.1, on the reverse strand, counting down.
TGAAGAACAACGGGCTGAAGAAACCCTCGGTGATTCCGAATAGCTGACGGGCCAGTCGTCGCGGTTCGCCGGCCGCGGCGATCACCAAACCCAGCGCGAAACCCGCCAGCATGACCGACACGTGCGTGTTGACGGCCAGCGCAGCGAGCGAGAAAAGCACGAACAGGCTGACCCGCAATTCCAGTGCCAGCCTGTGTTTCTCGGAATAGCGGTGCGCTCGGTGACGCCAGCCCTTGCGGTCGACCGTACGCAGCAACACAAAGAGCACCATGGAGCAGCCCGCGATCGCCAGCGCACCCAGTGCTGCCGTCGGCGCCCGGCGGATGTCGATCACTAACGGCAGCAATACGATGCACGCGGTATCCGCAATAGCGATCTGCGTTGTCACGGATAGCACTTGGGGCCCTTGTAACCGCAGCGATTCGATGATTGGCAATGCCAGCGCTGCCGACGATGAGGTCATCAGAACCGCGTACAGGGCGGCGCGGCCGGTACCGAACACCGCCGCCAACCCGATACCGAAAGCCACCGCGACGACGCCGCACAGCACAACTCGTAACAGCGCCGGCGGCAACGCGGAGCGCATCTCACCACGGGGGAACCGAACGTGGGTGCCCACCACGAACATCACTAGGGCGAAGCCGGTATTCGCGAGCAACTCAAACGTTGGGTTGGCGACATTGACGATGTCAAAGCCGGTCTTGCCGATGACGAGTCCCGCGATCAGCTCACCCAGGATCACCGGAATTCGCAAGCGCGGCAATGCCGCCAGCAGCGGGCCGGCGAAACCAATGGCGGTCAGCAGCGCCAGCGTGTCGAAACCGAACCCCTGCATGTCAGCGCTCCTCCTTCGGCGGCGCTCCGCCCTTGCCTATGAATTGGTGGCATACGGCGAAGCGCACCATTTCAAGCCACGGGGCCGGCATAAATCACACTCGATCTTGCCGCCTGGTCAACCCTGCCAGAAGTCGACCCGCCGGACGCAGTGCTGGTCCGGATGAGCAGACGCAAAAGCAGCCAGAACCACCTAGTTTTGGCTGCTTTTGCGTCCGCTCAGCGGCGACCCCACTCGTCGGCCAGCAGCTCATAAGAGCGCACCCGGTCTCGGTGGTCGTGGGTGATCGTCGTGATGATCAGCTCGTCGGCCTCGGTGGCGTCGCGCAAGCGCTCGAGTTGGTCGGCGACTTGTCCCGCAGATCCGACGAATTGGGTTTCGACGCGGTCCGCGACGAGTTCGCGGTCGGCGTCGGTCCAGGTGTGGGCGCGCGCCTCGTCGGGAGTAGGGAACGGGATCGCGCCGTCAGCGATACGGATGCTGCGCACCCAGAGCCCGTAGCCCGCGGCCAGTTCGCGCGCGGTGGCCTGGTCCTCGGCGACGACGACATCGGCCGAGACCGCGACATGGGGCCGGTCCAGCTCGGCCGATGGTCGAAACGCTGCCCGGTAACCGTCCGCGGCCTCGAGGACGGTGGCCGGAGCGATGTGGTAGCTGGCCGCGAAGCGAAGGCCCCTGCGGCCCGCAACCGCGGCGCTCTCGCCGCCGCTGCTACCCAGAATCCAGATCTGAAGGTCGGCGCCTCCCCCGGGCACCACGTGAGCCTCTTGGCCGTCAGCGGTGTAGGTGTCCGCGATCAGCGCGAGAATGTCGTCGACCTGTTCGGTGTAGTCCTGTGACTGCGCGCCCGGCAGCTGCAGCAGCGCCTTGTGCAGCGCCGTCCGCGGCGATTTCAGCAGCGGCGTCGGGTCGAACCTTCCCGGGATCAACAGTCCATTCGGCGTGCGGTCATCAGTCAACGTCCGCGCGACCGGTGGCTCCGGCGCCGAGCGGGCCGGTGCAGGCGGCTTACCACCCGAACGCCCCAACCCCAGATCGAACCGCCCCGGGTGCAGGGAGTCCAGCAAGCCGAACTCCTCCACCGTGGCCAACGCGGTCCGATGCCCCATTTGCACTGCGCCCGAACCCAGCCGGATCGTCGAGGTCTCGGCTGCGGTCAGGGCAAGGAGCACAGCCGGTGAGGTGCCCGCGACCCCCGGATTGAGATGGTGTTCGGCGAACCAGTATCGCGTGTAGCCCAATCTCTCGGCATGCCGTGCGAGATCGATGCTGTTGCGCAAGGCCTGGGTCGCGGTCGAACCTGACGAGATCGGTACCAGGTCCAGCACCCCTAGCGGAGTCGCCATAGTCGTTACGAAGCGACCCCGGTGGGGGCGTCCTGGTCGGCGGGTCGACGCGGTGCCGCCAGCGGGGTGAGGCCCAGGTGGTCGCGCAGCGTTGTGCCGGTGTAGTCGGCGCGGAACACTCCCCAGTCCTGCAGCAACGGCACGACATGGTCGACGAACGGGTCCAGCCCGCCAGGCGTGATGTGCGGGACGAGGATGAATCCGTCGCTGGCATCGGCCTGCACCAATTCGTTGATGCTCGAGGCGACCGTCTGCGGTGATCCGATGAAGGATTGGCGTCCGGTGACCTCGACAATCAGTTCGCGGGTGGTCAGGTTCTGCGCCTCGGCTTTCGCCCGCCAATCGCTGGCGATCGCGATCGGGTCGCGGTGCATGCGGACGCTGGCCCGGCCGCGCGAAATGGTGTTTTCCCCCACGACGGGGTCGACGACCGGCAGTGGGCCGTCCGGGTCGTGGTCGGACAGATCCCGGTTCCAGAGTTGTTCGAGAAACTTGATCGCGGTCTGCGGGGACACCTGGGCCAGTCGGACCTGATGCGCGATTTCGGCGGCTTCGGCGTCGGTGTCGCCGAGCACGAAAGTCGCCGCCGGCAGGATGAGCAACTCGTCGCGGTGACGACCGTAACGCGCCAGCCGGCCCTTGACGTCGGAGTAAAAGGCTTGTCCGGCATCCAGTGTGCTGTGTCTGGAGAAGATCGCGTCGGCAGCCGCGGCGGCGAAGTCACGACCCTCATCGGAGTCGCCGGCCTGAAAAATCACCGGTCGACCCTGGGGACTTCGCGGAACGTTGAACCGGCCGTGAATGTCGAAGTGCGCATCTCGGTGCGCGAATGCGCCCGCATTCGGGTCGGACAGAAAGACGCCGCCGGCCTTGTCCGCCACGATCTCGTCGCCCCGCCAGGAGTCGAGCAACTCGTTCGTCGTCTGCAGGAATGTCTTCGCCCGCTCATAGCGCCGGCTCTCCGCCAGGAATCCGCCGCGGCGGAAGTTCTCGCCGGTGAACGCATCCCATGAGGTCACGACGTTCCACGCGGCGCGGCCACCGGACAGATGGTCCAAAGAGGCGAACTGCCGGGCCACCTCGTAGGGCTCATTGAAGGTGGAGTTGATCGTGCCGGTCAGACCCAGCCGCTCGGTGACCGCCGCGAGCGCGGCAAGGATGGTGAACGTGTCGGGACGGCCGACCACGTCGAGGTCGTAGATCTGGCCGTTCTGCTCCCGCAGCCGCAACCCTTCGGCGAGGAACAGAAAGTCGAACTTGCCCCGCTCGGCCGTTTGCGCAAATTGCGCAAACGAGCTGAACTCGATGTGACTGCCGGCCACCGGGTCGGTCCAGACCGTGGTGTTATTGACACCCGGGAAATGCGCAGCCAGATGAATCTGCTTTATTGGCTTGTTCATTCGAGGTTCCTCAATCGGTCAGGCGATCTGGTAGCGGTTGGCAGGGCGGGCCAGCCCCAGCAGTCCTCGCAGCGTGTCGGCCTCATAGGTGGTGCGGAACAGTCCGCGGCGACGCAACTCGGGGACTAAACCCTCGGTGATGGCAATGAGGTCATGCGGAAGCTCGGCCGGCCGCAGTCGGAATCCGGACAGTCCCGTGCCGTGCCACTCCTGCAGCACATCGGCCAGCTGCGCGGGCGTCCCGACGAAAACTTTTGCGTCGCTGTGATATTCGATACCGGCGAGATCGTCGAAGCGGCGCCGCCGCGCCTGCGCTGTCCGCGATTCGCGGTCGAGGAACACCACCAGGTCGGCGAAAAGGTGTAGCGGATCCCCGCCTCGGCCGGCAGCCCGTTGCAGCGCACGGATCTCGTCGACGATGCCGGATGCCTGCGCGGAGTCGCGTGGGGTGACGAACCCGACGTCGGCGCTGCCGGCGATCAGCTGGTAGGACGCGCCGCCATGCCCCAGGGCCGCGACGATCGGCTGACCCTGGGGCGGGCGCGGCGTGATCGAAGGACCCTTGACAGAGAACCACCGTCCCTGGAAGTCGATGTAATGCAGCTTGTTTCGGTCGACAAACCGTCCGGTGGCGACATCGCGAATCTCGGCGTCGTCCTCCCAGCTGTCCCACAGGCGACGGAGCACCTCAACGTAATCCGCGGCCTCGGCAAAGTACTCGCCGATCTGCTGTTGCAGTTCACGACGCCCGAAGTGGGCTGCCGCGTCCGCGCGTGCCGAGATCTGAACCCGAACCCCGGCTCGGCCGGTGCTGACGTAATCAAGCGTGGCGATCGACTTCGAAATGTGGAATGGCTCGGTGTGGGTGACCGTCGCCGTCGGCACCAGCCCGATCCGCTGGGTGCGCGGCGCGACCCTGCTCGCGATGAGCACCGCATCCAACCGCCCCCGCACCCGATCGACTCGATCGTCGGGCTCAAAAGGGTTGTCAGACTGCAACGTCAGCGAATCCTCAATCGTCACGAAGTCCAACGCTCCGCGTTCGGCCACGGCGACCAGCTCGGCCCAGTAGCCGGCGTCGAACAGTTGGCCAGATCGTGCGTCGTCGGCCCGCCACGCGGCCGGATGCCATCCGGCACCATCCAGTGCAACGGCGAGGTGGATAGGACTCGACGAACCGGCCATGAAGGTGTGCCTCCCCGTGCGGTAGGACCGTGGCGCCAACGCAAACGCCGCCGCCAACTGTCTGGAACACGCGGGATCGCCGGTCGATTCCATGACAGCACTGTTGACCGGAGCCGACAGCCGCGCGGTGCGCGGATCCAACCGGATTGGGTGTCGGCCACCCGCCCCACCGCTGACCGCGCGATTACTACGTCTAGCAGCGCAAATCAGTTCAGGCCGAGACCTGGAATCACCTCGAGCGCCAGGCAGCTCCCCAGGCGCCGGACGTTGTTGGAATCACGGAGATCGCAAAGCCTGTTTCTCGGCCAGTAGTGGCAACACGCCTTCGGCGAACCAGTACGCCTCTTCCAGGTGCGGGTAGCCCGAAAGGATGAACTCGTCGAAGCCCAGCGCATGGTATTCGGAGATCAGGTTCGCGACTTCCCGGTGACTGCCTACCAGGGCGGTGCCGGCACCACCACGCACCAAGCCCACACCGGCCCACAGATTCGGGTAGATCTCCAGCTTGTCGACGCGGCCACCGTGCAGCGCGGTCATCCTGCGTTGCCCCTCGGACTCCGAACTAGCATGCAGTGCAGTAGCTTTCGTGATTTCCGCCGCGGTGAGTCCGGCAAGCATCTCGTTGGCCACGGCCCAGGCCGCGGCCGAGGTGTCGCGGCTGATGGTGTGCAGCCGGATGCCGAATCGGACCGGTCTGCCCCGGACGGCCGCCTCGGTGCGCACCTTGTCGATCTTGTCGGCTGCGGCCTGCGGGGGCTCACCCCAGGTGAGGTAGACGTCGGCGAATTCGGCCGCGATCGGCAGAGCCGCCACCGAGGAACCGCCAAAGTAGATCTCCGGCAACGGATCCGGCGGCGCGGATACCCGGGCGTCGGCAACCGTGTAGTACTTGCCGGTGAAGTCCACGGAGTCCTGCGTCCACACCGATCGCACGATCTGCAGGAATTCGGCGGTGCGCGCATAGCGCTCGTCGTGGCTGAGCCAGTCGCCGAAACGACGTTGCTCAGCGTCGTCGCCCCCACTGACGACGTTGAGCAGCACCCTGCCTTCGGAGAACCGCTGCAGCGTCGCGGTCTGCTGCGCGGCCAGGGTGGGAGGGACGAGCCCGGGCCGGAATGCGACCAGAAACTTCAACTTCTCGGTCTCGGCCAACAATGCGGCAGAGGTGAGCCATGCGTCTTCGCACCAGGTACCCGTCGGGGTCAGCACGCCCTCAAAGCCCAACCGGTCGGCGGCCCGAGCCACCTCGGCCAGGTAGCGGCGGCTAGGAGGGCGGTATCCGGCCGGTATCGCGCGGTTCGACGAGGCGTGCGACCCGCCGACGATAGAGCGGCTGTCACCGGTAGTAGGCAGAAACCAGAAGAATCTCGCTGACATCTGCGAACGACGCTAGGGTCCGCACCGCGCGCAGTGCAAGTTGCGCCCCGGTCGGCCATCCGCTGCCGAAACTTACACTGGTCGGGTGGTTCGGCACCTAGCCAGACGACCGGCCTGCCAGGTGCTCAGCCCGTGATCGTCATTGTCGGCGCGGGGATATGCGGGCTCGCGGCGGCCTATGAGCTGTCGCGGCGGGGAAAGCCGGTGATCGTGTTCGAGCGCGGCGAACCGTTCGCCGAGCAGTCGTCGGGTTTGGCTCGCATCTTCCGCGTCGCACACCGGCGGCCGGCGTTATGCAGGCTTGCGATACGTGCCCGAGGAGGTTGGCGGCGCTGGGAAGCGGAATTCGGCACGGGACGGCTGCTCGGCTCGGAAGGTTTCATCGCCGCGGGTCCGCGCGAGGACACCGCAGCGGCGATGGCAGCTGCCGGCGCCGCGTTCTCGTGGCTTGACCGGCCGCAGATCGCGGCACGGATTCCCTTCGCGTCCATCCCCTGGGACACCGGACTGCTCGATCCGCTCGGCGGCAGCCTGCGCATCCGCCGCGCCCTGGTCAGCTTGTCGCAGCGAGTGGCCGTTCGGCGCGGCGAGGTTGTGTCGGTCGGCGACGACGGCTCGACATGGCTCGCGGACGGCACCACCGTGCCGGCCGACCGCGTGCTCATCTGCGCAGGCGTACAGACGCCGGCACTGTTCGGCCCGCTCGCCGTCGATTTCGCCCCACACACCCGCTTCACCTACGAGGGTGCTGACGCCACCGGTGCAGCGTGCCTGTCCGCGCCCGAGGGTTACGGGTTACCGCTTGGCAGTACGGGCCGCTGGGCCTTCGGGCAGGAGGTGCCCGACCCCGACGTCGTGCGCGCGCTGTTTCCGTCGCTGTCCCCTGTGGACCGCGTCGACTGCGTGACCGTTCGCGCCCCCTGGCTCGACTCCGGCGGAGACGGCTGGACGGTGGGATGCCGCGGTCGCGTCGTCGCGTTCGTCGGCAGCAACCTGATGAAATTCGGACCACTGCTGGGTGAGTTGCTCGCTCAGGCCGTACTCGACGACGAGTTACCCGGCGACCTACTCACGATCTGACCTAGCGCACGACCTCACGGTGGCCGGCGTCCAATCGACGGGTCCAGCCGCGCGCATCCAGATGCTCCAGCAACGGGATCGCGACGCGCCGAGTGGTAGCGAGCGCTTGGCGCGCCTGGCTGGTGGTGAACGGCTGCTCGAGGCGGGCAAGCTCCCGCATCGCCAGCGCAGGTGCCGTCGGCAGCAGCACGACTCCAGTCTGCGAGCCGTCGCCCAGCCGCAGCACCCGGCCGGCCCGCTCGGCTGCGGCAAGTTCACGCACACCGAGCCGCAGTGCCGACAGCTCGTCGGCCTCCGGCGCCCGGAACGGCTCTGCGCGCAGCCTGTCCTCTAGTTCACCGACCGCCGCCTCGGCGCCGCCCAGGTCGTCACGAGCGCCGGCCACCCGGATGTGACCGCCCTCCTGCTCCAGGCCCGCGTCGCGGGCGACAGCGGCCAGCAGCGACTCGTCGGGCAGCGCGAGCAGGTCACGCGCCGCTCCGCGGGATAGCCCATCGGCCAACGGATCTCGAGCGTGTAGCTCGTCTACGGCTGTTCGCAGCCGCTGCCGCCAGCCGTCAAAGGCCGGGCGGTGCACCCACCAACCGTCAAGCACGCGCACCTCGGGGGGCGCGGTATCCGGCAGCAATCCCAACCGGCGCAGGTGGCTTTCCTGCACCGCACCCCGACGGGCCACCTCGGCCGCGACGTCGCCGCGGGCGTCCATGGCGGCCAGCGCGGCGGCCCGGCGCGCGCTGTCGCCGCGTCGGCGCAACGCCGGCGGTTCGGCGTCGAGGACCTGAGCACCACCCAGCGCGCTGCCGGGCACTCGCCACACCAGCCGGTCGCCGAGCACCAGCGGCAGCCGCCGCTCGAGCGTGAGCCGGCCATGGTTCTCGTCGAAAGGTCGCAGCCGGGCGGGCATGGAAGCGCTACCCACATGCACGGCGAGTTGCGCCGCGACCTCGGTGAATGGATCGCCGGTAGTGCGGCGCACGTCGAGCGTGCGGGTGCTCGGCCACGCGTCGGGGGTGATCAGTGCATCGCCGCGGTGGATGGCATCGCGCGAGACGCCGCGCAGGTTGAGCGCCACCCGGGCCACTGGTCCCAGGGTGGTGTGGGGCTCGCCGCAGCTCTGCAGACCGCGGATCACCACCGACCGCTTGCGGTCCCCGCCGAGCAGCTGCAGCTGGTCACCGCGAGCCACCGTCCCGGCGGTGAGCGTCCCGGTCACCACGGTGCCCGCGCCGGTGATGGTGAAGGAGCGATCGACCCACAGCCGCAGCCGCGAGGTGGTATCCGGTGCGGGCACCAGCGCCAGGACGCGGTCGAGGGTGGCGCGCAACTCGGTCAGGCCGGTGCCGTCGACCGCGGACACGACGACGCCCGGCGCATCGCGCAGACCAGTCTCGGCCAACTCCGTGCGCGCCTGCGTCAGGACCTCGGCGCCACGCTCCGGGGCCCGGTCGGCGCGGGTAATCACGATGAGGCCGTGTCGAATGCCCAACGCCGCGACCGCGTCTCGATGGTCGCTGGACTGCGCCTGCCAACCTTCGTCGGCGGCGACGACGAAACAGACCACCGACGCCGGGCCGAGGCCGGCCAGGGTGTTGCCCAGGAAACGCTGGTGGCCGGGCACGTCGACGAAGGCGATCTCGCGGCCCGACGGCAGGGTGGTCCAGGCGAAGCCGAGGTCGATGGTCAGCCCTCGACGACGTTCCTCCTCCCACCGGTCGGGCTCGATCCCGGTGAGAGCACGGATGAGGGTGCTCTTGCCGTGGTCGACGTGGCCGGCGGTGGCTATAACGTGCCGGCTCAGCGGTCGACACCCAACGCCGTTTGGACAGCGGCCAACAGCTCATCGTCGTCGGACTCCGGTATGCACCGCAGGTCCAGGAGGCAGGCGCCGTCGTGCACCCGCGGCAGCACCGCCGGGTCTCCGGCACGCAGCAAGGCGGCAGCGGACTCCGGAAGACGAACCGCCCAGCCGGGCAGCGGGACGCCGGGGGCCCCGCCACCGCCGACCCGGCCGTCGTGCGCGACGACGGACGCGCCGACCGCCGCGGCAAGACTTTCGGCGCGGGCACGCAGGCGTTCGGGGTCGGCGTGCAAAGCCTGCGTGACCGGCGAGACGCCGGCGCGCACGGTCGCCTCGAGTGCGGCGAGGGTGAGCTTGTCCGCCCGGACCGCTCGAGCCAGCGGATGGCGTGCCATCCGGGTCACCACCTCCGCGCGGCCGAGCACCACGCCCGCCTGCGGTCCGCCGAGCAGTTTGTCCCCGCTCGCGGTCACCACGTCGGCACCCTCGGCCAGCGCGGTGGCGGCGTCGGGTTCGTCGGGCAGCAGCGGGTCGGGTACCAGCAGCCCGCTGCCGAGGTCGGCGACCAACGGCACTTGCCGCTGTGCGGTCAACGCCCGCAGGTCGGACAGGGCGACGGCGGTGGTGAATCCGTCTATCCGGAAGTTGCTCTGGTGCACCTTCAGCACGCACCCGGTCTGCGGCCCGATCGCCTCGGCGTAGTCCTTCAGATGAGTGCGGTTGGTCGTGCCCACCTCGCGTAGCCGGGCACCGGTCGAAGCGATCAGGTCGGGCAGCCGGAACCCGGCGCCGATCTCGATCAGCTCGCCACGGCTGACCACGACCTCTCTACCGGCGGCCAGCGCGGTGGTCGCCAGCACGAGGGCGGCGGCACCGTTGTTGACCACCAGCGCTTCTTCGGCCGCCGGGCAGGCCGCGAGCAGCGCTAGACGCACGGCTACTCCCCGCTTGGACCGGGTGCCGGTGGCGAGGTCGAGCTCGACGTCGACGTAGCCGCTCGCCTCGACCAGCGCTTCGACCGCGCCGGGGCCGAGCGGGGCCCGACCCAGGTTGGTGTGCACGACGACGCCGGTGGCGTTGAGCACGGGCCGCAGCGACGTGGCCGTTCCCGCAGCCAGGGCGGCCACCACGCGGTCCTGCACCTGGTCGGGAGCAAGGTCACCACGGCGGGCCTGCTCCTGGACGTCGCGCACCACCGCGCGCACGACCTGCTCGCCCAGCCGGGTCCGCGCCTGCTGCACGGCCGGCAGCGCCAGCAGCTGATCGGTGCGCGGAATCAGGCGGCGCGGGTCGACCTGTGTCACGTGCCTCCTCGATGAATGCTTGCGGAGACGGACGGGAATCGAACCCGCCAGACCGAGCTACTCGATCTCACCGGTTTTGAAGACCGGGGGGACCACCAGGAACCCAAACGCCTCCGTCGGTAAACCTAGCTTGCGCGTACTTGAGCGCCGAATGTGAAGCTGGCCGCACGCTCGGCACCGAGTGTGCGGCCAGCCGCACGCTGGGCCCTGGGTAACCTCGGGCCATGCCCCAAACTCGCCTTACGAGCTACGCGCACGGCGGCGGCTGTGCCTGCAAGATTCCGCCCGGCGAGCTCGAAGAGGCGGTGCGTGGTCTGGTCGGACAGTCGGGCGAGAACGTGCTGGTCGGGCTCGACGACGGCGACGACGCCGCCGCGGTGCTGGTCGGCGATCTCGCGGTGCTGTCCACGGCCGATTTCTTCACCCCGGTCGTCGACGACGCCTACGACTGGGGCCGCATCGCCGCGGCCAACGCGCTTTCGGACGTGTACGCGATGGGCGGACGTCCGGTGGTTGCGATCAACCTCGTCGGCTGGCCGCGCGACCTGCTGCCCCTGGAGCTGATGACGGAGGTGCTGCGCGGCGGACTTGCGGTGGCCAGCGAGGCGGGCTGCCCGGTCATCGGCGGCCATTCGATCGACGACCCGGAACCGAAGTACGGCATGGCCGTCACCGGTGTGGCGGACCCCGACCGGCTGCTGCGCAATGACGCCGCCGAGCCGGGCCTGCCGCTCACCCTCACCAAGCCGCTCGGCGTCGGCCTGCTCAACAACCGGCACAAGCAGACCGGCGAGGTCTTCGAGGAAGCGATCGAGACCATGACCCAGCTCAACCGCGACGCCGCGACGGCAGCATTAGCGGCCGGCGTGCGCGCGGCCACCGACGTGACGGGCTTCGGGCTGCTCGGCCACCTGCACAAGATGTGCCGGGCCTCCAACGTCGGTGCCGTCATCGAACGCTCAGCGGTCCCGGTGATCGAGGCCGCTCGCGAGGCGCTGAAAGACGGCTTCGTCTCCGGCGGGACCCGACGCAACCTGGACTGGGTGCGGCCGCACCTCCGGGCGGACGTCAGCGAGGACGACCTGCTGCTGCTCGCCGACGCGCAGACCTCCGGCGGGCTGCTGGTGCTCGGCGAGCTACCCGGCTATCCCGTTATCGGCCACACCGTGGCCGGGGCGGGCATCGAGATCCGCTGAAACGCACGCAGACGGACTAGCCCGCCGTCGTGATCGAGTCGCCGGTGATGCCCGCGGCCCGCCGCGCGGCCAGCCGGCGCTTCTGTGGCTCGATCGTGTAGCGGGGATCGCGGGTGGATTCCTTGCCCGCGTCGAAAATGCCGAACCGGGTCAGCGCCGACGCCGTCATGAGCGCCAGACCGGACACCACCGCCACCCCGCGATGCCGGCCACCGAGCAGCGTCCCCAAAGCACCCGCCACCGCCAGCCGTTCGCTCCACTTCAACATCTCGCCGGGGCGACCGTGATGCAGCGGTTCGACGAGCAGCGGATCCATCCGGCGTTCCATCAGCTTCATCGCCACCACGTCCCCGACCACACCGAGCACGGCAAGCCGCCGGGCCGGGCCGGTCTCGGCGACCGGGGTGGTGATCATCGCCAGACCCGACGCGGCGAGGCTGGCCGAGCTGACGAAGACGAACGGCAGGTCTTCATGCGCCGCATTCCAGGTCGGGGTCGCGGTGTCGGAGAGCAGGACCGCCGTGTAGACCGCCAGCGGCGCCGCGAACACCGCCGCCTCCAAGCCGGCGGGGCCTTCCACCGCACGCAACACCGGACGTAAAGGCCCCAGCGGGAGCCGCTCGCCCGTCATCCGGTCCACCTCCGACACCGCCGCAATCCCGATACCGCCGCTGAAGGCGCTGAGGATCCAGGAGCCCAGGCTCATCGGGGAGGTCAACTTGATGGTCCGCATCATGTTGACGAACCGCTCCGGCCGACCCAGGTCTTTGACCAGCGCCACCGCACCGAGCCCGACCGCCACCAGAGCAGACAACCGTGCGTTGCGGCGCAGCTTGGTGCGGCCGGTGAGTTGGGCGCCGGCCGCAAGCAGGCCGGATCCGCCGGCGACGCCGCCCAGGAACAGATAGGCCGCGACGTCGTGTTCCCATGGCGCCGGCTTGACCACCGGGCGTCCGTAGTACGAGGTGAACTCCGCCTCGGGCACCATCAATGACTCGTCGCGGCGCCGGCCGCCCTCTCCTCTTTTGCGACGCTTGCCCTCTGGTTCCGGCGGCCGCAGGCTGTCGAACTCGGATGTCGTCATCGACTCCTCCAGAACGCCAGCGCGGCCGCACCCAGCATGCCGGCCGCGGCCAGGCCGGCGCGTTTGAACATGCTCGGCAGGTCCGCCGTGCACACTCGCGGATCCGGCGGCAGGCCATAGACCTCCGGTTCGTCGAGCAGTAAGAAGATCGACCCGGTGCCGCCGACGCCGTCGTGCTGGTTGGCGCCGTAGAGCCGGGCCTCGGAGCGGCCCTCGGCATGCAGCTGCGCGACCCGTTCCCGGGCGCGTACCACCAGCTCGTCGTGGTTGCCGAACTTGATCGACGTGGTCGGGCAGGTCTTGGCGCAGGCCGGTATCTGGTCGTCGACCAGCCGGTCGTAGCAGAGGGTGCATTTCTGGGCGACGCCGCTGACCGGTTTCTCCGCCGGGCGGTCGGGCCGATGCGCCGGCGTCGTGTACGTGCCGTCGCTGCGCCGCTCGACCACACCGAAAGGGCATCCCGCCACGCACGTTCCGCAGCCGTTGCAGACGTCGTCTTGCACCACCACCGTGCCGAACTCGGTGCGGAACAGCGCACCCGTCGGGCAGACGTCCAGGCAGCCGGCGTGGGTGCAGTGCTTGCAGACGTCCGACGACATCAGCCAGCGGAACTCCGGCGTGTCCGGCGGCGCACTGTCCGCACGAGCCGCCGAGCCCGCGACGGCCGGCATGCCCAAATCGATTAGGGCACGGCCGGATTCGCGCGCCTCCTCGATGCGGTCCCGGCCCTGCTCGATGAACGCGACATGCCGCCAGGTGCTGGCGCCCAACGCGCCGGTGTTGTCGTAGGACGAGCCCAGCAGGGTGAGGTCGCCGTCGCGCGGGTTGCGATTCCACTCTTTGCAGGCCACCTCGCAGGCCTTGCAACCGATGCAGATCGAGGTGTCGGTGAAGAACCCCTTGCGCGGCTTGGAGCCGTCCCAGCCGGCATCGGTGGCGGGGTCAGTCGGTCCCGTTAGCTGGCCCATCGGCTCCCCTTGTGTGCTGCCCGCGCGGCGGATAGATGATCTCGTGCTCAGGATCGGTGACTCGTGCGTTATCGGTCTCGGTCGTCGCGCCCGAGCGTGACTGATACTCGGCGATCAGGCGCAGCAGTTCCTCGCCACGCGGCCGGCGGCCGGGCTGGATGTCGCAGGAGCCGTCCTTCGACTCCTGGATCTGCACGTTGGGATCGAGGGTGATGCCGATCAGATCGTTCGCCGCGTCCCCGCTGACCACGGCGTCGTTACCGACGCCCCAGTGGTAGGGCAGCCCGATTTGGTGCACCGTGCGGCCGCGGATGACGAGCGGGGTCATCCGCTCGGTCACCAGCACCCGAGCCTCGATGGCCGCCCGCGGCGAGACGATGGTTGCCCACCCGTAGGGCTGCAGGCCGCGTTCGGCGGCCAGCTCCGGGGAGACCTCACAGAACATCTCCGGTTGCAGTTCGGACAGGTACGGCAGCCAACGGCTCATGCCTCCGGCGGTGTGATGCTCGGTGAGCCGGTAGGTCGTGAACACATAGGGGTACACGTCGGATCCGCTGTCGCCGGCGCTCGGCGCGCTCAGATTGTCCTTGCGCGCGAAGATGATTCGCGCCGGGTTTTGCTGCTGGGGGTACAGCGGGTTGGCTACCGGCGACTCCTGCGGCTCGTAATGCGTGGGCAGCGGTCCGTCGACCACGCCGACGGGAGCGAAAAGCCAGCCTTTGCCGTCGGGCTCCATGATGAACGCGTCGTCTCCGCACAGCGCGTCCGGGCCGCCGACGTCGGGGTCGGGATGGCTGTCCGGCGCCCGGTCGGCGGGGAAGTCCGGCACGTCGTCTCCGACCCACCGCTCCTTCTCCGGGTCCCACCAGATGAGTCTCTTGCGCTCGCTCCACGGGTTGCCGTCCGGGTCGGCCGACGCGCGGTTGTACAGAATCCGACGGTCGGCCGGCCATGCCCAGCCCCACTGCGACTGGCTTGGTGTCGGGCCGCCGTGCGGCACGCGACGCGCCGCCTGGTTGATGCCGTCGGCGTACACCCCGGTGTAGATCCAGCAGCCCCCTGCGGTCGATCCGTCGGCGCGCATTTCGGTGAACGACGACAGCGTCTTGCCGGCGTCGGGGCCGGTGAGGTGATACCCGTTGATCTCGGCCAGCACGGCTTCGCCATCGAGGTCGCCGTGCTCGTCCATCGGATAATCCCAGGTCAGGTCTAGCAGCGGCCGGTCACGCTCGTCGGTCGAACCGGCCAACCGCTCCCTGATCCGCTTGCCGAGCTCGTAGAAGAAGGCGCATTCGCTCTGCGAGTCGCCGGGCGGCTCGACGGCCTGGTGACGCCACTGCAGCAGCCGCTGCGTCTGGGTGAACGAGCCCGCCTTCTCCACGTGCGTGGCCGCGGGGAAGAAGAACACCTCGGTCTCGATGTCCTCCGTGCGCAGTTCGCCGGACGCGATCTCGGGGCCGTCCTTCCACCAGGTGGCCGACTCGATCATGTTGAGGTCGCGGACCACGAGCCACTTCAGGTGCGCCATGCCGAGGCGCTGCATCCGCCCGTGCGCCGATCCGACGGCGGGGTTCTGGCCCAACAGGAAGTAGCCGTCCACCTCGTCGGCCAGCATTCCCGTGACGGTCTGGTAGGTGCCGTGCGGGCCGGTCAGCCGCGGCAGGTAGTCGTAGGCCCAGTCGTTGTCCTCCCGGGCGGCGTCGCCCCACCATGCCTTGAGCAGGCTCACCAGGTAGGTATCGGCGTTGGCCCAGTAGCCTTTCTGCTTCTTGGACCCCACCGCGTTCAGGTAGTCGGCGAGGGTGTCGTGCGTGCCTGCCTTGGGCATCGGCAGATAGCCGGGGAGCAGGTTGAACAGCGTCGGAATGTCGGTCGAGCCCTGGATGCTGGCGTGGCCGCGCAGCGCCATGATGCCGCTGCCCGGGCGACCGATGTTGCCCATCAGCAGTTGCAAAATTGCTGAGGTGCGGATGAATTGGGCCCCGAGGGTGTGCTGAGTCCACCCGACGGCATACGCGAAGCAGGTGGTGCGATCGCGCCCGGAGTTCTCGACCAGCGACCGCGCGAGATAGTGGAAGTCCTCGATGCTGATGCCGCAGACGTCCTTCACCATCTCGGGGGTGTAGCGCGCGTAATGCCGCTTGAGGATCTGGAACACGGTCCGCGGGTGCTGCAGGGTTTCGTCGCGTATCACCCGGCCGTGCGGTAGCGGCGGACCGCTGGCGCCGAGCTCGTCACCTGCCGCGCGCGCCGAGGCCTCGGCGCCGTGTTCGGGGCTGCCGGCTTCGATGTCGTCGTCGTCGGGTTTGGCGTACGCCCACGTCGACAGGTCGTACTGGCCGGTGTCGGGATCGAAGCCGGAGAACAAGCCGCCGAGATCCTCAGTGTCCCTGAAGTTCTCGTTGATCAGAGTGGCCGCATTGGTGTAGGCGACGACGTACTCCTTGAACCAGAGATCGTTGGTCAGCACGTGGTTGATCAGCGCGCCGAGCAAGACCACATCCGAGCCGGCCCTGATCGGGATGTGCTTGTCCGCCACCGCCGAGGTGCGGGTGAAGCGCGGGTCGACGTGGATCAGCCGCGCCCCGCGGGCCTTGGCCTCCTCCACCCACTGGAACCCGACCGGATGGCACTCGGCCATGTTCGAACCCTGGATGATGATGCAATCGGCGTTGGCCATGTCTTGCAGTGATTGGGTGGCGCCGCCGCGCCCGAAGGAGGCTCCCAGACCGGGAACCGTGGAGCTGTGTCAAATACGAGCTTGGTTCTCGATCTGGATCGCACCGGCGGCGGTGAAGAGCTTTTTGATCAGATAGTTCTCTTCGTTGTCCAGCGTCGCACCGCCCAGCGCCGCGATACCCATGGTGCGGCGCAGCAGGTTGCCCTTCTTGTCGATGTCCTGCCAGCTGTTGCGGCGTGCTTCCAGGAAGCGGTCGGTCACCATGTCGATGGCGGTGTCGAGATCGAGGCGCTGCCATTCGGTCGCGCGCGGGGCGCGGTAAAGCACGTGCAGTTGCCGATGCGCCAGGTTCACCAGCTGCTCACTGGCAGAACCCTTGGGGCACAGCCGACCTCGCGAGATCGGCGAGTCCGGGTCACCCTCGATCTGGACGACCCTCTCGTCCTTGACGTAAACCCGCTGCCCGCAGCCGACCGCGCAGTACGGGCACACGCTTTGCACGACGCGGTCGGCGGTCGACGTGCGCGGGGTGATGGCGCGGGTTTTCTTTGAGGTCACCGCCGGCCCGCGGCCGAACACATCCCCCGAACGCAGCTGACGGAAGACGGGCCATTCCAGGAAGAACTTCAAGGCTGCCATGCTCTGAAGCCTAATCCGCCGAGACCGTAATTGGCCCCGGCAATGTCAGGGTCAGCCGGGCACCTTGACCGGATAGAGGTGGTGGCTGCCCTGCAGGCCTTTGAGTTCGACTTCACGCGGCATGCACAGCTCGATGTCGGCGAGGTCGCTGATCGCGTCCCGTACCGATTCGCTGACCAGGATCTCACCACCATCGGCCTGCCCGGCGACCCGCGCCGCCATGGCGACGTTGCGCCCGAACAGGTCGTCACCGCGTCTGACCGAGGTCCCCATGTGGATGCCGATTCGGACGCGGATGCCATCCCAGACTTCAGCGTTCTCACCCACGCCACGCTGCACAGCCACACCACACCGCACTGCTTGCCCGGCATCTGCGAAGGCCATCATGAACCCGTCGCCCTGATTCTTGACGACGTGGCCGCCGTGGTCGGCGACAAGCTTGTCGACCAGCTTGTTGTGCCGGTCCAGCACTTTCACCCAGGCCTGGTCGCCCAGGGCCTCGTTGTGAGCGGTGGAGGCCTCGATGTCGGAGAACGCGATCACGACGTGACCGTCGGCGGTGATCCTGGCGAGATCGGGACGCTCGACGCGGGCCCAACTCGCGAGATCTTCGATCGAATTTCGGACCGTGATTCCGATGCCCTTCGTCAACGAGTCGGCCGTCTTCAGAGTGTTTCGAGCCGTCCTGATCGCGACGGGCGCGACCCCCTGGCGCCGACGGCGGTGCACGGCCTTGGGCGTGCGGATCCGTTCGAGTGCGGTCCTCGCCCGCCGTAGTTGCCCCCGCGACACGATGAGCAGGACTGCGAGCGCGATCAGTCCGGCGAGTTCGACGAGGGCGACCGCCGCCAGCAGCATCGTCACGTTCATCGCTCGTTCCCCGCCGTGTAGTGCGGACCCACACCCATCCGCACGCCTGTTCCCGACGGGAATCCTCCCATAGCCGGTTTCCTGCGCACCCCGCCGACCAGCACGATTTGGTAGACACCGGGGTGAGTGAGTACTCTCTCACCTATGCCCACCTCGGGACGTGACCGGCTGCTCGGTGCAGCGCTCAAGCTCTTCGCGGCGAAGGGGTACCCGGCGACGTCAGTGGCAGACATCCAGCGCGAGTCCGGTCTGGCACCGGGATCGGGCGCGCTGTACAAGCATTTCGCGTCGAAACGCGAATTGTTAGAGGCCGCAGTCGAATACCGGATCGACAGCATCGTGTCCGCGCGAGAGCAGTACGACGCCGAGGGACCGCGCAACGTCGAACAGGCGGTGCGCACCGCGGGCCGGCTGATCTGGAACAACCTGAAACAGAGCGAGGATCTACTCAAGGTCATGCTGCGCGAACCCGACGTGCTCGGCGATCTCGACGAGAAGACCTGGCAGGTCATCACCGACAACGCCTATCAGCGGTTCGCCGACGAACTGGCCGCGTCCAATCGCTCGGGCCGCACCAACATCCCCGATCCCGAGGCGGCCGCGGCAGTTGCCATCGGGTCGCTGTCCTATGCCGCAACACTGCAAGCACTCACCGGCCGCTCACCCGGCAACATCGACGACGAGCGTTACTTCGAGGCCTGGGTCAACCAGACGGTCAGTGTCCTGGCGCAATACGCCATCAGCCCCCAAAATTTCTGAACACCAACCTATTTCAGGAGCAAGAACCGTGACTTTCTCATTGCAACTCAGCGACGACGTGATCGAGGTGCGCGATTGGGTGCACCAGTTCGCATCCGAAGTGATCCGCCCCGCCGCGTCCGAATGGGACGAGCGGGAGGAGACTCCGTGGCCGGTGATCCAAGAGGCCGCGAAGGTGGGGCTCTACTCCCCCGATTTCTTCGCGCAGCAGGCGGGTGAGCCGACCGGGCTGGGCATGCTCACCGCGTTCGAGGAGATGTTCTGGGGCGACGCCGGTATCGCGCTGTCCATCATGGGCACCGGGCTGGCCGCGGCGGCGTTGGCGGGCAACGGAACTCCCGAGCAGATCGGGCGCTGGCTTCCCGAGATGTTCGGCACCGCCGGGGACCCCAAGCTCGGTGCGTTCTGCTCTTCGGAGCCCGACGCGGGTTCTGACGTCGGCGCCATCCGCACCCGGGCACGCTACGACGAGGCCACCCGGGAGTGGGTGCTCAACGGCACCAAGACATGGGCGACCAACGGTGGTATCGCCAACATCCACATCGTGGTGGCGTCGGTCTATCCCGAGCTCGGCACCCGCGGCCAAGCGTCGTTCGTCATCGGACCGGAAACCAAAGGGCTGGCCCAGGGCCAGAAATTCAAGAAGCACGGGATCCGCGCGTCGCACACCGCCGAGGTGGTGCTCGACAACGTCCGCCTGCCCGAGGACGCGATACTCGGCGGCCGCGAGAAATTCGAAAAGCGGATCGCTCGGGTCAAGTCCGGCGCCTCCGCCGGTGGGCAAGCCGCGATGAAAACCTTCGAGCGCACCCGACCCACCGTCGGGGCGATGGCCGTCGGCGTGGCACGGGCCGCGTACGAGTACGCACTCGACTACGCCTGCCAGCGTGAGCAATTCGGTCGCAAGATCGGCGAGTTCCAGGCGGTGGCGTTCAAGCTGGCCGACATGAAGAGCCGTATCGACTCGGCGCGTCTGTTGGTGTGGCGGGCCGGCTGGATGGCGCGCAACAACCAGAGCTTCGACTCCGCCGAGGGCTCGATGGCCAAGTTGGTGGCCAGCGAGACCGCGGTCTATGTCACCGACGAAGCCATCCAGATCCTGGGCGGCAACGGCTACACCCGGGACTACCCGGTGGAGCGGATGCACCGCGACGCGAAGATCTTCACCATCTTCGAGGGGACGAGTGAGATTCAGCGGCTGGTCATTTCGCGCGCACTGACGGGCCTGCCCATCCGGTAACCAGCGCGAGCTGGGGGCACCTCCCACTTGCGGGGGAACACAAAAGCACCCGCACGCTCGACAGGTGCTTTTGTGTTTGCTCGGCCATTGACAGCATTACGTTACGTCATGTAACGATATTGCCATGTCTGCGCCTGATCCGGTCCGCGGTCGTCCCCGCGACCCGCGCACGCAGCGCGACATCATGCGGGCAACCCGTCGGCTGCTGACCCGCGACGGCTATGACCAGGTGACCATCGACGCGATCGCCCGCGAGGCAGGAGTGAGCCGGCCGACGGTGTACCGGCGCTGGCCGTCCAAGACGCACGTGGTGTTCGAGGCCGCGTTCGGCCAGCCGCCCGACGCCGCCCTCGTCGACACTTCCGGCGACTTCGGAACCGACCTGCTGGTGTTCGTCCGCGGCGTGCTGCAGTTCTGGCGGGAGCCGGTGGTCGAGGCCGCCGCGCTCGGCATCCTCGCCGACCGCAACCGCGACCGGGAACTGCACATCCGCACCCAGCAACTGCTCGACGAACGCATCCTCACCGAATTCGGGTCGCTGGTGCGCACCGGGGTCGAGCAGGGTCTGGTGCGCCCGGATGTCGACGTCGACATGCTCTACCAGGTGCTCGTCGGCACCGCCTTCTACGCCGCGCAGGTGCAGCAACACGGCGACGTGAACACCCTCGCAGAACGCTTGTGCTCGTTGGTCATTCGAGGAGCAGGGAAACGAAAGTGAGTAACAGATGACAGCCGACGTATCCGAAGCCTTTAACGGCCTGCTCGACGAGGTGCGGGCTATCGAGCAGAAGATGCTCGCCGCCGATCCGCCGCTGGACGAGCCCGACATCCTCGACGGCTACCGCCTGGCATTCAGCGTGCTGCGGGTCGCCGTCGACACCTACGTCTGGGGCGATAAGGACAATCCGATCCTGACCGACGTCATCGGCCCCTACCTGAAATGGGGCGGCGACAACTCCGACGCCTTCTACCAAGTCGCCCCCATCGACCCCACCCGCACCTACCGGGTCACCGGAAATCGTGGCGATGCCGTCTATTTGTCGATGACCGTCTACGGCGGGCCCGACGACGGCCGCTACAGCAACCGGATCGTCGGGACCGTCAACGACCGCAACCTGGAGTTCGACGCCGACGGCAACTTCGAATTCACCCTCAGCCCAGACCCGCAACCCGGGACGTGGCTCAAGCTCGACGCCGACGCCGTCCATGCGCTGACCCGCGACTACCTCACCGAACCGGCCACCGGGCGCCGCACCCAGTGGAAGGTCGAGGCGATCGACCCGCCCGCGCGAAAGTCCGACAGCCCCGAGGACCTGGCCCGGCGATTCCGCGCGGCGCGCACCTGGCTGCGCGAGCAGATGTCGTTCCTGCCCACCAGGGTTCAGCCGCCCAACGAGATCGCCGAGCCCTTCCCGGTACCGCAGCACGCCTACGGCTGGTCGGCCGCCGACGCCGCCTACGCGATGGGCGCCTACGACCTGCAACCCGACCAGGCTCTGGTGATCGACGGCACGTCCCCGCAGTGCGTGTTCTGGAATCTGTGCCTGTGGAACCCGTTCCTGCACACCTACGACTACACCTACGAACGCGTCACCATCAACGGCGAGCACGTCGACTACGAGCCGGACGGCGGGTGGCGAATCGTGGTCAGCGACAAGGATCCCGGACACCCCAACTGGGTGTCCACCGCAGGGCGCGCCCGCGGCCTGATCTGGTTGCGCTGGTTCCTGCCCGACGAGACGCCGGCGCGGCCGGAGTGCCGGGTCATCGATGTCGCCGACGTGGCGGGACTCTCGTAGTGACCGACCGTCCGCCCGACATCAGGCTGACCGACCTGGCCGATCCCAGCTATACGGCTGAGGCGCAACCGATCCGGGAGGGATTGGCCGGCTACGGCAGCACCCTGCGGCTGCAACCCGAGGACATGCTCGCCGCCGCCGAGCAGCGGACCGGCCTGAACAATTGGGGCGACCCCGCCGTCCGGGAACGGCTCGAGGTGCTCTGCACGTCGTTGCGTGACGAGGCGGGGCTTTCCGACGCCGGCGTCGCGATGGCCTACGAGCAGGTGGTGCAGAACCTGGTCAACCGGTTGCGGTTGGAGGAGCTGATCGCCGCGCACCCCGAGATCGAGGACATTCCCGTCGAACGCCCGATCATCATCTGCGGACTGCCGCGCACGGGTACCACCCACCTGCTCAACATGCTGGCCGCCGACCCCGCGCTGCGCCACCTGCCGTACTGGGAAAGCCTGGAACCGTTCCCGTCACCGGACGAGGCCGATGACGAGCAGCCCCGCCGCGACCGGTGCGCCACCGCGCTGGAACTGCAGAACACGTTGATGCCGGAATTCAAGCGCATGCACGACATGACCGTCGAGCACGCGCACGAAGAGATCCAGCTGTTCGCCAACGACATCTCGGGCATGCTGCTCGAAAGCGTCTACCACATACCGAGTTTCGCCGCCCACTACAAGGCACACGACCAGGGCCCGTCCTATGCCTACCTCAAGCGCATGCTGCAGGCCATGCAGTGGCTGCGGGGCGGCACCCGGTGGGTGCTGAAGTCGCCGCAGCACCTCGAGCAGTTCCCGACCCTGCTGGCCACCTTCCCCGATGCGACCTTCGTTGTCACACATCGTGATCCGGTCGAGGTGACATTGTCGATGGCCACCATGATCAGCTACTCGTCGCGGATGGCCACGGCGCACCCTGATCCGGTGAAGACCTCGCGGTACTGGCTGGCCAGGGCCGAAGACCTGCTGAACGGCTGTCTGCGCGACCGCGACCTGGTGCCGGCCGATCAGTCGATCGACGTGCGGTTCGCAGACTTCATGGCCGACGAGGAGGGAACCATCGCACGCATCTACGACCTGGCCGGGCAACCTTTCGATGACTCCGTGCGAGCGGCCATGGCGGCGTTTCGCGCCGAGCACCCCCGCGGCCGCTACGGCGGCGTCCTCTACAACGCCGAGGACCTGGGACTCGACCGCGAGGAGATCGCCGCCCGGCTTTCCCCGTACCGGAAACGGTTCGTCGACACTGAATTACCGGCGATCTAGTCCACCAGGCCTCGAAGCGTCTCGATGAGCTTGACCCGCTCGGCCGGTGTTCCGGCGATCGGTGCCACATTCAAGGTCGTCACCCCTGCCTCGCGGAACGCCGCCACCCGCTCCTTCACGAAACCCGGAGTGCCGATCAGGTTCACGTCGCGCACCAGTTCGTCGGGCACCGCCTTGGCGGCGCCGTCCTTGTCGCCGGACAGGTACAGCTCCTGGATCCGGTCGGCTTGCGGGCCGTAGCCGTATCTGGTGGTCAGGGTGTGATAGAAGTTCTTGCCTTTGGCGCCCATGCCGCCGATGTAGAGCGCCAGGTGCGGTTTGACGAATTCGCGTAGTGGCTCGACGTTTTCGCCGATGGCCAGTACCGGGCCGGCGTACACCTCGAGCGAACCCAATGCGGGATCACGCTTGGCCTGCCCGGAGTCCAAAGCCTCGCCCCACACGTCGCGCGCCTTCTCGGGCAGATAGAAGATCGGCTGCCAGCCCTCGGCGATCTCGGCGGCCAGCTCGACATTCTTGGGGCCTAGCGCCGCAACCAGGATCGGAATACGTTCCCGGACAGGCTGGTTGATGAGCTTCAGCGGTTTGCCGAGACCAGTGCCCTGTTCGGCGGGCAGCGGAATCGTGTAGTACTTGCCCCGGTGTTGCAGGGTCTCGCGACGCCACACCTGACGGCAGATCTCGATGACCTCGCGGGTGCGGCCGATCGGTGCGTCGTAGGGCACACCGTGGAATCCCTCGATGACCTGCGGGCCGGAGGCGCCCAGGCCGAGGGTGAAGCGGCCGTCGGAGACGTAGTCGAGACCCGCGGCCGTCATTGCGGTCAGCGTGGGTGTCCTGGTGTAGAGCTGCAGGATGCCCGAAGCCAGCTGAACCCGTTCCGTACTGGCCGCCAGGTAGCCGAGGGCGCTCACCGCGTCGAACGAATACGCCTCGGGCACAAAGACAATGTCCAGCCCGGCGCGTTCCAGGTCGGCCACTTCGGCGGCCACCTCTTTGAAGCCACCCGCGTAATTGATGCC
>NZ_DATJYB010000403.1:0-17679 GCF_035499775.1 Mycobacterium sp. | reverse complement strand
AGGGGCGCAGTGACGACGTGCTGCGCTACGACGGCGTGGACGTCCATCCGATTGTGATCCGGTCGGTCCTGGTCCACTCCCCCGACATCGTCGACTACCAGGTGCAGCAAACACGCAGCGGCATAAACGTATTCGCGGTTGCCAACGACAGCCTCGACATCGACGACGTGGCCCTGCAGCTGCGGCGGGCATTGGCCACTGCCGGGTTGTGCGGCGCGCATGTCGCCGTCAACCGCGTGGATGCGCTGGAGCGCCAGCCCGCCAGCGGGAAGCTGCGCCGCTTCGTACCGGTGACCGCAGGCTAGATTTCGTCGTTCTGTGCGGCGTCGAGCAGTTCGCGGGCATGCGCGCGTCCGCTGTCGGATTCGCCGAGCCCGGCCATCATACGGGCCAGCTCGGCCACCCGGTCGTCGTCGACCACCCGTTGCACTCCGCTGGCACCCTTAGGCCCGGCATGCACCACCAAATGCACGTCGGCATACGCCGCGACCTGGGGTAGGTGGGTCACCACGATGACTTGATGGGTGCGGGCCAGCCGCGCCAGTCGCCGGCCGATCTGGACAGCGGCCCGGCCGCCGACGCCGGCGTCGACCTCGTCGAACACCATGGTGGTACCTGCTGCTGAAGCCGCCAGCACAACCTCCAGCGCCAGCATCACCCGTGACAACTCGCCACCGGACGCGCTTTTGGCCAGCGGCAGCACGGTCATGCCGCGGTGTGCGGCGAAGCCGAACTCGACGTCGTCGACGCCGTCCGCGCCGGCGCGGGCCACCTCACCGGACGTCAGCGTGAGCGCGGCCGGATCCACGGCATCGGCGCGATCGGTGGCGACACCAATGGTGAATTCGGCATCGCCCATCGCCAGCCCGGACAGCTCCGCGGTCACCTCTTTGGCCAGCCGTTTGGCCGCTTTACGCCGAATCTTGCTGAGATCGTCTGCGGCTTGGGCTAATTCGCGTGCGAGCTGGTCGACCCGATCCGCCAGTCCCGCTATCCCCTCTGAGGAGGTGTCGAGTTGCGCCAGCCGTTCGCGTGACTCGGCCGCCCACCGCAGCACCCCGTCGATGTCGGCGGCGTACTTGCGGGTCAGGGTGCGCAGTTCGGCTTGGCGACCCAGCTTGGACTCCAGCGCACTGGCATCGGCGGGCAGCGATTCCAGATAGTCGGTGAGTTCGCCGCCCGCATCGATAGCCACCGTCAGCGCCTCACCGATTTGTCCGGCCAGCGCCTGCAACGTCGCGTCATCGGTCGATTCCAATACGGCCCTGGCCTTTCCCAAAGCATCAGTGGCTCCGAATTCATCCTGGGTCAACGCTGCACGGGCGACGGCCGCGGCCTCGCGCAGCGTGTCCAGTTCGGAGAGCCGGACGATGTCGGCAACCAGCGCGGCGTCCTCCCCCGGCTGCGGGTCGACGGTGTCGATCTCGTTGAGCGCGAATTCCAGCCGATCCGCCTCTTGGGCGAGTTCCCTTGTCCGACTGCGGCGGTCGACGAGGTCGCGGCGCGCCGACAGCCAGGCGTCGCGCAGTTTGCGGTAGCGCTCCAGCGCCGGGCCGGCGCCCGCGAAGCGGTCCAGCGCCCCGCGTTGTTCCTCGGGCCGCATCAACCGCAGCTGGTCGTTCTGCCCGTGCAGGGTCAGCAGCTCGGTGGTGAAACCGCTCAGCGACTTGGCGGGCACGCTGCGACCGCCGAGATAGGCACGCGACGGCCCGTCACGACTCACCGAGCGCAGCGCGATCACACTGCCGTCCTCGTCGCGGTCAGCGCCCGAGGAGTCCAGAATCCCGTCCAGCTGCGCGGCCACGACCTCGTCGAGATCGATTGTGGTGAAACGACCTTCGACGACAGCGCGGTCGGCGCCGGACCGGACCCGGTTGGCGTCGGCGCGGGCGCCGCCGAGCAGGTGCAGCCCGGTCACCACCATGGTCTTGCCGGTGCCGGTCTCGCCGGTCAGCACGGTCAGGCCGCGGCCGAACTCGGCGGTCGCGACACTGATGGCGCCCAGCGACTCGATGCGGATTTCGGTCAGCATTACTTCCCGCGCCAGCCGGTCACCGGCAAGCGGAACTTGCGCACCAACCTGTCGGTGAACGGCGCGCTGTCCAGGCGGGCCCATTTGACCGGTGTGCCGCAACGGGTCACCTCGAGCCGTCCGCCGGCCGGTATCACCATCTCGCGCCGACCGTCGCAGAACACCAGGGCATCGTGCCCCGTCGACTCGATCTCGATCGCGATGGAGGCATCCGGACTGGTGACCATGGGCCGGCCGAACAATGCGTGAGCGTTGTTGGGTACCACCAGGATTGCTTCGAGGTCCGGCCACAGTACGGGTCCTCCCGCGGAGAACGCGTAGGCGGTGGACCCGGTGGGTGTTGAGACCAGCACCCCGTCGCAGCCGAAGGTCGACACTGGACGCCCGTCGACCTCGAGAACCACCCCCAGCACACCCAGCCGCGGACCCTTTTCCAGGCTGGCCTCGTTGAGTGCCCAACCCCGCTCGATGACCTCGCCCCCGTGACGCACCTGGATATCGAGCGTCAGGCGCTCCTCCACCCGGTAGTCGCGCGCGATGACGTGCTCGAGCACCCGATCGATCGCCTCCGCTTCGGCTTCGGCCAAGAAGCCGATCCGGCCCAGGTTGACTCCCAGGACGGGAATGTCCGCGTTGCGGGCCAATTCAGCCGCCCGCAGGAAGGTGCCGTCGCCGCCGAGCACGACGACCAGCTCGCAGCCCTCGGCGGCCTGCGGGTCGGCGTCGACCACCTCGATGTCGATGCCCAGCGCGCGCATGTCGCCGGTAGACAGGTGCAGCGATCCCCGGTCGACCGCCTCGGCGGACAGCACGCGCAGCGCAATTCCGTTGTCGCTCAGGACTTTCTCCACGCGTCGCGCGGTCTCGGTGGCTTCGTCGCGCCCGGTGTGGACGACCAGCAGGACCGTACGTTCAGCGGTCATTGTGGCCCCTCGCTCACCGCCCGCTGGATCGCGTCCACCAGCCGATCGTCAACCAGTACCGGATCGGTCTGGGCGCGCAGCCACAGGAAATATTCGACGTTGCCCGACGGCCCGGGCAGTGGGCTGGCGGTGACGCCGACGGTATGCCAACCCAACTCCCCGGCCCGACGCGCGACGGCGAGCACCGAACCGGCCCGCAAGGCCGGGTCATGCACCACCCCGCCGGGACCGACCTGGCCCTTCCCCACCTCAAACTGCGGCTTCACCATGGGAACGATATCCGCGGTCGGCGAAGCGCATCCAACCAGCGCGGGCAACACGGTGGCCAGCGAGATGAACGACAGGTCAGCCACCAACAGGTCGACCTGGCCACTGATCGTCTCCGGCGTCAGGTCGCGCGCGTTGGTGCGCTCGACGACGCTGACCCGCGGATCGCTGCGCAGCGACCAGGCCAGCTGGCCATATCCGACGTCGACGGCGACCACCTCGGCAGCCCCGCGTTCCAGCAGGACCTCGGTGAATCCCCCGGTCGACGCGCCGGCATCGAGGCAGCGCCGGCCGTCGACGGCAATCCCGAAGGCGTCCAGCGCGCCCATGAGTTTGTGCGCACCGCGCGACACCCAGCCGCGTTCGCCGTCGTCCGCGACGGTCAGGGCCGCGGTGACGGCGACAGCGGTGGCGGGCTTTACCGCCGGCAGCCCGTCGATGCTCACCTTGCCCGCACCGATCAACTCCGCGGCCTGCTGACGGGAGCGCGCGAGGCCCCGCCGAACCAGTTCGGCGTCGACGCGGGCACGCCGAGGCATCCGCGAACTCAGCCTTTCTCCGCCGACTCCAGGGCCCGCAGCAGCACGTCGTGCGCCTCGGAAAGACGGCGCGCGATGTCCTCGAGCTCGGCGAGAGACGGACCGTTCTCGGCGTCGGCGGGATTGGCGGGGTCGGGCAGTTGAGCTATCAGAGCCTCGATTTCGGCGCGGATCTGATCAGGATCGATATTCATTGCGCTCCTACGCTAGTCACCCGCTGAGGCTTAGACCAACCGTGTGCCGCGATTCCGCGCCGGCCAACGGGTTGCGGGTGGGACCATCCGCTGGTGAAGCGCGATGCGGATCGCCCGTCGGCCGGGGGCTGGATGGGCGCGATTTTCTGTGCGGTGATCATGGTTCTTGCATTCGTCTGGGGCGCGCATGAATTCATCCGGTATCGAACCGGGACACCGACAACCGCGACGGTCACACAATGCTCTGTGGGGAGAGGCGGTCACTGCGAGGGCACGTGGACCATCGGCGGGGTGCCACAGCACGGCAACGTCAAGCATGGGTATATCTTCGGTGCTCCACCCGTCGGGTCGACGATGGAGGTTCGGGTGAATGGCGGCACGGCGTATACCGGGGGGGCGGGGCTACCGCAGTTGGGGTTCGGACTCTTGCTCCTCGGCGTTTTCGTCGTCGCGCTCGTTTCGTGGCTTTCGCGATGGCGGAACCCGGACTGAGCTAGTCGGCGTGCACCAGGGACCAACGCCGCAACGCCTCGCGGGCCCGGTCGTCGCCGGCTCGGATGTGTAATGACCCGTCGGTGTTCCACACCGCGCCGGCGACGGCGCGAACCACCGCGAGATCGTCACCTTGGTCATCGCCGTTGGCGCGGACGGTAATTGCCGTGTCTGCGACGTCGACCTGCCAGCCCGGCTGCGGACCGACCTCCAGCAGCGTGGCCTCTTCGTGCAGACAGCGCAGGTCCTGGCCGATGTACGTGGGCCGCTGAACGGGCACGGCGTATACCGCGTCGCGCGCGTTGTTGACGCCGGTCAGCACCATCAGGCTGGGCAGTCCGGCGGCGTTGGCGCCTTCGATGTCGGTGTCCAGCCTGTCCCCGATCACCAGTGGTGCGCGGAAGTCGCCGCGGCCCACCGCGTCTTTCATCAGTTGCGGCCCCGGCTTGCCGGCCACCTGGGGCTCCGCGCCGGTGGCGGTTCGCAGCGCGGCCACCAGGGACCCGTTGCCAGGTAGCAGGCCCCGCTCGGTGGGCAGGGTCTTGTCGACGTTGGCCGCCACCCACACGGCGCCGGCCCGGATCGCCAGCGCCGCCTCGGCCAGCTCCGGCCAGCCGATGGTCATGGACAGCCCCTGCACGACGGCGTCGGGTCCGTCGTCGAAGCGGCGCACCGGGCTCAGGCCGGCCGCGGTGATCTCGTCGGCCAGCGCCTCGGTGCCCACGATCAGCACGCGCGAACCCGGCGTCAGCTGACCGGCCAGCAGATGGGCCGCGCTCTGGGCACTGGTGACGACATCCTCGCCGGAGGCGCTGAACCCGAGTTCGCACAGGTGCGCCGCGACCTCCTCGGCACTGCGCGACGCGTTGTTGGTGACGAACAGCTTGCGGCTACCCACGTCGGCCAACGACTGCACGGCGCCGTCGGTTGGCTCACGGCCCCGAAAGACGGTGCCGTCCAGGTCGATCAGCAGGCAGTCATATTGCTGCGCAAGCGTTTTCACCCGAGCTCGCTGACGCGCTCTTCGGCGTCGGTGACGCCCTCGACGTCAGCGCCGGCGGCGCGCAGGAACCATTGCAGCGCCTCGTCGTCGCGGCCGAGCGCGAGCAGCGTGTCGGCGTAGGCGTAGAACAACCGCGCGGCTGTCGTACCGCTGCGGCCCGGGTCCAGTTGCGGCGTGGACAACACGGTCAGCGCCTGCTCGAGTTGCCCCAGATCCGCGCGGGCGCCCGCGGCGACGATGCGCAACTCGTCGGCGTCGTCACCGCTGAGCTGGGCCGCCTCAAGCCCGCGGGCCAGCTCGATCGCACGCTCCGGACGGCCAAGTCCGCGTTCGCAATCGGCGATCAGCGCGAGTAACGCCGACTTGCTGCCGATTCGGCGCGCGGCGCGCAATTCGGCCAGCGCCTGCGCCCAGTCGCCGCAGTGGTAGGCGGCGATTCCGACGGCTTCCCGGACCACCGCGAGCCTGCTGGCCCGGGCCCGTGCCGCACGCGCGTGACTCAGCGCGGCCTCCGGATCCTCGTCGAGCAGGTCGCCGGCCGCGACCAGATGGCAGGCCACCGTCTCGGCGGTGGGCCGGCCCAGGGTGCTCAGCTCGCGCCAGATCTCCGGTGCCAGTTGCCTGGCGTCCACGCCCGGCGGGATCGGGGGCGCGTCCTGGGATACGCGGTCGCCCTCACCGGAAGCGCCCTGAGGCTGGACCGGACGCGCTCGCCCCGGGCCCGACCAGGGACCTTTGCGGTCGGTGCGTGGTCCCCGCCGCGGCGCGCCGCTGCGACCCTGTCTGTCCCCATCGTCAAGGCCCACTTCGTAGAGGTTACTGGGCGCCTGGCAGCCGTTCTATCCCGGCGATGTTGCGCTTGCCGCGGCGCAGCACCAGCCAGCGACCGTGGAGAAAGTCCGAAGCCTGCGGGGTCCATTCGTCGGTGTCGACGCGAACGTTGTTCACCGAGACGCCGCCTTCGCCGACCGTGCGCCGCGCCGCCTTCCTGCTCTCGGACAGGCCGCTGGACACCAGCAGGTCGACGATCCCGTCGGGACCGCCCGGCTTGAGTTCGGCGACCGTCGTTTCACGTAGCGCCGCGGCCAGCGTCGGTTCGTCGAGGCGGGCCAGCTCACCCTGCCCGAACAGCGCGCGGCTGGCGTGCTCGGCGGCTTCGGCGGCGGCCTCGCCGTGCACCAGCACGGTGAGTTCGGTGGCGAGCCGGCGTTGGGCCGCACGCTGCTGCGGGCGCTCGGCCGTTGCGTGCTCCAGTTCGGCCACCTCCTCGGCAGACAGGAATGTGAACCACCGCAGGTAGCGGATCACGTCGGCGTCGGCGGTGTTGACGAAGTTCTGGTACCAGGCGTACGGGCTGGTCATCTGCGGGTCCAGCCACAAGCCGCCACCGCCGGTGGACTTGCCCAACTTGGTGCCGTCGGCGGCGGTCACCAGCGGAACCGTGAGCGCGTGCACCGCGGCACCGAACTTCTGGCGGACCAGGCGTACCCCGGCGATGATGTTGCCCCACTGGTCCGAACCGCCCATCTGCACCGTGCAGCCGTGGCGCCGATGCAATTCGACGTAGTCGTTGGCCTGCAACAGCATGTAGCTGAACTCGGTGTAGGAGATGCCCTCGCCGTCCAGGCGCCGCCGGATGGTGTCGCGATCCAGCATCACGTTGACCGAGAAGTGCTTACCGACGTCGCGCAGAAACTCGATGGTCGACATGGCGCGCGTCCAGTCGAAATTGTTCACGACGATCGCTCCGGTCGGCGAGTCGTCGAAGTCGAAGAAGCGTTCCATTTGTCCGCGGATCCGCTCGGTCCATTCGGCGACGGTGTCCGCCTCGTTGAGGCTGCGCTCGCCGACGTCACGCGGGTCACCGATCATGCCGGTGGCACCCCCCGCGAGCACTATCGGACGGTGACCGGCGCGTTGAAACCGGCGCAACGCGAGCAGCGCCAGCAGATTCCCGACATGCAGGCTGGGCGCACTGGGGTCGAAACCGCTGTATACCGTCATCGGCCCGCGCGCCGCTTCGGCGGCGAGTGCCTCGAGATCGGTGGACTGCGCGATCAGTCCGCGCCAGCTCAGCTCGTCGAGGATTCGTGAAGATTCTGTGGACATCGCGGACGACTCTAGTCGCTGGCCGCCGTAGACTACTCGCTGCTATGTAAGGCGAGCTAACTACTTGGCGACATGGAGCGCTATGGACAACCGATACTTCCCGGTGGTCGTTGCCGCGGTCATGCTCGCGCTCGGGCTGACGCTGACGGTCGCGGACTTCAAGCGGGCCGCCACGCTGCGGAAACCGCTGCTGGTTGCGCTGCTCTGTCAGTCGTTACTGTTGCCAACCCTGTGCCTGCTGATCGCGGAAGCCTTCCATCTCGAGCCGCATCTGGCGGTCGGGCTCATGCTGATGGCCGCCACTCCCGGCGGAACGATGGCGAACATCATCAGTCATCTGGTCAAGGGAGATCTGGCCCTTAATCTCACGCTGACCGCAATCAACGCCGTGCTGTCGATTGTTGCCCTGCCGGCGATATTGGCGGTATCGATGACCTGGTTTCTGGGAGGTGGGCGGTTCATCGCGCTGCAGCTGGACAAGTTCGTCGCGGTATTCGGGCTCGTGCTGATACCCACCGCGATCGGCATCGCGATCCGCCACCGTTTCCCCGAGCAGGCCCAGCGGCTGCAGAAGCCGGTCAGAATCGGCGTGGGCGTGCTACTGGTAGTCACCATCCTGGCGGCCCTCGCCGGAGGACGAACGGCGCTATGGCACAACTTCGGCGTGCTGAGCGGAGCCGTGGTGGCATTCTGCGCCGTGAGCCTGACGGTCGGCTATCTGGCGCCGCGCTGGATGCGGCTGGCGCCACGCCAGGCCATCGCCGTCAGCCTGGAGATCGGACTGCACAACGCAGTGGTGGCGATGGGCATAGCCCTGAGTCCGCAACTGCTGAACAGCGCCGAAATGGCCACGCCGGCCGCGGTTTACGGCGGTATCGCACCGTTTATGGCCTTGACGTTCGTCTCCTTGGTGCGTCGCCTGGACCCGGCTTATCGCGCCGCGCTAGTCGCTGGCCCCCGGGGCGGGCGCCCGCGGACTGCGCCGGTAGGCGGAGACCTCGGGTCGGGCGGCGAGCCATAACCGCCACGGCCGGTCGGCGGCCTGGCTGACGCCGACGCGGGGGCCCGACACCACACCGTGCGCCTCGTTGAGCTTGAGGCTGACCGGACCGGCCGGGTCGAACATGTCAATCCCGTTGTCGGCCATGCTGATTCCCAGCGCTGAGCACAGGTTGCCGGGACCGCGGGCCAGCGCGACGGGACGCACCGCTTGCCCGCGCCGGGACTGAGCAAGCTCAGCGCCGTCCTCGATGGCGGCTGCCCGCAGCAACACCGCGGCGGCGGTGCCGTCGGGTCCGCACACGACGTTGGCGCAGACATGGATCCCGTGACTGCGGTACGTGTAGAGCCGGCCGGGAGGCCCGAACATGATGGCGTTGCGGCCGCCGAGACCGCGGTACGAGTGGGCGGCGGCATCCGGCCAGGGACCGTCGGGAACCCCGCCGTACGCCTCGACCTCGACGACGACGGCGCGCACGCCGCGTCCGGTGAGGGTGGCGCCGAGCAAGCGATGGGCGGCCGCGACGGGGTCGACCAGCAGTTCGTCGGCGCTCACCGCAGCTATCTAACACTTCCGGAACGGGCGTCAGCCCGCCGGCAGCTTGAGCACGAAGCCCTGAGCGTCATCCGATCCCATCGGCCATATGCCGAAGAACGAGCCACCGCCCGGCGCCCGGGAGCCCAGGTGATCGGTGACGTACACGTTGGTGCCGCTGGGGTCCACCGCCAAGCCCAGCGGGTCGACGAAGCGGTGCCCCCCGGGCAGCTCGGTCCAGTGGTCCGAGCCAGGCGCCAACTTCATCACGCCGGTGTGGCTTGACGTGATGACATACACGTTGCCGGCGTTGTCCACCGCCACGTCCTGCTCACTTGTGGTGAACGTCTCGTTGGACTTGTCGGGGGCCGGCGGCAACTTGGTCCAGCTGTTCGACCCGGGACCCGTCCTCATCAGGTAACGAATGGAGCTGCGTCGTCCGAGGCTCTGGGAAACGCTGATGTAGACGTTGCCGGCGGTGTCCACCGCCATGTCACCGCTGGGACTGATCCCGTTGCCGGGCTTCGGCAGCTCGGTTGGGGTGCTCGACCCGGCGGCCAATTTCAGCACCCGGCCGTTGGAATAGTCGACCACATACACGGTGCCGGCGGCGTCCACCGCCACGCCGTGGGGAGCGTCCAGTCCCTGGAACGGCAGCACGGTCTGGGTGCTGGATCCCGCCGCCAATTTCACCACCCGATTGTGGCCGGAGTCGCTGACGTAGACGTTGCCGGCGGCATCCACCGCCAGACCGGCGGTGGAACCGTCGATGACGCCGCCGTCGGACAGATCGAGGCCGGTGAACGGCAGCACGGTTTGGGTGTTCGACCCGGGCGCCAGCTTGAGTATCTGATTGGTTCGGGTCTCGGCGACATACACGTTGCCGGCGGCATCCACCGCCACACCGTGCGGAAGGCGCAGGCCGGTGAATGGCATCGCGAAGGGACGTTCCCGGTCAGCCATCAGCTGATCGGCTTTGTTCTGACGGTTGCCCGAGACACTGCTGGCCATGAACATCATCGCGGGGGCCACGACGAACATGACCACGGCAATGATGACGGCAAAGATCCAGAGCTTGCGTTTGGGCCGAGCCAGTGGTGCCGCGCCCGCGGTGGTGTTGCCGGCCTTGTCTTCCAGCTGTTGGGCCAAGCCAAATTTCTCGACGAGCGTCAGCCAATCCGCGGCCGAGACCACATACGCCGGTTCCTGTTCGGGAGGCACCTCGCCGCGCCACGCAAACCGATAGGCGAGCTTGGTCCTGCCGCTCCAGCTGGCCTGTGGGGGGCCGGCAAAATCGGGGCACCCGATGGTCAGTGGCTGCGAGTTGGCAACGCGCACAACCAGAACGGCCGTCGTCAGGGCACCCGTGTAAGGAGCCGAACGGGTGCTGTTTGCCGGTGTCGCGGTCACCCGCGCAGGGGATGCCG
This sequence comes from Mycobacterium sp., assembly GCF_035499775.1. Lineage (GTDB taxonomy): Bacteria > Actinomycetota > Actinomycetes > Mycobacteriales > Mycobacteriaceae > Mycobacterium. Next base: position 7,159 of record NZ_DATJYB010000403.1, on the reverse strand, counting down.
AGGCGATGCGCGCGTTGCTTTTCAGGTCGATCACCGAGATCGTTTCTTCCCCAACGTCAATGGCGATGCTGGCCTGCGGCGGGTTGGCGTTCATTTTCAGTGCCGTCGCGGTGTTCTTGAACATCCCGAAAAATGACGACGAGTACATTCTCGCGGGGTTCGGGACCAGTAGGCAGCGAGTCGGTTGCCCCGGTATGGGCTCGTGTGCATCGCGTCCGCGCGGGCGGCCGACGATCGTGAGAAGCTCATCGAACTCCGGGGCCGACATCGTCGCGTCCACGGTGTCCACCGGCGCTGCGTCCAGCGGTGTGTCGGTGGCAACGCGATGATCTCGTCCGCCGAGGACGAAGCGGTGCGGGCCACTTCGCAGGTGAAGCGCCGTGCCTTTCGTGGTGCCGCCATACCCCGCGAGCGTCCAGTTGCCCAGCTGCGTGTCACCGAATGAAAAGACATCACCCGGCTTCGTGCTGACGGTCAGGCCGCCGCTCCCGACGTCGACGAGGACCTGCTTGTCGCGATTCAGCCTCCGCTGGAACATGGCGTAAGCCGGCATGGCAAGCAGCAGGAACGCGAAGAACACCACTGCGCAGGCGATCCCCATCACGTCTTCCGCGCCCAGCAGGGCAAGGACCAAAAAGAGCGCCATATAGATCGCGCCAAGCGACGCCATGCCCCCGAACATGATCAGGTAGGTGTACTTCATCATCTGCCTGGTGCTGGGCGGAGCGGCCGACACCACGAAACGGCGCGACGCAGCCGCGTCGTGCGGGTCGCCCTGATCCGTCAGCACAGTGTCCATCGCGGCTCCTTGCTCAAGCTGCCGGGCCGTACGTTAGAGCGGACCACTTGCGACATTCTTGCGGCCATTGCGCGCCCCACCCTTGACAGCCGCTCATCCGGGGCGGATTATTCATCCTATGATGACTTCATCACACGATGAATTAATTGGCCGAGGCACCGGCCCTGCCGTCAACATCCAGCACCTAAGGGTGATTCGCGGCAAACGCCCAGCGCTACACGACTTCTCGGTCGATATCGCGCGGGGCACCATCACCGGCATGCTCGGCCCGTCGGGCTGCGGCAAGAGCACCCTGATCCGCAGCATCGTCGGCACCCAGATCGTCGCGTCGGGCAGCGTGACGGTGCTCGGCCACCCGGCCGGGTCTGCGGCATTGCGCCGTCACGTCGGATACGTGCCGCAGGACCCGACCATCTACCCGGACCTGCGGATCATCGACAACGTGCGCTACTTCGCGTCCCTGTACGGCTACGGCTCCGACGCCGCCGACGAGGCCGTCGAGCGAGTCGGCCTGACAGATCACCGAACTGCGTTCTGCAGCAACATATCCGGTGGTCAGCGCACCCGCGTGTCGCTGGCCTGTGCGCTGGTCTGCAAGCCCGATCTGCTGGTGCTGGACGAGCCCACGGTGGGCCTGGATCCGATACTGCGCGTGGACCTTTGGAGACAGTTCACCCAACTTGCCGAGGCCGGCACCACGTTGCTGGTGTCCAGCCACGTGATGGACGAGGCCGACCACTGCGGCGACCTGCTGCTGATGCGCGAAGGCCACCTGGTCGCGCACACCACCCCGACCCAACTACGAGAGGACACAGGATGCACGTCACTGGAGGAAGCGTTTCTGTCGATCATCCGACGCAGCACCGAGCGCCGGGCCGGATAGGGCTGCGGGGATACACGGCGACGACGACACGGATCCTGCGTCAGTTGGCCGCCGATCACCGCAGCATCGCGATGATCCTGGTGGTGCCCGTGGTGGTCATCACGCTGATGTACTTCATGTTCCAAAACGTCCCGCACCGCCCGGGCACACCGACGCCGTTCAACAACGCCTGCCTGATCATCCTGGGCCTGTTCCCGCTGTTCGTGATGTTCATCATCACGTCGATAACGATGCAGCGTGAACGCGCTTCCGGAACGTTGGAACGCATCTTGACCACGCCGTTGCGCCGGCCCGACCTGCTGGCGGCCTACGGGACCGCCTTCTCGGTGGCCGCGGCCGCGCAGGCCATCGTGGCTTGCCTCGTCTCGTTTTGGCTGCTGGGGTTCAGCACCGCCGGGAGTCCGGTGTGGGTGTTCGTGATCGCGGTCGTCAACGCGATTCTGGGTGTCGGGCTGGGCTTGCTGTTCAGCGCCTTCGCCCGCACCGAGTTTCAGGCCGTACAGTTCATCCCCTTGGTGATGGTGCCGCAGCTGCTGCTGGCCGGGGTGATCGTGCCCCGGCACGCAATGCCACACTGGCTGGAATGGATCAGCAACGTCATGCCGGCCAGCTACGCGCTGGAAGCCCTGCAACAGGTGGGCGCGCACCCAGAGCTGACCGACGTCGCGGTGCGCGACATCCTCGTTGTGCTCGCCTTCGCCCTGGCGGCGCTGTTCCTGGCCGCAGCGACACTGCGCCGACGGACCCCGTAACGCGTTGAGCACCAACACAAATCGCAGACGGCCCGGACGTCCGGCCGGCAGTTCCGATACCCGCGACCGCATTCTGGCCAGTGCGCGAGAACTGTTTGCGAGCAACGGCATTGACCGAACCTCGATCCGGGCCGTGGCGGCCGGTGCGGGCGTTGATGCCGCGCTGGTACACCACTACTTCGGCACCAAGCAGCAGCTGTTCGCGGCCGCGATCCACCTTCCGATCGATCCGATGGAGGTTCTGGGGGCGGTGCGGGAAACCCCCATCGAGGAGGTCGGGCTGAAGCTGCCCTCCCTATTGCTGTCGCTGTGGGATTCCGAACTGGGCACCGGGTTCATCGCGACATTGCGGGCGCTGATCGCGGGCGAAGATGTGGCGCTGGCGCGATTCTTCCTGCAGGAGGTGATCGGCGTGGAAGTGGGTGGGCGCGTCGACAATCCACCGGGAACGGGCATGATCCGGATCCAGTTCGTGGCGTCCCAGCTGATGGGCGTGGTGATGGCGCGCTACATCGTGAAGCTCGAGCCGTTCGCGTCGCTGCCGGCCGAGCAGATCGCGCAAACCATCGCGCCGAACCTGCAGCGCTACCTCACCGGGGATCTGCCGGACGGCCTCGCGCCATGAGCCGGGCGTGCTCGTCGTCGTCGACGTCTCGGGCTTCGTCGATCAACAGCACCGGGATGCCGTCCTCGACGCGGTAGGCGCGCCGCAGCCGCGGGTTGTACAGCAGCTCTGTCCCGGTGTCGTCGATGAGCACCAGGGGGCCCCGGTCGGCGGGGCACACCAGGATGTTCAGCAGTGAATCGTCAAGCATCGCTGCGTCGTTGCTCACCGATCAGCTCCGAGCGTGCCGCCGGAGTGAGCCGCCGGAATTCCCTGCCGCCGGCGTCGAAGTACCAGGCCTGGCGTCCCGGTTTGGGAATTCCGGCCGCGCGCAGGGCACTGACGGTTGGCCGGTAGGTCGTCGGGCTGAGCGGCAGCTCGGACACCACCTGCACAATGTCGGGCCCCTGCCCCACGGGCATGCCCAGAATCGCCTCGGTCAGGCCCGCCGCGGTGATCGTCGCTCCGGGCAGCAGCGACATCGCCGAGATCGCGACCTGCCGGGTGCCCACCGCCACGCTGTAGGTCGCCGCGAGGTCGACGCCGTTGATGAGGCCCAACGCGTCGTTGACCAGCTCGGCATAGACCATCCCCCGCTTGGTGTGGACCACGGAGCCGCGCCTGCCGGCCAGCCAGTAGTCCCCGTCCTCGTCGCGGCGGAACAGGTACTCGGTCGATATCCAGGTGTCGGCGGGAGCGAAGACTCCGCGTTTGACCGACGCCGTCGGATCGATCGGACCATTGGATTGAGCGAGCAGGACACCGATCTGGTTGACGTCGGCGACCTGGACGAAGCCGCGGTCGTCCTCGAGGATCAGGTCGTGTTCGGCGTCGTAGGCACCGAGTTCGACGTGGCCGGCACCGGGCAACGGGCGACCCTTGCTGCCGACCTTGACGCCGGACACGTTGGCCAGCACGGCCTGGCCGTCGGTGGTGGCGAAGAATTCGACGACGTGAGCGGGTGCGAACTTCTCGACGACGCGTTCCCACAATCCGGTCGGCATACCCGAACCGACGAACAGCCGCACCGGGTGATTGCCCTGCAGCACGAACGCCGGATCGTCGACGACCTCACGGAGCATGGCCCAGGTGTACGACACGACCGTGACACCGTATTGCCGGATCTCCTGGACGAACCGCTCCGGTTGCAGGCCGCGCGACAGCGCGATCCGGGTCCCGCCGACGACCGCGCCACCCAGGTTGACCAAAAGCGCGGATTCGTGGTGCAGCGGCGTCAGGCAGTACACGGTGTCTTTGCGGTCGAGGCCGGCCGCTGACGCGGTTCCGAAGGCCGACACCGCCCACCGGTAGTTGGTGATCTGCTTGGCGACCAGCTCGCCGCTGGCGGTGCTGAATGCGAGGGCCGCCAGGTCCCGCGCCAGGCCCGGGTTGGGCCGATACCACGCGGGAAGTTCGACGGCGTCGGGGTCGATCTGTTCCATGTCGATGACGTCGGCGTCTTCGGGTAGGTCCAGATGACGCGACTCACCACCGCCGAGCACCAACACCTGACCGGGCAACGTGCGCGCGGCTGCGAGATTGGTGGGGTCGGTCAGGATCTCGGTGACCCCGCCGAGGCGGACCATTTCAGTCAGGTCGGCGTCCGGCCGCATCACCACGGCAACCGCGCCGAGTCGGGACAGAGCGGCGATCGCGACCAGTGCACTGGGCCGGGTCTCCATCAGCAGGCCGACCCGGTCGCCTTGCCGCACCCCGACCTCGATCAAGCCGCGGACGACGTTGTTGATGCGCCGGTTCACGGCCTCGTAGGTGTGCACGCGCCCGTCGAACAACAGGAATTCGCCCTGTGGGGCGTCTTGCGCCTGCTCGTCGATGATGCGACCCAGCGAGATCCGGGTGTGGTCGTTGAGTTGTCCGAGCCGTGCCAGCCGCGGCAGCGTCCGAACCGTCTCGATGGCAAGGGTTCGCATCGATCGGTTGGCCGCCACCACCGCGTCGGCTGCGCCGCGGGCCAGCGCCAGCGCCGCCTCGGACACCTCCCCCAAGCCGTGCGCGAGCCGCGAGCTGAGCGCGACACCGCTGTCGGTGTGCTCTTCGGGTTGGTCGGCCATCAGGTCGATGCTGTCCGGCTTGTCACCGCCGGTCGAGACCCAATGCACCCACTCGGCGACCGTCGGCCAGCTCTCCCGGGCCGCCCGGGATCCCACAACCAGGCCGAAATGTCCTGTGCGGATCAGGTATTCGTATACCTCGGCATTGGGCGCGGCCCGCCGGATGCCACGCACCGCTGCGGGCTGGCCGATGTCGTCGACCTCGCCGACGAAAGCCAGTATCGGACAGGTGATGTCGGTGAGCGTGACCATCTGGCCGTTGATTGCGAAACCGCCGCTCATCATTCGGTTGTGGGCGATGAACTGCTTGAGCAGCTCGGAAATCGCCGGGCCGGACCAGGCGATCCAGCCCTCGGACTCCAGGAATCTGCGCTGTTGTTCGCGCGGCAGCAGGGCCTCCCGGTCGTGCAGCTGACGCACGAAGTCGACCCGAGCCTTGGCCGTCTTGAGCGGATCCATCATCTGAAAACCGGTGCGCGCCAACCAGCTTGGGATATTCAATCGGTTGAACACGTGGTCGGCCATGAAATCGGCGATGGCTGGGGCCATGTTCGGCGGCAGGCCCATCGGCAGCGCGGCCAGGGTGTCCACCGGGGAGCCGAACGCCACGATGCTGGCGATGTTCTTCGAGCGCCGATACGCCGCGACCTGGTAGCACCACATCCCGCCCTGTGAGTAGCCGACCAGGTGCACGTCCTGGCCGGCGGCGTCCTTCACCGTGTCGATGGCCTGGTCGAGCGCCACGATGTGGTCGGCCAAGGTGCGCTGCATCCCGCCCTCGATCTTGTCGGGTGAGCCGAAGTCGATGACCCACGGGTCCAGCCCGTTGGCGTGCAGGATGCCGACCGCGCCGTCCTGGCGCGTGACGTCCCACATGTCCGCCGACATCATCATCGGGTGCACCATCAGCACCGGCGGCCCGACCTTTTGTTGCCCCGGCCGGCTGTCCGGTGGGAAATATCGCCTGAGCTTGTACATCGGTACGCTCTCGACGATCTGCACCGGTGACGGGACGCTGCCCGTTTCCAGGCCGCCTAATCGCAGGACTTCCAGGCCATTTTGCGCCGTCGCGATCAGACGCTCGACCGGTTGTGTGACGATCGACAAATTGAGTTCCACCGCTGCTCCCTGAGTCTTGACAGCCTGGTCATCATGGCACATCTGCCTTCGGATGCGGTTTGAGTCGCTCGACCCGTTGATCGGCCTACACTTCCGCCATGTTCTCGGAGACGCGCTATGCGCTCAACGGGGACCTGCACGTCGCCAATCGCACATCGCCTGAAGGACCTCGCGACATCGTGTTCGTCCCGAACTGGTTCACCTGCTGCGAGGTTCTTCCGGAGCTACCGTCCATTCAGGGTTGGGTCGAGACGATGACATCGCTCGGGCGGCTCATCTACTTCGACCAGCCGGGCACGGGAGCATCCGATCCTGTCACGCCGGGCACGCTCCCGACCTTGGAGCAATGGGCCGACAGCATCACCGCGGTGCTGGACGATCTCGGGAGTCGCGAAGCGGTACTCGTCGCATCGAACAGCGCGTTCGCGCCCGCTGCGCTGTTCGCGGCGACACATCCGTCTCGCACCAGCGCGCTGGTCGTGCTCGACGGTTACGCAGATGCGGGCGGCACCGCACTCGTTCAAGGCAAAACCCTAGCTGCGAGGGTCCGCATGTGGGGGACGAGCGAATATATACATGCGATGAATCCGGACATGCCGTGGAACGAGGAGATCCGGACAACATGGGCGCGGATGGAACGCCTGTCTGCAAGCCCCGGAACCGCTGCCTCCACCATGCCTCTCATCGCCGAAATGGACGTGCGGGCCCTGATTCCCGCGATCCGCGTGCCCACCCTCGTCCTCCACCACACCGACGACGCCGTGATCCCGCCCGAGTCGGGCAAGGACATCGCCGATCGCATATCGGGTGCGAAATACGTTGAGCTGCCGGGGCGCAATTTGTTCCACTTCGTTGAGCCGTGGCGGTCGTCGTTCCAAGAGATCGCGCAGTTCCTTACGGGCGAGCAGGCTGAGGTGGCCGATGATCGGG
>NZ_DATJYB010000402.1:0-5550 GCF_035499775.1 Mycobacterium sp. | reverse complement strand
GACATTACCGCCCAACGGGCGTTTGCAGCCAGGGAAAGCGCGGTGCTGCGCCTGGCGACGGCTGTGGGTGTGGCCAAGAGCCTGGCGGAGGTGCTGTCGATCACCCTCGAGGAATGCCGCTCGGCAGTCGACGTGCAGCGGGTGGTCGCACTCATCTGGCCCTCGGGCGGCGGTGAACCAAGCATCCAGGTCGCCGGCGAGCCGTCGGTATCGACCTGGCGCGAACTGGATCCGTTCCTGCGCCAGACATTTCAGGACGCGCGCAATCAACTGCCGCTGACCGCCAGGACGGTCGAGGGGCCCGATACGCCGGGTAAGGCACGCGGCATGGTCGCCGTGCTGTCGGGTACCGGAGACGTTGCACTGTGGCTGGAGCTCAGGGTTCCCCGCTGGGTGGTCGCCGAGGACCGGCTCCTGGTCACGGTACTGGTCGGCCACCTCAGCCTGGCCATCCAGCATGTCCGCCAGTTCGAGATCGCCCGCGAGACATCGCTGACGCTGCAGCGCACGATGCTGCCGCCCGTTCAGCCACCCCCGGGTTTCGCGGTGCGCTACGAGCCCGCCGTCACGCCGTTGGAGATCGGTGGCGACTGGTATGACGTGCTGCCGGTGGGCGAACACCGCATCGGCATCGTCGTCGGCGACTGCGTAGGTCGCGGATTGCCGGCCGCCGCGATCATGGGTCAACTGCGCAGCTCGGCGCGGGCCCTGTTGCTCACCGGAGCCCAACCCGCCGTGTTGCTCGAACAACTCGACGCAGCGGCATCGCTCATTCCAGATGCGTACTGCACGACGGTGTTTCTGGCCATCCTGGACACCGAATCCGGGATCTTGGAGTACAGCAACGCCGGCCACATGCCCGCGGTGCTCGCCAGTCCCGAATCGGGTTCCCAATCGGGTTGTGGACCGGAGACGATCATGCTGACCGATGCAAGGTCGGTGCCGCTTGCGGTGCGCCGGGACAGCCCGCGCCCGCAAGCTTCCCAGGTCCTGCCGTCCGACTCGGCGCTGATGCTGTTCACCGACGGCTTGGTCGAGCGGAAGTACGAGTCGATTGACGACGGGATCGGGCGCGCGGCAGCTGTTTTGGCGGAGACGATGAAGTTGCCGCTCGACAGCGTCGCGGATGCGGTGCTTCGTGAGCTGGCTCCGCCGGCAGGCTATGACGACGACGTCGCGATGGTGATATACCGGCACCAATCCGCGCCACTTCGAATCGAAAGCGGTGCGACCGCCGATCAATTGGGGGGTATCCGGCACCGGCTCAGCGGGTGGCTGCGGGGGGCCGAAGTACCCGACGATCTGTCGGCTGACATCGTCCTCGTCGTCAACGAAGCGTGCACCAACAGCATCGAGCACGCTTACCGCGGACAGGACCCCGGAACCATGCTGCTCGAGGTCCAATCCGTCGACGGCGAGGTCCACGTGCGGGTCGCCGACACCGGTTCGTGGAAAACCCCGCCGACCAACCCCGGCAACAGCGGCCGGGGCCTGCTGCTGATCAGGGCCATCAGTGACTCGGTCGAAGTGGACAGCACCCCGACCGGAACCACCGTTGACGTCAGCTTCACGGTGCCCGCACCGACGGGCGCGACCAATCACTGAAAGTCCGCAGTAACTGGCCCTCGTTTGCCCGGACGACCAGCGGGTACGCCACCAGGATGACTGGCACATCGATCATCGTCGAACCGGCCCTGCCGGCCGCCTACGGACCGCTGTCGATGACCATCCGACGTGCGCTGACCGGCCCGTCGTCGCGCGACCAGCTCGCCCGCATCAGCGCGTCCGTGCGCGATTCTGACCCCTACGGTCTCGATCTGCAGCTGGCGCTGTACATGTGCTACGAGCTGCACTACCGGGGGTTTTCCGGCGTCGACCCCACCTGGGAATGGAATCCCGCGCTGCTGAACCTGCGCGCGGAACTGGAACGCGCGTTCTTGGCCGGCGTGCGCCGCGACGTCGGGCCCATCGAGCCCGGCGACACCTCGGCGGCCGAAATGGAAGCACTCTCAATCGAGCCCGTCGACGCCGCCGGTCCGACGCACTACCTGCGCGACACCGGAACCTGGCTGCAGATGCGCGAATACTTCGTGCACCGGTCGCTCTATCACCTCAAGGAGGGCGATCCGCACGCCTGGGTGATTCCACGGCTGACCGGCCGCGCCAAAGCGGCGTTTGTGGCGGTCGAGTTCGACGAGTACGGCGCCGGCGAGGGATCGCGGCTGCACCAGCAACTCTTCGCCGATCTCTTGCACGCCGCCGGCCTGGATTCGAGCTATCTGGGTTATCTCGACGCGGTCCCCGCCGAATCGCTGGCGGTGGTGAACCTGATGTCGCTGTTCGGCTTGCACCGGTGGTTGCGCGGTGCCGCGATCGGGCATTTCGCCGCGACGGAGATCACCTCGCCGCCGGGCTCCCGGCGGATGGTCCAGGCTCTGCGGAGCATGGAGGCACCGCGGGAATGTATTGCGTTCTACCAGGAGCACGTCGAGGCCGACGCGGTGCACGAGCAGGTGGTGCGCCTCGACGTGGTCAGTGATCTCGTGGCTCGTGAGCCGAGGCTGGACTGCGATGTCGTGTTCGGGATGCGAGCCTTTGCCGTCGTCGAAAATCGCTTGGCGGACAACATCATGGTGTCCTGGAAGCTGGGCCAGTCATCGCTGCGCCGACCGCTTCCCTAGTGCTCGCCTAGGGTCGACACCGGCGATGGCTGGTGTCGCACAGCGGATAGTCCTGGCTGCGCCCACAGGTACAGATGGCCACCGTGAACCGATCGGATTCGACGACACGGCCGTCGGGCATCTCGATTTGCACCGGGCCCGATATCAGCACCGGTCCTTTGGGTATCACGCGTACGCGGGTCAACGCTTGTCCGCCCGGATCACGACGAGTTGTTCCTCCCGGCATCCGCGCCGCAGCCGCCCGGTCTTCTCCAACCAGTGGGCTCGCGCCGTCAATACCGGACCGAATGGAATCCGTTGGGAAGCAATGACGTCAGCTTTCAGGCCGGTGAAACGCAAATGATCCAGGGATCGTCGGACACCCGCCAAAGCCGACTGCACCAGCAACAGGGATCCCCCGTGGCACAACATCTTCGACACCGATGCGCACAGCGGATCCAACACCAGCCGCCCGTCCGGGCCGGCATCCCACGCCCAGGACGGACCGACGCTTCCCGGAATCGCCTCGGGGGCAACGCCTTCCGGTGGAGCAGGCACGTAGGGCGGGTTGGAGACGACGACATCGAACGGGTCGCAGTCCAAGGCGCCCGTCCACGACCCTTCACGCACATCGATGTCGACCCCGGCACCGGCCGCGTTACTCTGCGAGCAGCGCACCGCGTGCGGGCAGATGTCGAAGGCGGTGACGCCGGCACATCCGATTTCGGCAGCCGCGATCGCGACAACGCCGCTGCCGGTGCATAAGTCGAGCACCCGACGGTGCGGAACAAGGCCCGTCGCACGCATCGTGTCGATCAGCAGACGGGAGTCATCCTGTGGCGGGTACACCTCGTCGGCTGCTGAGGCGTCGCACAACGCCGGGTACGTGATCGTCAACGTAGACCTTTCGACGCATCGCCGCGGCGGTCGCGGCGGGGTGAGCTAGGGCCGCCAGCGTGGCGAGCCCGCAGGGGCGTGGGCGAGTTCGTCGATCAACGCCGCGCAGAAGGACGGAAGGTCGGACGGCGAGCGGCTGGTGATCAGATTGCCGTCGACGACGACTTCCTGGTCCACGACGTGGGCGCCCGAGTTGCGCAGGTCGGTGCGAATACTGGGATACGAGGTGACCGTCCGGCCCGGCGTCACACCGGCCTCCACCAGCGTCCACGGTCCGTGACAGATTGCCGCGACCGGCTTTCCGGAGTGGACGAAGTCACGCACGAACGAGACAGCGCAGTCATCCAGCCGCAGCTTGTCCGGGTTTACCGTGCCGCCGGGCAGTACCAGGCCGTCAAATTCGTCTACCGACGCATCAGATACCGCACGATCGACGGTGAGTTCCCCCGCGGGCTCGAGATCGTGGTTGCGGGCTTGGATTTCGCCGGTCTTCAGCGACAACACTTCGATCTGGGCGCCGGCTTGCTGCAGCGCTTCGAGCGGCTGCTCGAATTCGACCTTTTCCACACCGTCTGCAGCCAAGATTGCGATTTTCTTGCCTTGCAACCGATTTGACATCGCTGTGCTCCTCTATGGATTGAGGACGAGGGAAATGATCACGACGGCCTAACTGCTGCTTAGAAGGCCCCTCTTCTCGTCCTGTCCCAGTCCTTAGCGGACCCAACCCGCCGGGACGACGGCAAGTGAATACCCCACTGGCGGAGCGCCAAACGTGGCGTCAGTTCGACGCGGCCCGCAGCGCTTCAAGCAACGGTTCGGCCGCCTCCTTCAGGAAGAGCTCCTGCGCCTCACCGCCGATCTGAACCAGCGCCACCTCGGTGAAGCCGGCTGTCCAGTACGGGCGGACAGCGTCGACGATCGCATCCAGATCGGGCCCGCAAGGAATGCTCTCGGCGACGTCTTCGCGACGCACGAACTGGGTCGCCCCGTCGAAACCGGCCGGCGTCGGCAAGTCGGCATTGACCGCCCAGCCGCCGGCGAACCAGCGGAACTGGTCGTATGCGCGTTCGATGGCGGCGGCACGATCCGGGTCCCAGCACACCGGCACCTGCCCGATTACCCGTTCGCCCCCGGCCACGTTGGCGGCCTGGCGGGCGGCGTGCCAGGTGGTGACCAGTTCTTCGTCGGGTTGGACGGCGACCAGATGGTCCGCGAGTCTGGCGAATTTCTCGACTCCCTTGGCCCCCGCCATCGCCACCGCGATGCCGACCGGCACGTCGGGCAGATCCCATAACCGCGCCGAGTCCACCTGAAAGTAGTCGCCGCGCCAGTTCACCAGATGACCGCCGAACAACTCGCGGATGATCTTGACGGCTTCGCGCAGCATGTCTTGCCGGCGCTCGATGGTCGGCCAGCCCTTCCCGACCACGTGTTCGTTGAGGTTCTCGCCGCTGCCCAGTCCGAGGGTGAACCGCCCGTCGGCCAGGATCTGCACGGTTGCGGCCTGCTGCGCGACGATCGCAGGGTGATACCTCATCGTCGGACAGGTCACATAGGAGTAGAGGTCGACCTGCTCGGTGACCTGTGCCACCGCGCCCAGCACCGCCCAGGCATTGGGAGCATGACCTTGCGATGCCAGCCACGGCGAGAAGTGATCGCTGCAGACTTCGAAGTCGAAACCACACTCTTCTGCTGAAATTGCTTCCCGCACAAGATCTTTCGGTCCACTCTGCTCGGTCATCAAGGTATAGCCGAACTTCGTCATAACGACACGGGTACCCCGGCGCCAGACGTGCAAACGATGGCGCTGCTTTCGCAGTGCCAGCCCTTACAGACGCTCCTTCACCGCCGTGGACAGGCGGGCACCGTCGGCTTTCCCGGCCGCGATCGCGGTAGCCGCCTTCATCACCAGCCCCATCTGCTTCATGGTGGGGCGTTCCCCGATCTCCTCGGCCACCTCGGCGATGGCGGTGTCGGCGACGTCGGCCAACTC
>NZ_DATJYB010000401.1:0-10248 GCF_035499775.1 Mycobacterium sp. | reverse complement strand
GCTCCGGATGGTGGACGCGGCCGCCACTCTGACCTCGTCGGTGATCAGGTTGATGGTCCCGATCCGGTCATCGTCGCCCCACCGGCCCCAGTTGGACAGGCTTGTCAGATACGCCTCGACTCCTGCGATCGTCAGCCCGGTTTCTTCGTTAACCATTCGTGCGTCGGTCATTTGAGCCTCCTTTGCCGAGCTTTCAGACGAGCAGACGAGTGCCAGTCACACATGTCGCGGCGTAGACGCCGTCCGCTCTTACATCCTCAGCCTTGTGCACACTTCGCGAATTGTCTTTATCCGCTGGAACAAAGTCGCATTCGGCAGTACCCGCGATGGGCGCGGGACAGCATGCCGGCCCGCCGAATCGCCCGGCCATCGAACTGTCCTTCAGTCCGGCCGGCCGAAACGGCCGCGAAATCCCATACCGGTCAACGGCATTCGGGAGTCGACAGCGGCGCTCACACACCGGTGGCGGATCCGCCTCGAAACAGCCGTGCGTCGCCGAGCCGCTGACCACCGTCGATGGCGATGGTCTCGCCCGTCATCCAGCTCGCTGCATCCGACACCATGAACGCGATGGCCGCGCCGATGTCCGCGGGTGAGCCGAGCCGGTTGAGCGGGGTGGTCGCGACTACCTCCTGTTCGTTTTCCTTCCACAGCGCCTCGGCCAGTTTGGTGCGCACCACACCCGGCGCCACCGCGTTCACCCTTATCTTGGGCGAGAGCTCGAGCGCCATCTGTTTGGTGATGTGTATCAGGGCCGCCTTGGAAGTGTTGTACAACCCCAGGTTCGGCTCGCATCCCATGCCGCCGATGGACGCGGTGTTGACCACAACGCCGCCGTGCTCGGACATCCAGGCGCGCGCGGCCACCGATGTCCACAGGATCGGCGCCCAAAGGTTCACCTCGAACGTCTTGGCGAACCGGGCGTGGTCTTGGTCGATGATCGGTCCGTATGCCGGATTGGTTCCGGCGTTGTTGACGAGGATGTCGACACTGCCGAACCGCTCGAGGGTGATCTCGATGCAGCGCCGCGCCGCCTCCTCGTCGGCGGCGTGCGCCGCTACCCCCACCGCGGATCCGCTCACCTGCGAAGCGGCGGCGTCCGCGGACTCCTGGGAGCGAGACGTCAGTACGACGTTGCCGCCGGCCGCCGCGATAGCTTGGGCGGTGGCCAACCCGATACCGCGCGAGGCGCCGGTGATGATCGCGGTCCGGCCGGTCAGGCCCAGTCCGGGGTTCATCGGTAGTTGATGTTGTGGTGTCATTTCAGGCCACGCTCACCTTTCTTTGCGGGTTGCGCGCACGTGGACGCGCGGGTTGGGTACTTGCCCAGTTCCTGGCGGACGATTGCCCGCTTGTGCAAGCTCTCGGCATATTCCGAAACTCCTGATATCGAAGAAAAATTGTTGTGGCTCAGTGGCTTTGACCCAAAGCCGTGGTGCGCTGACGCAGGCGGCACAGCGATGGCGCGTTCCGATCAGCGCAACGGGGCGCCCCACTGGACCTGTTCGCGCAGTCGGGTCTTGAGCAGTTTGCCCGTCGCGGTGCGCGGCAGTGCCTCGTTAACCACCACCGCGTATTGGGGCACTTTGAACTGAGCGAGGTGCTCGCAGCAGTGCCCGATAACGGCCGCCAGATCCACCGCACCATCGCTGTAGAGGACCGCGCCGACCTTCTCACCCATGACGTCGTCCGGGACAGCGAGGACGGCGGCATCGGTGACGCCGGGCGCCGCGAGCAGCACGCCTTCAACCTCCACGCTCGACACGTTCTCCCCGCCGCGGATGATGATGTCTTTGACCCGGTCGATGATGTGGATGCGGCCCGCGTCGTCGACACGCACAACGTCCCCGGTGTGCAGCCATCCGTCGACGATCGTGTCGGCGGTAGCCTCTGGGCGGTCCCAATATTCGTTGGTGACATTGGCACCGCGGACCACTAGTTCGCCGACGCGCGGATCGTCGGCGATCGAAACAATGCCCAAGTCGACGGCCGGGACGGCGTAGCCGACCGAGTCGGCATGCTCGACCACGTCGCTGTCGGGCAACACGGCCATCAGAGATGCCGTCTCCGTCATGCCGTAGCCGTTGAGCAGCGTCGCGGCGGGGAAAGCCTCTTTCAGCGCATGCACCAACGCGGGCGCGATCGGCGCACCACCATAAGCCAGCCACCGCACACCGGACACATTCGAGCGCGCAAATGCCTTATTCCGCAACAACAACGAGTACACGGCAGGTACAGATACCAGAAACGTAATGCGCTCGGTGGACAGCAGTCCGGCCAGGGTCGGCAGGTCGAGCGCAGGCATGATCACTGAGGTTCCGCCGACGTACAAAGCAGTCAGCAGCTGCGAATTGCAGCCCGTCACGTGAAACAACGGCACGCAGATCAGGGTGCGTAGCTCCGCACCCACCCCCTGCGGCACCCCGAGACACCGGATCATATTCTCCGCGTTGGTAAGAAATGCCTTGTGCGTGGTAGGAACGCCCTTCGGATGCCCGGTCGTGCCTGACGTGTAGAAGAGTGCGGCCACATCGTCGGCGCCGAGGCCCTCCTCGACATACGGGTCGCCGTCGGGCAGCGCGGCATCGGCCGCGAGGTCCACCCGGACCCCGGCGTCGGCCAGGACGAATTCCACCTCCGGTCGGGTCGACCGGGTGTTGACCGCCACCGCTATCCCACCGCTCATCATCGTGCCCAAGAACGCCAGCACCCAGTTGAGGCCGGCCGGGTAGCGCACCGCGACACGATCACCACGCCCCAGTCCAGCGGCTCGAAGCCCGCCGGCCACCCGCGCGGCTCTGTCCCACAACTCTTGGTAGGACAATCGGTCGCCGCCGATTTCGACGACCGCCTCGGCGTCGGGCTGGCTTGCCACGTGTGACCGCAGCACCTCCAGCAACGTCGGAGGCAGGTCATCGAAGCGCGGGATGCCGCGCGCGTCGCGTGAAATCCCGGTCCGCGGAAACGGGTTACCAGTGCGCGGAATCTCCACGATCGTTCCGCGTGGAGTTTCGACCACTCCCATCGTTTTTCCTTCCGGTTGTGACGCGCTATCTCCGCGTCGGACGAATCGCTACCTGCTCGGCTGGGCGAGAGCGTGTGCCACCGCTCGGTACGCGTGGCGGCTGAAGGCCATCCCCAGATGACTGCCCGGAACCTCGACACAGTCGGCGTAGTCGGCGACACACGACGACCAGCGCACGACTCCATCGCTGCGCGAGTAAATCGAGGTCATCCTGACCTCGTCCGGAACAGCCATGTGGAAGGCGCGGGAAGGCGCGCAGCTGCAACCGGCCGCGAGGCAACCCAGGGCTGCTCGCTGCGGATCGCCCGTGCGCAGCGCGGTCCGCACGGTGACGGCTACCCGATGGCACAGCGCCGACACATCCAGGGGATCTTCGAGTCCGGCGCCCATAGTGACCACATGTGACACCAGGTTTGGGTGCCGTGCGGCCAACGAGCGTGCGTAGTGGCCCCCGCGACTGTGCCCGATGATCGCGACGCGCCCACCACTGCTGTCGTGCGCGCGAACGAGCTTGTCGACCATACGGCGGTCGAAGGTGGCAAAGCAGCCGGAGTTCAACCGGATCCCACATTGCATCGGGCGATATCCGATACGCCGGAGAAACAGTGCGAGCAACGACAGCGAACTGTCGCCAACGAGAAAACCCGGCAACAGCAGGACGCTGCGGCCGTCTCCGCGCGGCACGCCACGCCCGCACAGCACCGGGTCGGCTACTAGACGGGCGAGTTCGCCGTACCAACGCAATTCGAGCAGCGGATGTCCGAACTCGGCTGCCGTTCCGGCCGCGACTATCGGCGGTTTGGGCTGTGAGCCGGTCGGATCGAAGAGGGGGTGATTCATGCGAGCATCTCACGAACGTAGGCACCGGGGGCATCCGCAAGGGCCGGCGTACTCACTGACCCCAGGGTGGTGGGTGCCGGACGGGTTGTCGGGGTGCATTGCTGGATCCACTGATTCCAGTGCTCCCACCAGCTACCCGGGTTGTCGGTCGACTCAGCCAGCCACTGTTCGGGATCCAGCGTTGGCGAAGTGCCGGTGCGGTAGCTGGCCTTCGGATTACCGGGTGGGGTCGCGATAGCGACCGCGTGCCCACCGCGAGCCAGCACGAACGTCGTCGATCCACCCAGCAGGGCGCGGGTCCGGTAGCAGTCACGCCAGGGCGAGATGTGGTCGGTCGATGCGCCCAGCACGTAGGTGTCCACCGTGACGTTGCGCAGGTCGATCGCCTGATCGAGTACCCGCACCGTCCGGGCGGCGAAACCGTTGTCCACCACCATCTCTAGAAGATCCACGCCTAACTGCAGGGCCAGGTTGGTTTGGTCTGCGGCCCAATACAGCAACGGCTCGGCCGGCGGTTGCTGACCGAGCAGATAGTCGTTCACGACGTTGGCCCAGATCCCGTCGTTAGGTCGAAGCCAGGCGAAGGCCACAGCGCTGTTCCTGCCGTCGAAGAGCCCGTCTTTGGTGGCGCGCGCGATCGCTCGTTTCGCCACCTTTCGATCGACCAGCGCGCCCTGCGGCCCGCCCCGCTCGAAGTCGATAACGGTGATCGCCAGCGTCAGCGTCGCCAACCGCGCCTGCCGCCCGGTGGCCGCCAGATAGCCGGCCACAGCGACAGCGAGTTGTCCACCCCCACACAGTCCGAGCAAGTGGGCGCGGTCGCCGGCCGTAATCGCGTCGATCGCATCGAGCGCTTCAAGGATGCTCGAGGTGTACTCATCAAGACCGGCCTCGCGGTGCCGTTGATCCGGGTTGACCCACGAGATGACGAAGACCTGACGTCCGCAGGCGAGTTCGGCGGCGATGACCGATCTCTGCGGGCCGAGATCGAGAAGGTAGAACTTGTTGACCGGCGAGGCCACGCACAGCACCGGAATCTCGTCGACGGTCTCGGTCGTCGGGGCATACTGGACCAGCTCGAACAGCTCACCGCGCCAGACGACCTTCCCCGGGGTGGCGGCGATGTTTTCGCCGATTGAGAACGCGGTGGTGTCGACCGTCGCCGGAAGTCGCGGAGGCGCACCCATATCGCTGAAAAGCTGTTGCAATCCATGCAGCCAGCTCTGCCCGCCCGTGTCGATCGCACGCTTCCACGACAACGGATGCAGAACCGGGTTGTTGCTCGGTGCCGCAGCCGCCAACAGATTGTCTGTCAACAGCTTGACGCGCTCCTTGGTGCGCCAGTCCACCTCGGCATCGGCCACGATGCGCTCGACCGCTTGACAGGATGCGAGATATCCGTCGGCGATCCGCCGTAGCACCGGGTTGGTGCGCCAGGCTGGATCCGCGAACCGACGGTCGCGCGACGTGCTCTGGCTGTCGCTGCCCAGCGCGATCGGGACCAGCTCACGCACGAGATCGATTACCGGCGTGAGCGCCGGACCCGGATGCTGCACCAAAGCCGCTGCCATGGTGCGCAGTTCGTGACCGGGGATGTGATCGCTGATCGTTCGGAACGCTGCCGAGGCCAGCACCAATTCGAAGCCGCCGGGTGCGCCCTGTTGCGAGATTGCGTCAACATCGGGGCGGACGAGTTCTGGCATTTAACAGACTCCTTGCAGGGTCGACGCGGTTGCGGCGCGATCCTGCTCGCGGCAGGAAACGACCCCGACCGCGCTGGCAGCCGGTGTCGGCCTGCATGCGACCGTCGCACCACATCCGACGGCTTTGCGGACGTCCATTGCAACCCCTTCTGGTGGAACATTGGTAAACTATGTCCTATTATGGCACATTTGCTCCTAATGTCCCACGCCCATAAATGCGAAAAATCTCATAGTCTGCTGGATGTGGGCATAGCGAACTCGTCGCCCCAAATCCCTCACCAGCGGCTTGGCGCGACGCTGACCCGCCAGGCCGTCATCGACGCGGCGACGCGGCAGTACCTGGCCGGCGAATCGCTGGACATGTCCGCCCTGGCCGCAGAGCTTGGCATCGGCCGCTCCACCCTCTACCGAATGGTGGGCAATCGTGAAAACCTGCTCGCCACGCTGCTCGCCCAAGCGACCGAGCGCACATTCCACAGGGCAACCGCGCACACCACCGCAGAAGGTGGCTTGGAACACGTGCTCGAGGTATTGGACCGGTTCATGCGCGCGATCATCTCCGCCCCGCCTCTGCGCACGCTGTCCGAACGCGAGCCCTTGCTGTTCGTGCGGCTCTTCTTATTGCCGGGCCAAGTCGAGCAGACCGCGGGACGGCTGATCGGCGACATGCTGGCCACCGAAGTGGCTGCCGGGCGACTCGAACTACCGCTGCCGCCCGCTGTGTGCGGCGACGCGATCGTCCGAATGTGCGATCCACACCTCTACGCCCACGTGCTTGGAGGTGGCGAACCCGAGATTGACGCCGCCCTGGATCTAGTCGCGGCGCTGCTTGGCCGCGTGCGCTAACGCCAGTGAGCCCAATAAGTGCGGCGATCAGGCCTCATCGTGGGGATGGCCCACTGAACCATGTTGAGCTGCAATAACATTGGTGGGCGCGGACGGTATCGAACCGCCGACCGCTGGTGTGTAAATCCGGGCCAGACGGTCCAGCGCGTTTCACGCCGTGCCATCGCGTCTTGAAATGCCCAGTTCAGCGGCTGTTTGATTTCCGCCCTGTCTACGATGTGTCGGGCTGTGTCGGCCTGTCTTGGCACACTCTTGGCACAACGGGGGTTTGATCGTCAGGCGATACGACGCCGGCAAGACGCATCTCGGGAAGGCGTAAGTGATGGTAAATGGAAGCCGCTGAGGTATGCGGCGTTATAGGACGTCACCTGCCCCGTTGGTCACCCGTCGCGTTGAGGCAATGAGTTCGGCCCAAGTCGCAGCCCGACGATGCAGTCGCCGTGTCGACGCCGCGGATAAGTGGGTGCAACGAGGAGACTTACACCCACTTATTTATCTAACTGGGTGTAAAATCGTGGTATGAACCCACTTACCGGCACCGCGGTCAAGTACGAGACGCTGCCCTGGGACATCTCGCCCGCGGCAGCATATGTGCGCGCGGCGCGACAACAGCAGGGCAACTACAAGGCGACGATCAGCGCCAACATCGCCGACCTGACCGTCAACCTGCCGTCCGACGTACTCGCCGACGCCGGGGACGCCAGCCGCGAGGTCACCCGGTTCGACGCCGAGCTCGGCGGCGAGATCGCGCCGTTCTCGTCGGTCCTGTTGCGAACCGAGTCCGCAGCCAGTTCAAACATCGAGAACCTGACGGCATCGGCGCGGGCCATTGCCGAGGCCGAGCTGCCGGGGGCCAAGACAACCGCCAACGCCAAGGTCATCGTCGCCAACACCGTAGCGATGGTTGCCGCGATCAACCTCGCGGACAACATCGACGCCGACGCGATCCTGGCGATGCACAAGGCGCTGATGCGCGACGTCGACCCGAAATCCGCCGGCCGGTGGCGTGAAGAGCAAGTTTGGATCGGCGGGGGCACCCACGGTCCGCGCGGCGCCATGTTCGTGCCACCGCACCACAGCCGCGTCGTAGCAGCCATCGACGACTTGCTCCGCTTCGCGCAGCGCGACGACATTCCCGCGCTAGCGCAAATCGCGTTGGCGCACGCGCAGTTCGAGACGATCCACCCCTTCACCGACGGCAATGGTCGCACAGGCCGCGCACTGATCCAGGCGATGTTGCGCCGCAAAGGGTTGACGCGAAACGTCACCGTCCCCGTATCAGCTGGGCTACTGACCGACACCGACTCCTACTTCGCCGCGCTAACCGCCTACCGCGAGGGCGACTCCGCCCCGATTGTCCGCCGCGTGTCAGAGGCGGCTGTCGCGGCGGTCTTCAACGCGCGTGAGCTGGTCACTGAATTGCACGCCATGCGCGCAGAGTGGAACGACAAGATCACCGCACGTAGCGACTCCGCGGTGTGGCAGATCGCCGATCTTCTACTGCGCCGCCCGGTCATCAACACGGCGCTGCTGACCGAGGAGTTGGACATCGACTCGAAGCACGCACGCCGATACCTCGAACCCTTGTCGGAGGCAGGCATCATCATCGAGACCAGCTCGGGCCCACGGAGCCGCGTCTGGCGCTCGCCAGAGGTCATCGCCGCACTCGATGCCTTTGCCGAACGCGCGCGCCGGGGCGGGCTGGGACGATGAAGGGCCATAGACGTCTACCTTGGGCTGGAGAAGCCGATTGCATCGTCTGGCTATCGCTGGGTTATGAGCTACGGGCCAGGGATTTTCGGGTGTTCGTGGAGTCTCAGACGCGCACGTCGGCGAGGGTCGAGCGTCCCGCCCGTCGCGCCGTGTCACACCGATTTAAGGTTGTTTCACCGGCGTATTGTTCCCAAATCTGTTCCCAAATCTCGTGGTCGAACTAAGCACCGGCGCCTCAGCAGACGAGCTGCGTCGACTCATTTTCGGCGGTCACCCTGCTGTCTTCGTGGCTGCGTTCGGGGTCGGGCGCCAACCGTTCGTCTCGGAACACGGCGTTGATCGCGCGGACCGCGCTGTTTGTCATCAAGTCGCGGCCGATATTGATAAGCACACCGCTGGCGGTGAGTTCGTCAGCGATGTCGTGTAGGACCGGGCGAGCCGGTCGAGCTTTGTCACGACGAGCATGTCACCGCCGTGGCAGGCGGCTAGCGCTTGGCGCAATCCGGGCCGCTCTCGGTTCGTGCCCGTCAGACCGTGGTCGACACAGATCCGCTTCGGGTCCACACCAAGCGCCGCGAGCGCCTCCCGCTGCACCGTGAGATCTTGATCCACCGTCGACAACTGGGCGTAGCCGATCTTCAGCTCCGTCGCGCCAAATAGTGTGCCGCTTAGCCCCCCTTCACCGGGAAGGATCACCGAACCAGTCTTACGGGACTCGGGGGTCCGGTCCGGCCGGGCCGGCGGTCGTTCGGTGTCGGCGTGCCGTTTGAGGTTCGGCTTGCGGCAGCCGATCGAAACGTTGATCGTCATGACATAACGGGAGTGATCGGCCAGCAACTGTTGCGAGTTGCGTTTACGGCACAATCACATGCGGCGAATAATTCTTCCGTTCGATATCAAGGAATCTTCGGTAGTTTTCTCACTCTTTCTGGGGAGGCTGCCACCAACCGATCAACGATGTCGGCTAAGCCGGTGAAGCCGGGGGCTGCAACCATCTCGGCTGCCACGCGTCGGCTAGCTCGTTGGTAGCGCGGCTGATTCAGTACGGCCAGGATGTCGCGGCGCAGAGCGCTTGGCGTTGGTCGTTCTGTTCTGATGCGTCGCCCGACACCAGACCAGGCGACGCGAGCGCCGACTTCGGGCTTGTCTTCTTTGCCACCGGTGGCGACGATCGGTAGCCCGTAGCGCAGGGCGTATTGGATTCCGCCGTACCCGCCGTTGGTGACGAAAACGTTGGTGCGGGGCAGCAACTCGTCATAAGGCAGGTACTCGGCGGCGCGTGCGTTGGCCGGCAGCGGTGGCAGTGTGTCGAGCGGGCGACCGCCCGTGGCCACCGTGACCAGCACATCCTCGCCGGCGAGCGCCTCGAGCGTCGGCGCGATCACTTGGGCGTAGTCCTTGTTCGCGAACGTGCCTTGGGTTACATGGATGACCGGGCGCGCGCCATCGAGGTCGCCCCACCAGTCCGGCGGCGGTGCCTGCGATCCGCTGGCGCTCAACGGGCCGATGAAGTGCAGCGACGCCGGTGCATCCGAGCGGGGGTACTCAAAGGAAGGCACGGTGAACTGGACGACCGCGTCGGCCCAGGCGAGCCAGTTCATTATCTGGCCCGGCAGGGCTCGGCCGTGCACGGCGCGGTGGAGCCGATCGAGGGTGTCGTCGGCGCGCGCCCAGACGCGGCGGTTCAGCGCGGCCAAGATGGCATTGCGCCGGCGGTTAAACAACCGCGCCGGGGGTAGGCCCATGCCGAACGGTGCGGTGTCGGCGCTAGGCATCACCAGCGGAATCACACTGGACACGACGACCGCCGGGCGCGTGGGCCGCCGATGTGCGAGCAGGAACGCGCCGCCGGCGAAATTCTGCTCGGCGAGCACGACATCGGCCGGCTGTGCGGTGTGGGCGGCCATGATCGCTTCGTACTGCAGCTTGGCCGGTTTGGCGAAGACGTGCTCAACGTCGAACACAGCCGCTTTGAGCCCCTTCAACTTTGCGCGCTCGGGAAATTGCTGGAGAAAGTTGTCGTCATAGTCGATGTCGGGCGGCAACGCGATGTGCGTGGCGCCGGTGGCGCTGACCCGGTCGGTGAACTTGGTTCCGGTGATGAACCGCACGTCGTCGCCG
>NZ_DATJYB010000400.1:0-3822 GCF_035499775.1 Mycobacterium sp. | reverse complement strand
GGCAAAACCTGCTAGCTGACGCCGTGGGTGTGCCGACCGCATGTGCGCCATATTATGCACTCATTTACGCGCTGGATAGTGGTGTACGATGAGACGCATGAGCAAGCGAGTCAGTTTGATTCTCAAAGACTCCGACGAGGCGACGATCGCGCCCTACCTCAGCGAGGGGTCGCCGTCGTTCGAAGTGCTGCGTCGGTGGGCGAGTCAACGCGGCGAGGGCGACATCAAATCCGAGGCCAGTGCGCTACGCGCGTTGCTCCAGGCCGGGGCCGAGGCGCTGCGCGAAGCAGTCCTCGACGCCGGCTACGCCCAACTCGCCGAGGAGTTCAACAGCGAGCCCGCTCATGTCGAGCGGCGGACGGCACGGGACCGCTACGCGCGCCGGACCGAGGGCCATTTGTGAATCGCGGGATGCGGGGCCAGGCGTACCGCGTGGACCTTGGCCACGGTGCGAAGCCCTGGGTGATTCTCAGTAACAACTCGCGGAATAGGAACCTTGACACCGTATTGGCGGCTCGAATCACGACAACGTCCAAGAATGCTCGCGTACCCACGGTCGTGGCGCTGACCAGCGCCGACCCACTCGTCGGCTTTGTGCTGGTGGATGACCTCGTGCAGCTCTACCACGATGAACTCACCGAGTGGGTCGGCGCGCTGACCTCGTCGACAATGCAGGAAATCAGCAAAGCTCTTCGGATAGCACTCCCTTGACAGTGACGCCGCCGCGGGTGTGCGCAGGTTTATGTCGTTGATTCTGCGCTGAGAGCGCAACGCACTTTTGCGCCGTGGACACAGTGTCAGTGCGGCGTAGGCTCCGCCCTTAATTGATCGGCGCGTTGATCCAACGCAGGTCGTCGACGATCCCGCGGGCTGCGACCAGACCCTCGCCGGACTGCCATATTTCGTCGTTGACGATGAAGACCCGGTTGTCGCGGTTGGCGGACAGCCGCCGCCACGGGTCGCTGTCCAGGATGCGAGGGGCGCCTTCGGCGACGGCCGGTGACGTACAGGACACATAGATGATGTCGGCGTCAGCCGCCCTCAAGTCTGGGTTGCGCGCCAGGTCGGCGTCGGTGGTGCCGAACTCGATATAGGGCTTGTCGGTAAACCGTTGCGACATCGGCCGGTCCACCCCGACGGCGCTCAGCACGCTGGCCGGGAAGTTGTTAGCCCCGTAAACCCGCATGGTCTTGTCGGTCAGCTGGACGACGGACGCCTGGAAGTGCGTCGCGTCACGCTTGGCGCCCATCTCGGCGGCCCGCTGGGCGAACTCGCTGAGCAGCCCTTCCACCGCGGCGCTGCGGGCCACCGCGGCCCCGATGGCACGCAGGCCGTCCTGCCAGGCCGCGCCCGGTGCGCCGGTGAACACCGTCGGGGCGATCGCGGCGAGCTGCGGATACGACTTGGGCGTCACGGCCACCGAGCCCAGGATCAGATCCGGGTGAGCGGCCGCGATGGCGTTCAGGTCCGGAGAGCTGCGGGTGCCCACACCGGGCAGCCCGTGCACCGTGTTGCCCAGGTAGGAGGGCTGGCTGGAGGAGCCGTCGGGCAAGGCGGCGCCGACCACCCGGGACTGCAGGCCCAGCGCGCACAGGCCGTCGAGCTGGTCACCGGAGAGCACCACGATGCGCCGCGGCTCCGTCGGCACCTGGACCACGTCCGGAGTGACGCCCGCGGCGTTGTGTGCCGTCCGGGTCGGCGGCCCCGGGTCGGGCCCGGCGGCATCCTTCGCGCAGGAGTCGTCCGCGTTGCGACCGTTTCCCAGCACCCCGGCCCCCGCGATCTGCGTGGTGGGGGTGGGCACAGATCGCTTCGCTTTGGGAGGCTGGTCTGATCCGCAGGCGCTGCATGTCAGCACCATAAAGACCAATGCCGCTGCCAGCGAGGCTGCGGCCACAGTGAGTCGCATCCCGCCGAAAAGCACGGGTTCGACGGTAACATCCGCGCAGCTCGGACCCCTCTGCCGAAACGAGGTGAAGCAATTACGACAGTTTGTAGGACTCAGACCTTCCCCTGACCTGATCGGGGGCTAAGATTCTCCACATCACTTGGTTTCTGAGCCCGGGTCCGATGCTGGATGTTTGGAGGAGCTGTTGACAGCCGAAGCGCCCCCCTTGGGAGAACTCGAGGCCGTTCGTCCGTTCCGGGCGCGGATGGGTCCCAAAGGGAACCTCGTCTACAAGCTGGTCACCACCACCGATCACAAGCTGATCGGCATCATGTACTGCGTCGCCTGCATGATGTTCTTCTTCATCGGCGGGCTGCTGGCGCTGTTGATGCGCACCGAGCTGGCCCTGCCCGGGCTGCAGTTCCTGTCGAATGAGCAGTTCAATCAGCTGTTCACCATGCACGGCACGATCATGCTGCTGTTCTATGCCACCCCGATCGTGTTCGGCTTCGCCAACCTGGTGCTGCCGCTGCAGATCGGCGCGCCCGATGTGGCCTTCCCGCGGCTGAACGCCTTCTCGTTCTGGTTGTTCCTGTTCGGCGCGCTGATGGGGGCGGCCGGCTTCATCACGCCGGGCGGGGCGGCCGACTTCGGCTGGACCGCCTACACCCCGCTGACCGATGCGATCCACTCGCCCGGTGCCGGCGGCGACCTGTGGATCATGGGTCTGATCGTCGCGGGTCTGGGCACCATCCTGGGCGGCGTCAACATGATCACCACCGTGGTCTGCATGCGCGCCCCCGGCATGACGATGTTCCGGATGCCGATCTTCACCTGGAACATCCTGGTGACGTCGATCCTGGTGCTGATCGCGTTCCCGCTGCTGACCGCGGCGCTGTTCGGGCTGGCCGCCGACCGCCACCTCGGGGCTCACGTCTACGACCCGGCCAACGGCGGAGTTCTGTTGTGGCAGCACCTGTTCTGGTTCTTCGGCCACCCCGAGGTGTACATCATCGCGCTGCCGTTCTTCGGGATCGTGTCCGAGGTCTTCCCGGTGTTCTCCCGCAAGCCCATCTTCGGCTACACCACGCTGGTCTATGCGACGCTGTCGATCGCGGCTTTGTCCGTCGCGGTGTGGGCGCACCACATGTTCGCCACCGGCGCCGTACTCCTTCCCTTTTTCTCCTTCATGACGTATCTGATCGCGGTGCCCACCGGGATCAAGTTCTTCAACTGGATCGGCACTATGTGGAAGGGCCAGTTGACATTCGAGACGCCGATGCTGTTCTCGATCGGCTTCCTGGTCACGTTCCTATTGGGCGGTCTGACCGGTGTGCTGCTGGCCAGCCCGCCGCTGGACTTCCACGTGACGGACAGCTATTTCGTGGTCGCGCACTTCCACTACGTGCTGTTCGGCACCATCGTGTTCGCCACCTTCGCCGGCCTCTACTTCTGGTTCCCCAAGATGACCGGTCGGCTGCTCGACGAGCGGCTGGGCAAGCTGCACTTCTGGTTGACGTTCATCGGTTTCCACACAACATTTTTGGTGCAGCACTGGCTGGGCGACATGGGTATGCCGCGCCGCTATGCGGACTACCTGCCCACCGACGGCTTCACGACGCTCAACGTCGTCTCGACCATCGGGGCGTTCATCCTGGGCGCGTCGATGCTTCCGTTCGTGTGGAACGTCTTCAAGAGCTGGCGCTACGGCGAGGTGGTCACCGTCGACGACCCGTGGGGATACGGCAATTCGCTGGAGTGGGCGACAAGCTGCCCGCCGCCGCGGCACAACTTCACCGAGCTGCCCCGGATCCGTTCCGAGCGTCCGGCGTTCGAACTGCACTACCCGCACATGGTGGAACGAATGCGCGCCGAATCGCACGTCGGGCGCGGCCACGGCAAGCGCGAGAAGGTATCCGCGAGCTGATGCGGTT
>NZ_DATJYB010000399.1:0-3841 GCF_035499775.1 Mycobacterium sp. | reverse complement strand
CACTATATACCTGTCATCCCGCGTTCACCCACGTTTTGCCATGTTACTCGAAGACTATGCGTTGTCAGAAGACTGTCGGTTTAACCAAGACTAGGCAATGCTACAACTAGTATGTATTCTACCCGACTAGATGAACTGTCGGTATATGTATGCTGGGTCGCACCCAGGCGCGGCAGGAACGAGGGGCCTGCCTTGCGGGGTCGGTCGGCTTGCGTTTAGGAGGAGCACATGTCGGTCAGGACTACGCAGCCGGGGACGCTGACGTCTGCCCCATCCACATCGAATGGATGGGCCGCACAGGACCATCCGCGCGACGGCGTTGGTATCGACGTCGGTCAGCGCATTGAGCGGCGGCGTAATGGGAGTTTCGGCGATTCACCGATGGATATCCTGACGCGCCTGCCTGCCCTGGTGGTGTTGGACCGGCTTCCAGTTCCTGCGCTCGCTATGTCGCGGGGCGGCATCATCTTGTTCGCAAATGCGGCGTTTGCACAGATGGTGGGTTACCAGCAGGACAGCTTGGCGGGGCTGGCGTTTCCTGAGATCTTCCATACCGTGCCGGCCGAGCTGGCCGGACTTTCGGGCGTAGATGCACTGGCGAATCTGGTCGTGCAGTTGCGGCATTCTGAGGGTTGGACGGTGCAGGCCAAGATGGGCAAGTCGGCGCTGCTGCGGCGCGATGATCCGCTCGTGTTGGTTACGTTTGACGATTTGACGGAGCGGCTGTGGATCGACGAGGGATAGCATCCCCCACGGCTTGACCCTGTTTGGAGAACCCAGGGTTATGTGTTTTGCCGTCCGAGTGGTTCGATTTGTTGGCCCCGATCCGGTCGCCGACGGCGAGCCTAGGGGCGGCGCGGGTGGTCGCGCGTTGTATCGGTCGTAGAAGTTGAGTTTACCTGCGGCCCAGAATGATTCGACTGCAGCGCTTCCTCAGCTTGCTGGGGCATCCAAGACTAATAGTCCTGCAAATGCTTTGTATTTTGACAATTAGTATGTAAGCTCGGACTATGAGTGCATTTCCGGTATGGTCCCACTCAGGCGCCCGACTGATCGACCTCACTGGACTCCCGATCGGTCTTATCGACCTCGAACTAAGCATGCCGCCGACAGAACTCGTCGACGACACGGCCGCGTTTCTGATGCGGTCCCAGCAGGGTCTGCCCGCGGCGGTTTTGAAGGTGGCCCGCGGCATGCTGGGAGCCGCGGATCTGCGCACGCAGCGGCGGGTGCTCGCCGAGCTCACCATCCACCCGGGACTCGACGACGAGTGGCGCGCACTGCTGCCGCGGATCCTGGCCTTCGACGAGCGCACCGATGAGACGGTGTCCGTGGAGTCCTATCGGCCGGAAATGGACCTGGCTGAGCTGCTGGGACGCCGCCCGAACCGTGTTGAGGAGCTGACCGCTGCGGCCCTGCGAGCCATCGCGCCGCTGCACCGGCAGACTGCAACGTTCGTCGTCATCGACGACGTCTGTCTGTTGCGGCGGTGGGTCGTCGAACCACTGGCGCGCCTGACGGACATTTGCCGGCGGTTGGATCCGCGCCTGGTTCCCGAGGTGGATCGGCTCGGAACGATACTCCGGGAGGCCCTCGTCGGCTTTCGTGTGCCGGTGAGTTGGACGCACGGCGACTACCGACCCGGCAACGTTCGGGTGGCTGGTGTGCGGGGGCCGGTCACCGGCATCGTGGACTGGGGCGGGGCGCGGCCGGGCCAGCCTGCGCTGATCGACGAGTACCTGATGATCCTGACGGTGAGCTGCCAGATGGAGCGAGCCGATCTGGGCACGGTCGTCGCTGAGCGGCTGCGGGTGGGGGGCCTGTTAGACCGCGAGCGTATTGCGCTGCGTGCCGCAGGCGACCGAGCGGACGCGGACACCGGCAACCGTGGGCGCGTCGATGAATGCATCGACGAGCGCGTCGCCATTCTGTTGACCTGGCTGCACCACACCGCCGACTTGTGGCGCAAGCGTGCCACCCATCCAAACCACCACATCTGGTGGGCCACCAATGTGGCTCCGGTGCTTGACGCCGTCTCCGCGTGGCGCGGATTCGACGTGAAACGCCCGCGGGTCCGCGCCACCCGCGGCACCGGAAGCGGTAGCATGTCCGCGCCCGTCGAGGATGCCGCAGCGGCCCTGGGACATCAGGCCGATGGCTGAGCTGCAAAACGCACAAGGAACCCTCACGGAACCGGGTCGGCCTGCTGGCCTGGCCGCCGTCGGTGCCGATGTAGCCGCGGCCAATCGGGGAGTGTCGAACGTGTTCGACGGGCAAGGCCCGGGCATGGTTCGGGAGGTCCTGGAGGTCCTCGAGGATGATCCCAGCGTCGCCGGCCGGCTTTTCTGGCTCGGCGCACGGCTTTCCATCCGGCCGGCCCTGACAATTGGTAGCCGTCTTGCGCGCGTGCCGTGGCCGTGGGGCCTCATCGAGTTCGCGGCCGGGGCGGTGACGCCGACGCCGGGTAGCGTTCGCGCCACGATTCGCTTGGCGCATTGCACCGCGCGATTGGTCCGTGCCGCGGGTGTTCTGCCCGCGGACGGCACCCGCGGCGTCGTGTTGTACATGCACGGTGGCGGCTTCCTGACCTGCGGCGCCAACACGCATGACCGGCTCGTCACCAAGTTGTCGAAGTACGCCGATACTCCGGTGCTGGTGATGAACTACCGGATGATGCCTAAGCACTCGATCGGTGCGGCCATCGATGATTGCTATGACGGCTACCGGTGGCTGCGGGACAGTGGCTACCGGCCCGACCAGATCGTTTTGGCCGGCGACTCCGTTGGAGGCTACCTGTCACTCGCGCTGGCCGAACGACTGCTCAACGAGGGGGAGCAGCCCGCGGCCATCGTCGGCATGTCACCGCTGATGCAAGTGGCGAACGAACGCAGGCATGCGCACCCCAACGTCCGCAGCGATGCGATGTTCTCCGCCAAGACATTTGACGCATTCGTCGACCTGATCACCAGGGCGGGCCAACGCGACAAGCGTCCCGAGGAGATCTACGAACCGCTCGACCACATCGAGCCCGGCTTGCCCCACACGTTGATCCAGGTATCGGGTTCCGAGGTCCTGCTCCATGATGCCCGGCTGGCCGCGCGGCGGCTGGCTGCGGCTGGAGTATCGGTCCAGCTGCGGGTGTGGCCTGGCCAGATGCATGTGTTTCAGATCGCCGCGCCGCTGGTGCCGGAGGCCGAACGGTCCTTGCGTCAGATTGGCAGCTACGTCCGCGACGCGATCGGCCCGTACGACCGCGTGGTCTCCGATTCCGCTTCAAGCCGGTTGCCGCCGTACACAATTCATCGCCGAAATGGAGATAGCCGATAATGCGCACTCTCGTCACCGGCGCCGCCGGGTTCATCGGCTCCACTCTCGTCGATCGCCTGCTGGCGGAAGGGCACCAGGTGACGGGAGTCGACAACCTCAGCTCCGGCCCGTCGGTTGCCAACCTCGAGTCGGCCCACCGATTCAGGGGCCCCGGCGGCTTTAACTTCGTCGCAGCCGACATCCGGCACCCCGAGCTGGCCGACATCGTCGCGGGCTCTAACCCCGATGTGGTGTTCCATTTGGCCGCGCAGGTCGACGTACGCAAGTCCGTCAGTGATCCGCTTCTTGACGCCCGCAACAACGTGCTGGGTACCGTCAACCTGCTGGAGGCGAGCCGGCGCGCGCGAGGACGGCGGATCGTGTACGCCACCTCGGGTGGCGCCCGCTACGGTGCGCCGTCCACCTTGCCTGCCACCGAGGACACTGCCCTCGACCCGCTTTCGCCGTACGCGGCGGCCAAGATCGCCGGCGAGTTTTACATGCGCGCCTACGCCGGCATGTACGGGCTGGCACC
>NZ_DATJYB010000398.1:0-9468 GCF_035499775.1 Mycobacterium sp. | reverse complement strand
GCGCCATGATTACTTACCTGTCTTTCCGACCTTGCGGCGGATCTGCTCGCCCTCGTAGCGAACGCCCTTGCCCTTGTACGGGTCGGGACGACGCAGACGGCGGATGTTCGCCGAGATCTGGCCGACCTTCTGCTTGTCGATCCCGGAGATCGAGAACTTCGTCGGTGTCGCCACCGCGAACGTGATGCCTTCGGGCGCTTCGATAACCACCGGGTGGCTGTACCCCAGCGCGAACTCCAGGTTGCTGCCCTTGAGCTGCACGCGATAGCCCACCCCGAAGATCTCCATCTTGGTGGTGTAGCCCTCTGTCACACCGGTCACCAGGTTGGCCACCAGGGTGCGGGACAGCCCGTGCAGCGAACGGTTGTGCCGCTCGTCGTCGGGGCGGGCGACCACGATGGCGCCGTCGTCGTTGCGCGACACCGTGATTGGCTCGGCGACCGTCAAATTCAGGGAACCCTTGGGTCCCTTCACCGATACGTTCTGGCCATCGATCGTGACGTCGACTCCGGCGGGGACCGGAACCGGCTGCTTACCAATACGCGACATTTTCGATTCCCCTCACCACACGTACGCGAGGACTTCGCCGCCCACGCCCTGTCTGGCTGCCTGACGGTCGGTCAGCAGGCCCGAGGAGGTCGAGATGATCGCCACGCCCAGGCCGCCGAGCACCCGCGGCAGGTTGGTGGACTTCGCGTACACCCGCAACCCCGGCTTGGACACCCGGCGCAGGCCGGCGATGCTGCGCTCGCGGCTCGGCCCGTACTTGAGCTGGACCACCAGCGACTTGCCGACCCGAGCGTCCTCGGTCCGGTAATCGGTGATGTATCCCTCTTTCTTGAGGATCTCGGCGATGTTGGCCTTGATCTTCGAGTGCGGCAACGACACTTCGTCGTGGTAGGCCGAATTGGCGTTGCGCAGACGGGTCAAGAAGTCTGCGATCGGGTCAGTCATCGTCATGGTTTATATCCCGTCACCAGCTACTCTTTTGCACACCGGGCAGCTCGCCCGCGTGCGCCATCTCGCGCAGGCAGATCCGGCACAGCCCGAACTTGCGGTAAACCGCGCGCGGGCGGCCGCACTTGCTGCAGCGGGTGTAGCCGCGCACCGCGAACCTCGGCTTCTTCGCCGCCTTGTTAACCAGTGCCTTCTTAGCCATCGCTCAGTTCTCCTTGAACGGAAAGCCGAGCGCCCGCAACAGCGCTCGTCCTTCGTCGTCGTTCGTCGCCGAGGTGACGACGTTGATGTCCATGCCGCGAACCCGGTCGATCTTGTCCACGTCGATCTCGTGGAACACCGACTGCTCGGCCAGTCCGAAGGTGTAGTTGCCGACACCGTCGAACTGCTTGGGCGAAAGCCCGCGGAAGTCACGAATACGTGGCAGCGCGATCGTGGTGAGCCGGTCGAGGAACTCCCACATCCGGTCTCCCCGCAAGGTGACCCGGACGCCGATCGGCATGCCCTCACGCAATTTGAACTGCGCGATGGACTTTCGCGCCTTGCGGATCTCCGGGCGTTGACCGGTGATCAGCGCCAGGTCGTTGACGGCGCCGTTGATCAACTTGGCATCCCGGGCGGCTTCGCCGACCCCCATGTTGACCACGACCTTTTTCACGGTCGGGATCTGCATGACGTTGCCGTAGGCGAACTGGGTGTTCAGCGCATCCCGAATCTCGTTGCGGTAGCGCACCTTGAGGCGCGGCTGTACTTTCTCGGCGGTCGTCATCAGATGTCCTTGCCGTTGCGCTTGGAAATACGGACCCGCTTGCCGGTCTCCTCGTCGACCCGGTAGCCGACTCGGGTGGGCTTGCCGTCCGAGTCGACCACCATCACGTTGGAGACGTGGATCGGGGCCTCCTGGGTGACGATTCCGCCGGAGCGCGCACCGCGCTGGGTGGTCGAAACCGCGGTGTGCTTCTTGATTCGGTTGACGCCTTCGACCAGCACCCGGTTACGGTCCGGGTAAGCCTGCAGCACTTTGCCTTTGGCGCCTTTGTCTTTGCCGGCGATGACCAGGACGGTGTCGCCCTTATGGACCTTCATCTACAGCACCTCCGGGGCCAGCGAGATGATCTTCATGAACCGCTTCTCCCGCAGCTCGCGGCCGACCGGCCCGAAGATACGGGTCCCGCGCGGGTCGTTGTCGGGCTTGATGATCACCGCCGCGTTCTCGTCGAACTTGATGTAACTGCCGTCGGGACGACGCCGTTCCTTGACGGTGCGCACCACGACCGCCTTGACGATCTCACCCCGCTTGACGTTGCCGCCGGGGATAGCCTCCTTGACGGTGGCGACGATGACGTCACCGATGCCGGCGTAACGCCGCGAGGAGCCACCCAGCACACGGATGCACAGGATCTCCCTGGCGCCGGTGTTGTCGGCGACCTTCAGCCGCGATTCCTGCTGAATCACTGGATCTCCTGACCTGGTTGACGTGTGCACGGCAGGAGAAAACCAGCTGACGTGCGCGGTCTTGTAAAGCAGTAGTCACCGAAGGGCACGCGGGGCCGATAGCGCTTACGCGCGACCAGCCGAGGTCTGCCCAAGGCAACCCCCCGAGTCTAGGCCACGGCCAGCTCAGAGCCAAATTGGGTCGACGTCAGTCCCCTTGCCGGACCCAGGCGAAAATGTACAAGCTCATGGCCGTCACCAAGGCGATCAGCACCCATTGCACGATCGCCTGGTCGATCCACGCACCGGGCGGTGGAGCGCCCGGCAGGATATTTCGCAGCGGAACGATGGCGAACAGGTTCGCCGCATACCACGTGGCGAACGGCGGCAAGAACTTCCGTCTGCCCAGTGCCATCGGAATCGCCACCAGCAGCGCCAACGTCGGCAGGCTGATCAGCACCAGGCAGATGCCCAGGTCGAAGATCAGCGGACCCTTGGCCCGGCGCAGCGTGATGACCACGTTCCCGTTGTCGGTGGCGCGTGACGTCGGCAGCGCGCTGGCGTCGCGCAGACGGTTGACGCTGATGTCCCAGCCGTCCAGCGATCCGGTCACCTCGACGCGCGCGGGCACCTTTCTGAGGTTGTCGCCGGACCCGACGAACGCGTCGGCCGAGATCGGCTCGGAGTGGTAGGAGTCGAACGGCCAGTTACCCGGATCGCCGTGCGCCTCGACGGTAGTGGTGAGCTGGGCCGGCGCCTTTCCCTTCGGAAAGTGCAGGTCCCCCAGGTCGCTCGTGGGATACAGGCGCACGGCGACGTCGGAGCCCAGCACGTCGTAGCGATTGTCGTATTGCGCAATCCCGGGATAGACGAGCACATTCACCGAGAGGCGATTAGCGACGGGCTTCAGCTCCTCGAGCCGCAACTGCACGATGGTCGCATCGCCCCCACCCTGGCTCAGATCCAGGGGCGGCAATGGGCCTTCCGACTTTTCCAGCAAGTGCACGCCGAGGAGCGACAGGGCATAGGCAGAAATGATCGTCACGATGATGGCCACACCGATGACGATGCGTGGCTTGTCCGGCTTCTTGGCCGGCGGCTTTTCCGCTGCCGCTGGCGGCTTGTCGTTGGCCGGCTCTTTTGCCTTCACCGCCGGATCGTCCGGTGGCGGTGGAGACGGCGTCGGCGCAGCTTGGGTGGTCATTGGTCGCCGCCGCGAGCAATTGCGTACGGTGGGCGCTGCACTGCTTGCTGGGACCGAACCAGGGCTGGCTGGCGAAATCCAGCTTGTCGGGTCGACACGTGGTCAGATGCTAGCGAACAACCGCGCCGACCGCGCGGCGAAGTCCCACGTCTACACCAGTGCGAAGGCTTTTGTCATCCGCCATCCACCCGGCGTTAACGTTCGGGCCTGCCAGCCCGCGCGGACGGCCGGCGGCCTGGCGTTGAAATGTTTGCTAGAACGACGCCTAGCCTGCCACACAGCGAAACCCGATGTGGGTCGTCGCGGTGTCCTGCGACTGCGGCGAGCGCGCTGCCGGACGGTAGCGGTGGCAGTACTCCGGCGCACACAAGTGCGAACCGCCCTTCAACGTCTGGTTGACGCTCGGATCCGGGGGCCCCGACGGTGTGCAGCAAGTCTTGGGCGGCTGATCGAGCCGGTGGTGTGCGGAAAACTCGGTCGCCGTCCACTCCCAGATGTTGCCGATCATGTCGACCAGCCCGAAGCCGTTGGGCGGAAACGTCCCCACCGGGGAAGTTCCGGCCCAACCCAGCGCACCGTCGTTGCGATACGGGAACCTGCCCTGCCAGGTGTTGGCCATCAGTTGACCATCGGGTTGCGCCTCGTCCCCCCACGGGTAAGTCGTGGTAGCTCCACCGCGCGCCGCGTACTCCCACTCGGCCTCGGTCGGCAGCCGCCGCCCGGCCCACCGCGCATACGCCGCAGCGTCGGGGTATGCCACCTGCACCACTGGATGGTCGGGTTTTTCGTCGATGTCGCTGTCCGGGCCGAACGGCCGGCGCCAGCTGGCGCCGGTTGCCCAGTCCCACCACTGGCGCCAGTCGCGCAAGTCGACCGGGCCGGCCGTCGGACGGAACACCATCGCCCCCGCACGCAGGTCATCGGGGTTCACGCCCGGGTACAGCGCGGGGTCCAGAGGTTGCTCGGCGACGGTCACATAGCCTGTGGCCGCGACGAATTCGGCGAACTGCGCATTGGTCACCGGGTGCCGCTCCACCGCGAAGGGGCCGACGGTCACGGTGTGGATTGGCGCCTCTTCGGGGTAAAAGGTCGTCGAGCCCATGCGGAATGATCCGCCCGGCAGGTCGACCAGCTCGGTGAGCACCCCCTCAGCGTAGGACCCGCGGGGACTACGTCAGGGCTGCCGACGGTGGGGCCTACGGACGCACCGAATGGCGGTTCTCGTGCATAGGCCCCACGCTCGGCGATCTACGCCACGCGCTCTAGTCCGATTGTCGGTACCAGGTGACCATGTACATCGCCATGGCCCCGACCAGCCCTATCAGCACCCAAAGCACCAGAGCCTGGTCGATCCACGCTCCCGGTGGCGGAGCGCCGGGCAGGAAGTTGCGGATCGGGATGACGGCGAACAGCATCGCGGCGAACCACGTCACGAAGGGCGGAACGAACTTCCGTCTACCCATGGCGATCTGGGTGGCCACCGCAAATGCCAAGGCAGGCAAGCTGAACAGGACCAGGCAGATGCCCAGATCGAAGATCAGCGGCCCCTTCGCCCGGTGCAGCGTGATGATCACCGCGTCTTGGCTATTCGGGTCTTCTTTGTCCCCGGGGTCGTGGACCTTACGAAGGCTGACGTCCCAGCCGTCCAAGGCGCCGGACACCTCCACGGTGGCGGGCTTGAATTTACGCCCGGCGCCCTGCCCAACCAGCACGTCGGCGGAAATGGGGTCGGTGGAGTACGAGTCGAACGGCCAGTTACCGGGTTCACCATGCGCCTCAAGCGTCGTGGAGACTACAGCTGGAGCCTTTCCTGCCTGGTAGACGAGGTCTCCCTGTTCGTTTTCCGGGTAAAGCCGGACAGCCGTGTCGTTCTTCAGCACACGCAGTACGTCATCGTAATTCGACTTATCGGGGATCACCAACGCCTTTACGGTGAGGCGGTTCGCGAGGGTCTCCAGCTTGTCCAGGCGCAATGACACGACCGTCTCGTCGCTGGGCTCCTGGTCCACCGCCGGCAGCGGAGCCGACGATGTGGCCAGCCAGTGGACACCGAACAGCGACAGGCAGTAGACGGCGAGGAATGCCAAAAGTATGCATACCGTGACCAGGGCGCGTCGCCCGCGCGGTTTGGCATCCTCGGCGGGCGGTGGTGCCTCCGGTGTTGCATGCGCCGGAGCCTTCGCAGGCTTCGGGGGTGTCGGGGGTGTCGGAGCCGCCGGTGGCGGAGCCTGGTGGCTCATCGGTCACTACCTCCGTTGGCCAGTGCGTGTGCTGGGTTGCTCGGCAGCAGCGAACTGGTATTTACGTCTGAAAAACCGCATGTCAAAGGCACGGAGTCAGATGGTAGCGAAGCCGAGGCGACGGCGCCGGAACATAGAAATTTCTCCCGGCCCGGTGGCGGCATCCGTAACAGGTCGGCAATATTCGATGCCGTCCTACGCCAACTACCGCCCTGCATCGACATGACTATTCCAAGTTTCGACCCGTTCATCTGGTGTTTGTTTGGGTGTTAGTTCGGTAGCTGTAAATGTCGAACTGTGTCGGACGCGCCGACACCGAGCTCGCCGCGGACGCCGGGCCAAGCAGGACCTCAACGGCGCCATCTCGAGGAGACGATCAACGTGAAGCGCAACCG
Organism: Mycobacterium sp.; assembly: GCF_035499775.1. Lineage (GTDB taxonomy): Bacteria > Actinomycetota > Actinomycetes > Mycobacteriales > Mycobacteriaceae > Mycobacterium. The sequence goes on along the minus strand of NZ_DATJYB010000398.1, from coordinate 3,238 downwards.
CTCGAGCACCGCCATCAGCTTGCTGGCCGCGGGTGCCATGGTGTTGTCGGCATGCGACAACTCGCACGCGACCCTGGCCTACACCGCGGGGGCCAAGGTGAACTGCGGCGGGAAGGCGACCTTAACCGCCAGCGGCTCGACCGCGCAGGCCAACGCGATGACCCGGTTCATCAACGCTTACGGCAAAGCCTGCTCCGGGCAGACACTCAACTACAACGCCAACGGCTCCGGCGCCGGGATCACCGACTTTCTTTCCGGCAAAACCGATTTCGCCGGATCAGACACACCGCTGAGCGGGGACCAGTACGGCGCCGCCAAGCAGCGATGCGGCGGCGCAGACGCCTGGAACCTGCCCGTGGTATTCGGCCCGCTGGCCATCACCTACAACCTCAGCTCCGTCGACACCTTGGTGCTCGACGCGCCCACTCTGGCCAAGATCTTCAACGGCACCATCACCCGCTGGGACGACCCGGCCCTCACCGCGCTCAACGCATCGATGCCGGCAGAGGACATCAAGGTCATCTACCGCAGCGACGCGTCGGGCACCACCTACAATTTCCAGTCCTACCTGCAGGGCGCATCCGGCGGAGCCTGGACCAAGGGCGCCGGCAAGACGTTCGACGGCGGCGTCGGCACCGGCGCCAAGGGCAATGACGGCACCTCGGCGCTGGTGAAAACCACCGAGGGCGCGATCAGCTACAACGAATTGTCATTCGCGCTGCAGCAAGGGCTTTACGCCGCCGAGATCAAAACCCCGGCGAGCCGCAGATCGTTGCGCCCGGTACGCATCGGCACCGACTCGGTCGGCAAGACCATCAAGGGCGCCAAGATCGTCGGCCAGGGCAACGACCTGGTGCTCGACATTTCGTCGTTCTACAACCCCAGCCAACCCGACGTGTACCCGATCGTTCTGGCGACTTACGAGGTCGTCTGCTCCAAATACCCCAACGCCGACGACGCCCAGGCGGTCAAGGCGTTCCTGCAGGCGGCGATCGGACCCGGACAGGTCGACCTCAACAAGAGCGGCTACATCCCGCTGTCGCCCGACTTCCAATCCAGAGTTTCCGATGCCGTCGACGCCATCGGTTGATCTCGTCAGGTCGTTTTCTTCGTCTTTCGATCTCGTTGCCGGAACCAGGCGAAGACGAACAGGGTCATCGCGCTGACCAGCCCTATCAGCACCCACAGCACAACGGCTTGGTCGATCCACGAGCCGGGTGGCGGGGAGCCGGGCAGGACATTCCGTAGCGGGACGACGGCGAACAGCATCGCGGCGAACCACGTGCCGAACGGCGGCAGGAACGACGTCCTGCCCAACACCATCGGAATAGCCACCCACAATGCCAAGACCGGCAGGGTGATGAGGACCAGGCAGATGCCCACGTCGAAGATCAGCGTGCCCTTCGACCGGTGCAGCGTAATGACGACATTGTCTTGGCTATCCGGGTTCGGATCGTCGGAGTCGTGGAATCGGGTAACCGTAGCGTCCCAGCCGTCCAGCTTTCCGCTCACTTCGACGCGGGCGGCTACTTTCTCGCGGCCCGCGCCGGTGCCGGTGAACACGTCGGCGGAGATCGTGTCCGTCTGGTACGAGTCGAATGGCCAGTGGGCCGGATCGCCCTGCGCCTCGATGATTGTGCTGACCTGCGCCGGCGCCTTCCCTTTCGGGTACTGCAGGTCCCCCAGCTCGTTCAGCGGGTACATGCGCACAGCTGCTTCGGTGTTGAGCACACCCGATTCTTTGTCGATCAGCGAGTATTTCGGAATGACAAGCACATTCACGGTCAGGCGGTTCGCGACGGTATCAAGCTTCTCGAGACGAACCTGCACAACGGTGTCCTCCTCCGCGAACTTGGTCGGGTCCACTGTGGGCAGCGGCGGCACCGACTTGGCCAGCAGGTGCACGCCGAGCAGTGACAGTACATAAATGCCTACGACGCCCATCGCAACGGCAACACCGAACGCGACGTTCAGTCCCCGCGACGTGCGTTGCGGCGCCGACTCGTTCGTCACCGGCGCAGGCGGGTGCCCACTTTGCGACATCGATGGTCACCTCTCCGTTTGCGGCCCAATCGAATTCGGGCCTCCCCCTGCCGCTCGAATTCCCGCGCTGCTGCAGTCCAATCCGTGCAAGCGGCCTCGGGTCAGGTTAGCAACCGATGCGCGCTTGGGGGCGCGCTCGCGTGGATCCGGCGTGGCGGTCGCGGCGTCAGGGTATGACGACCGTGAATTGCTGCATCAACGTCGATCTCGCCGCGCTGAACCCGGCCGCACCGGCCGGGCCTTCCAGATGGATTGCCACCAGATACTTTTTCGCGTTCGTCCAGATGTGGGTAACCCGGTCTGCGTAGTCGACGCGGCCGGACGGCCCCTGAACCGTCATGGCCAACTGCTGACTGCTGTACCCGCAAAACGCAGCCCCGGCAACGGAGAACGTCAGCCGCGCCTTCGACCCACCCATCGCGGCGGTGTAGCGCAAAAACGCGCCGTCGGGCGGCAGGTCGGTCGGGGCGATGGTCGCCGTCGCGGACATCCGGTCCGGGCCGGTCATCGTCAATGCCGTATCACCCGTTCCTGCGACCGAACTCCAGCCTTCCGGAAGGGCGATCGTGATCCTCGGCGCGGCCGGATCGGCCACGGTAGCTGGCGTCGGGCGGCCGTTGCCCGGAGACGGATCGCACACGAGCGCGTCGGGCGCGATGTGTTCCGGCAGCGTCGTGGCGATGCCGGGCACCGGCTCGGCCGGGTCAGCCGGCGCTTTCGACGCTGCAGGGGCAGTCGTCGTGGGCGTCGGACCGACCGGGGTTCCGCCGTCGGTCTTACCGCAACCCGTGACCGCGGACAGGGCGACCAGGCCCACCGCGCACAGCCTTCTCGCGGACCGGTCAGTCCCGCGAAAAGGCAAGCGCGAGTTCCTTCTCCACGTCCGAGTAGGGCCGGCCGGACAGGTCGACGGTGACCTGTGCGATGGTGCCGCCGGTGAACGTGAAGGGCGCCTTGTAGCGGCTGGACACTCCCGAACCGCCGTTGCGCCCGACGGTGATGCCCGCACCCGCCAGTCCGAACGTCCCCGGATGCGTCGTCACATCGGCCAGCGTGCCGACCGGGTTGTGATCGAAGTACAGAGTGAGATCACCCAGCGGCGTGTGGCTGTTGGCCACGGTGCCCTTGCGCTCGTAGCGGACGCCCAGCAAGTGTCTGCCCAACGGGATGGGGCCCGCCGAAGAGACCAGCTGCT
>NZ_DATJYB010000397.1:0-2829 GCF_035499775.1 Mycobacterium sp. | reverse complement strand
CCCGCGACGGGCGGAGCAAATCGTTTGACGCTGCCGCGGACGGATACGGCCGCGGTGAGGGTGCGGGCATGCTTGTACTGAAAAGCGTTGACGCAGCACTGCGCGACCGGGACCGCAGCTACGCCGTGATCGCCGGCAGCGGGGCCAACCAGGATGGTCACACCATGGGGATCACCGTCCCCAACGGGGTCGCGCAACGTGATCTCGCGCAAGCTGTCTGCGAGAAGGCGAATCTTGCTCCGTACGAGATCGGGTACGTCGAAGCCCACGGAACCGGGACACCGGTCGGAGACCCGATCGAGGTCACCGCGTTGGGTGAGGCATATGGCCTGGCCGAGCTGCGGACCAGTCCACTGCTTGTCGGCTCGGTGAAGCCATCGATCGGGCATCTGGAGGCCGCAGCCGGGGTTGCGGGAGTGATCAAGGCCGCCCTGGCGATACGCCACCGCATTATCCCGCCGCAAGCATGGTTGGAAAACCTCAACCCGGCGATTCCGTTCAGCGATCTCAACATCGAGGTTGTCACCGAGACGACAGCGTTTCCCACTCCGTCGGGTCGAGCCATTGCCGCTGTCAACGGCTTCGGCTACGGCGGGACCAACGGCCATGTCATCCTGGCCCAGGCCCCAGAGGTGCCCGCGCCCGCCCCAGAACGGCCTTCGATCGCGCTCTTCCCAATCTCGGCCGCCAACAAAGACTCTGTCCGTGCTGTCGCCGCCGCCATGCGCGGCACCGTGGGTTGCGCGTCGTCGATCGACGATCTCTGTTCAGCCGCATGGAGCCGCCGAGCGCATCACTCGTTCCGGACCGTGCTGCCCTGTTCCGACAAGGACGAACTGGCGCGACATCTCGACGCTGTCGCTGCCGGAACAACGACGATCAGCCGCGCTGCCGTGCCGACTGGAACCAAACCGGTGTTCGTGTTCAGTGGCATCGGACCTCAATGGTGGGGCATGGGACGCGAACTTCTCGCCATGGAAGGGCCTTTCGCGCGCACAGCGGCCGAGATCGATTCGTTGTTCGTTGAGATCGCCGGCTGGTCGATTCTCGACGAACTGCTCAAACCCGAATCTGATTCCCGCATTCAGCGCACCGAATACGCTCAGCCGGCCAACTTTCTTGTGCAGGTCGGGCTCGTCGCCGAGCTCGCGGCGCTAGGTGTCGAACCTGCTGCGATTGTCGGGCACAGTGTCGGCGAGGTGAGCGCGGCGTTTGTCAGCGGTGCACTCACCCTTCGCGACGCACTCTTGGTGAGCTATCACCGGGCGCGTCTGCAGGCCAGTACGGAAGGCACTGGGGGGATGCTGGCCGTCGGTTTGCCGGAAAGCGATGTGGCGCTGCGACTTTCCGAAGGAGAAGGTCTCGACGTGGTCGTCGCGGCGGTCAACGGCCCCGATTCTGTGACGCTGGCCGGTCCGCTCACTGCGATCGAGCACCTGTACCGTGACTTGTCCGCGGACGTCTTCGTCCGCCGCCTGCAGGTGACGGTGCCATACCACAGCCCGCTGATGGATCCGATTCTCGACGATCTAGCAACGGTGCTTGCCGACATCCAGCCATTGCGGCCACAACGACATCTGTATTCGACGGTCACGGCCCAGCAGGTCACCCTCCCGGAATTGGGTGCCGAGTACTGGTGCGCCAACGTGCGCCGACCTGTGCGATTCGGCGACACCATCGAAACCCTGATCGACGAGGGCCACCGGGTGTTCCTCGAGGTAGGTCCGCATCCCGTGCTGTCGGGGAACATTCGAGCGATATTGGCCGCGAAAGCGGAGTCAGGTGTTGCCACAGCCACGCTCAAGCGCGGCGAGAGTGACCACGACCGTCTGCTCGGCGCCGTCGGGGAGCTGTACCGCGCGGGCTGCCTTGGCCGAACTGCGCCGGGCCAGTCCACGCTCGCACCACATGCGGATCTCCCCGGTTATCCCTGGCAACACAAGGCGCTGTTCGCCGAGTCCCGTCAGGCGGAGCTGGAGCGGAACGGTGGTGTCGATGACCGTCCACTGCTCGGCACCCGAGCTACCCAACACCCGATGGCATGGTCGACTGAGTTGTCGGTTACCCGGGTACCGTGGCTGCCAGACCACGTCGTCGACGGGATGGTGGTATTGCCGGGTGCCGCGTACCTCGACGCATTCTTGTGTGCAGCCGCCGAATGCACAAAACATCCAAGTCTCACAGTCGAATCCGTGCGGTTCTCCCGCCTACTCGTCATAGAAGACCACGCGGTGCCGACTATCACCGTCGCCCTGGAACCCGCAACGATGCGGCTGAGCTTTTCCTCCTACGACGACACCGACAATCGGATCGTCCACAGCACAGCACGAATAGTCGACGCGGAGGTAGAAGCACCGCAGGTGGAGGTGCCGTGCATCGACGGTGACGCCTTGAGCCATGAGGAGTTCTATGATCTGCTGAAAAGCCGTGGTCTCCAATACGGTCCGGCGTTCCGACGGGTTGTCGAGGCAAGGGTCGGCTCCGATGTCATCGTCACGACAATTGATCCGGTATCGGCCGACGCAACACACCTCGCTCACCCGGCCGTGGTCGACGCCGCACTGCAGGGCGTTGCCGCATTCGACGATCTGACACTGGGAACGACGGTGCCGGTCGCTGTCGAAACCGTGCGCAGGCACGGCCCGACGCCGACGGCTCCCGTGACCGCGGTGATACGCCGCGGCAGCGGACCCGACATATACGCCGACATCACGATGTGTGGTCCCGATGGCACCGCATTCTTCGAGCTCCTCGGCGTGCGGTTCGCCGAATTGTCCCCTTCACCGTCGCCGATCGCCCAATTGGGTCCATTGCTTTACGAGATCGACT
>NZ_DATJYB010000396.1:0-2994 GCF_035499775.1 Mycobacterium sp. | reverse complement strand
GTCGATGAGGTGGTCGCGACCAATGTGACCCGCTGGCCCTCGCTGAGTCGGCGGCGGCTGTCGGGCAAGGTCGATGCGATTGTGGCGCGGGTGGATGCCGATGCGGTGCGCCGCCGCGAGCAGGTCCAGACCGATCGGGAGGTCTGGATCGGGGCCGAGGCGGACGGGATCGCCCAGATCCACGGCAGCCTGCTGTCCCCGGATGCGCACGCGCTGGATGCGCGGCTGACCGCGTTGGCGGCCACGGTGTGCGGCCACGATCCGCGCACCAGCGCGCAGCGCCGCGCCGATGCGCTGGGCGCGCTGGCCGCCGGTGCGGACCGGTTGGGGTGTCGGTGTGGGCGTGCGGACTGCGCCGCGGGGGCGCGCAAACCGGCCTCCCCGGTGACCATTCATGTGATCGCCGAGCAGGCCACCCTCGAGGGGCGGGGCGGCGCCCCGGCCAGCGAGCTGAGCGCCGATGGGTTGATCACCCCCGAACTCCTGGCCGAACTGGCCGCCTCGGCCAAGGTGATCCCGTTGATTCACCCCGCCGATGCGCCCCCCGAGCCCGGCTACACCCCCTCGGCGGCGCTGGCCGCGTTCGTGCGGGCCCGCGACCTGACCTGCCGGTGGCCGGGCTGCGATCACCCGGCCATGCACTGCGATCTCGACCACACCATCCCACACGCCCAGGGCGGGCCCACGCATGCGGCCAACCTGAAATGTTATTGCCGCACCCATCATTTGGTGAAAACCTTCTGGGGCTGGCGTGATCAGCAGCTGGCCGACGGGACGCTGATCCTGACGTCCCCGGCCGGACGGACCTATGTCACCACCCCGGGCAGCGCGTTGCTGTTCCCCAGCCTGTGCCAGGCCGTCGGGGGCATGCCCGCCCCCGAAGCCGACCCGCCACAAGAGCCCTGCCCGGGCCGCACCGCCATGATGCCCAAACGCCGCCGCACCCGCGCCCAAGACCGCGCCCACCGCGTAGCCACCGAACGCCAGCAAAACCACGCCCAACGCATGGCCGCCCAAGCCGCCGCCGCCGCCCGCAACGACCCCGACGAACCCCCACCCTTCTAACGGCCGGTCAACGGTGGCACGCCCCTGACCAGCCAAGATGCGTCACGTAGCTAGGAGGTCGGCAGGGGAACCGTGCGTGTGGTTTGCATGCCACCGGGCCACCCGACGTCGATTGTCGCGACGGTGACATTGAGGTGGTGCAAGTCCACTATCCAGCGGCCCGAGCTACCCGCGCCGAAGGTAAATCCGTGGCGTTGACCGGCGGCGACCGTGTACTTGTGGTCGGGTGTCGGCGGTTGGTTCGGTCTATGCACGAACAGTTCGTCGGCCGCGTCACTGTCTACGCAGATGGTGATGGGCCTATCAGGAAGGGACGTATACGACTGATCTGTCGGACTGACGTGGCCGCCTGCAATGGTCACATTGACTTCCAACTCCAACGCTGGGCACGGGATAGCAGCTGCTGACGTCGACGAACCAGACGCATTTTGGGTACCGACTGTCGTCGCACTCACACCGCCCGGTTTTGGGCTCGCGCCACATCCGACCGCGGTGATCGCCAGAATCATCCCCAGCGCGGTTTTCGCGAGGTAATGATGGTCCACCAGCAAATGGTCGCACCCGAAAGTTCGCAGCCGAAGGAAAATCCGATCTTGGTGGTAATGCTTTCGGATTACGACCTCAACGGCAGGAAAAACCGCTTGCATAAGCGGTAGCGTCATTGACTATGAAGCGCTGCATCTTCGGAGGACTGGCTGCCGTGCTGATTGCCGGAGGGCTGATCGCCTCAGCGCCGCCGGCCAGCGCCGGCTGCCAGTACGGCGGAGCCTTTCTCAGCAAGTGCGATGGACCCATCCAACCCGACGGCACCTGGCAACGTTGCGTGGCATTTACCCATTGGGTGCCCAGCGGCGCCAGTTCCTTCCTAATGCCCGAGAGGAGCTGCGATCTGATGGGTCCCGACCAGCACCCTTCGGGTTTCGGCTTCGCTGACCCACCGATGCACATCGACTGAGACAGTCCATACCTCAAGTCGCACGTTTGACGGCGGCGAGCGCAGCCTGTTTGGCGATCTCGCCACAGTTGCTGCCTGGCGGTGCGCTCAAAGAGACAGTCACTATCGGCGTGGAGGTGGGCAGACCGGGGGCGCCGGCCCCGACGGTGATCGGTCCGATGGCGAGGTTGGTTTTGGCGACAACCAAGCTCCCACAGACGGTCCATTGGTGCCGGTGAAGTCGAAGAGCGTCACCCCGTCGCGCTCGCTACGAGTGAGCAGCACGCCAGGGGTTTGACCGGCAATACCCTCAATAATCCTGTCGGACCACGCGACCAGACCGTATTTGACCACCGCCGACCCGATCTCGGGGTCGCTGTCGGCCTGGGTGAGCCGCAGATTGCAGGTACCGGGATGCCGCCACGTAGTCGGGAACTGCACCTTGGATGGGGGATCCGTCCAGATGAAACCCACCGCGTGCAGCTCCGGTGCGGCGGCGCAGGGATCGCCGGTCAGAAACTTCGCCGCGCTGCCGCCGTGTCCGGCACGCACGGGAACCCCCTTGTCCCGCACAAAATCCGCGATGTCACCCGCTAGCGCCTCGGCAAGTGGGCATAACGAGGCGTCGTCGTTCCACCGGCGGTTCTCGATGTTCATCGGGGTCAACTGCAGCACGCGATCGCGCATCGGCTTGGGCGCCCCAGCAAGACCGGCCAGCGGCAGTGCCAGCCGAAACACGCATTTCCCCCACGTCGTCGACTTCATGACGCCGGGATGCGACGGATCCGGGCTTAGCATTGCGTCGCCGTACCGGTCGGGGTCTCCGGGCCAGACCTCGAGCAAGAGCCCCATTTTCGTGGCCGGCAAAGCGATCAGACAGGCGTCACCGCCCATGGGATGAAGAAGGGGACCGACGGAAATCCCGCCGTCGGCGTAGGTGTAGCTGTAGTCCTTCTGGTTGTGCAGAGCCGGGGGTGGGCGATCGACGAAACCGG
>NZ_DATJYB010000395.1:0-5049 GCF_035499775.1 Mycobacterium sp. | reverse complement strand
CGCCGCCGTGCGGACGACGGCCGAACTCGCCGCGGCTGCCGATGATGTATCCGCGGCCATCGGCGCGGTGTTCTCCCGGCACGGGCAGGCATACCAGGCGCTCGCCGGCCAGATGGCGCAGTTTCACCAGCAGTTTGTGGGCGCCCTGAACGCGGCCGGCGGCGCGTATGCGAGCGCCGAGGCCGCCAACGCCTCGCCGCTGCAGGAGCTGCTCGGCGTGATCAATGCCCCGACCAGCGCGTTGCTGGGGGAGGCAACGGCGGCATTGGCGGCAGCGCCAAGCTGGTCGGTAACGGCGGCGATGGTGGTGACGGCGGTGAGGCCTACGACGGTGGGCCCACCAACACCGCTGGCTACGGTGGGTTCGCGGGTACCGGCGGCGACGGCGGGTCGTTGTTTGGTGCGCCGGGTGCGCCGGGTGCGCCGGGTGCACCGGGCGGTCCGGGCTGACGGGAAGCCCGGGCGCCTGATTACTGCCGGTAGCTGGTCAAGAAGTTTCCCAGGCGGTCGATAGCTGCCGCAAGATCGCGGGCCCACGGCAGCGTCACGATGCGCAGGTGATCCGGTTCGGGCCAATTGAATCCGGTGCCCTGAGTGACCAGGATCTTCTCCTGGAGCAACAGGTCGAGGACGAGTTGCTCGTCGTCGGCGATGTCGTAGACCTCGGGGTCCAGTCGGGGGAACGCATAGAGGGCGCCCTCCGGTTTGGTACACGACACCCCGGGGATCTCGTTGAGCTTCGTCCAGGCCACGTCGCGCTGTTCGAGCAGCCGACCGCCGGGAAGCACCAGGTCCTCGATGCTCTGGTGGCCGCCGAGGGCGACCTGAATCGCATGCTGGGCAGGGACATTCGGGCACAACCGCATGTTGGCCAGCAGGTTGATGCCCTCGATGAAGCTGCTCGCGTGGTCCTGAGGCCCGGTGATGGCCAGCCACCCGGCCCGGTAGCCGGCGACCCGGTAGGCCTTCGACAGGCCGTTGAAGGTCAGGCACAACATGTCCGGCGCCAGCGTGGCCACGCTGATGTGCTTGGCGTCGTCGTAGAGGATCTTGTCGTAGATCTCGTCGGCGAGCAGCAACAGCTGATGCTTGCGCGCCAGATTCACCATCTGGGTGAGGATTTCGCGGCCGTACACCGCGCCGGTCGGGTTGTTCGGGTTGATCACGACCAGCGCCTTGGTGCGCTCGGTGATCTTCGATTCCAGGTCGGCGATATCGGGCTGCCAGTTCTGGGTCTCGTCGCACAGGTAGTGCACCGGTGTGCCGCCGGCAAGCGAGGTCGACGCCGTCCACAGCGGGTAGTCCGGCGAGGGGATCAACACCTGGTCGCCGTTGTCCAGCAGGGCCTGCAGCGTCATCGTGATCAGCTCGGAGACGCCGTTACCCAGGTAGACGTCGTCGACGTCGAAACGCGGGAAGCCGTCGACGAGCTCATAGCGGGTGACCACGGCGCGCCGGGCCGACAGGATGCCCTGGGAGTCGGAGTAGCCCTGCGCGTAGGGAAGCGCCTGAATCATGTCGCGCATGATCACGTCGGGCGCCTCGAAGCCGAAGGGCGCCGGGTTGCCGATATTGAGCTTGAGGATCCGGTGACCTTCGGCTTCCAGCCGCGCCGCGTGCGCGTGTACCGGGCCACGGATTTCGTAGAGGACGTCCTGCAGTTTGGAGGACTGCGCGAACGCTCGCTGCCGGTGATGACCGGAGGTATGCAGGGGCAGCTGGTGAGTAGTCACGTCACCCATGGTGCCATCGCTGTCCAGTGATATTTGCTGACCGGTGCTAAGTCGTGATCAGCGCTTGCCCGGCGGACACGCGCCGCATTGTCCGCGAGGGCGCGCAAATGCACGCGGTATGGGGGGTGCGGGTGTGCATTTGGGGACGCTGGCGGCGCGGTGGCCGGCGTTTGGCCGCGAGGGCGCGCAAATGCACGCGGTATGGGGGGGTGCGGGTGTGCATTTGGGGACGCTGGCGGCGCGGTGGCTGGCGTTTGGCCTCGAGGGCGCGCAAATGCCGCGGTGGGCGGGGTGAGTGATCAGCGCTTACCCGGTGGACGGGCCCCGCGAGCGATGCCCAGGCCCTTGACGGGGACCTCGGGCGCGGTCGGCGGCGCGGATTCGCCGTCGGTTTCGGCCTCCGGCGTTGCTTCGGCCTCCGGCTCTGCTTGAGGCTCCGGTTCCGGCTCTGGCTCTGCCTCCGGCTCGGCGGGCTTGGCCGGCGCCGCGGGCGCCGCCTTCTTGGCTCCCGGGCGCCGAGCGCCGGCCGCCAGACCTAGCCCCTTGACGGGGACGGCGGGCTTGGCCGGCTCGGCGGGAGCTTCGGTCTTGGCTTTCGCCGGCTCGGCGGGCGCTTCGGCCGGTTCGGCCGTCTCGGGAGCCTCCGCTGCCGGAGCCGCCGGCGCAGCGGCAGCGGAGGCTGTGGCTTTCTTGGCACCGGGACGCTTGGCGCCGGCGGCCATGCCCAGCCCCTTAACCGGCGCGGCGGGTGCGGTGGGTGCGGCGGCCTCGGGTGCTTTGGTTTCTTCGGTCGGCGCAGCTGAAGCAGCCGGTGCTGCGGTTTTCTTGGCGCCGGGACGCTTGGCGCCGGTGGCCATGCCCAGCCCCTTAACCGGCGCTGCGGGCGCGGCGGGTGCCTTGGCCTGGGCCGCGGGAGCCGCTGCCTTCTTAGCGCCGGGTTTCTTGGCGCCGCCTGCCATGCCCAGACCTTTAACAGGTGCGGCGGGTGCGGCCGCAGCGGGCTTCTCAGCAGGAGCTTCCGCAGGTTCCTCGGCAGGCGCTTCGGCCTCGGCCGGAGCGGCCGCGGCGGCCTTGGGCGCCGTCTTCTCTGCCTTGGCGGCCCGCTCTTCCGATTCCTTTGCGGCCGTGCCCTTTTCCGGCAGCGTCGCCTTGTCGTACTGGAGCGACCCGAGCAACACCTGGGCCACGTCGAGTACCTCGACTCCGGCACGGCCCGCGTCTTCGGCGCGGTCGTTCACACCGTCGGTGACCATCACCCGGCAGAACGGGCACCCGGTGGCGATCGTGGCGGCCCCGGTGGCCAGCGCCTCGTCGACGCGTTCGTGGTTGATCCGCTTGCCGATGTGCTCTTCCATCCACATGCGCGCGCCGCCGGCACCACAGCAGAAGCTGCGTTCGGCGTGGCGCGGCATTTCGGTGAGAGTCGCGCCCGCGGCCCCGATCAGCTCGCGTGGTGCCTCGTACACCTTGTTGTGCCGGCCCAGGTAGCACGGGTCGTGGTAGGTGATGTCTTGCGAGACCGGGGTGACCGGGACCAGTTTCCTGTCGCGGATCAGCCGGTTGAGCAGCTGGGTGTGGTGCAACACGGTGAAGTTGGCGCCCAGTTGCCGGTACTCCTTACCGATGGTGTTGAAGCAGTGCGGGCAGGTGACCACGATCTTGCGGTCGACGGTCTCCACGCCCTCAAACAGCCCGTCCAGCGTCTCGACGGCCTGCTGGGCAAGTTGCTGGAACAGGAATTCGTTGCCGGACCGGCGGGCCGAGTCGCCGTTGCAGGTTTCCCCGGTGCCCAGCACCAGGTATTTCACACCGGCGACGGCAAGGAGCTCGGCGACGGCCTTGGTGGTCTTCTTGGCCTTGTCGTCGTAGGCGCCCGCGCATCCCACCCAGAACAGATACTCGAAACCGTCAAAGCTCTCGACGTCCTGGCCGTAGACCGGGACGTCGAAGTCGACCTCGTCGATCCAGTTCGTGCGGTCGGAGGCGTTCTGCCCCCACGGGTTGCCCTTGTTCTCCAGGTTCTTGAACAGCACACCCAGCTCGGACGGGAATTCCGACTCCATCATCACCTGGTAGCGGCGCATGTCGACGATGTGGTCGATGTGCTCGATGTCCACCGGGCACTGCTCTACGCACGCGCCACAGGTGACGCAGGACCACAGCACGTCGGGATCGATCACGCCGCCCTGCTCGGCGGTGCCGACCAGTGGGCGGGCCGCCTGCTCGGGCCCGTCCCCGGGTACCCGGCCGAACCCGGATTCCGGCACGTGGTGGCCCTCTTCCTTGGCGGTCTCGAGGTCGAGACCCTCAAGCGGGTCCGAGGTCTTTTCACCGAGGATGTAGGGCGCCTTGGCCATCCAGTGGTCGCGCAGGTCCATGATGACGAGCTTGGGGGACAACGGCTTTCCGGTGTTCCAGGCCGGGCATTGCGACTGGCAGCGCCCGCACTCGGTACAGGTGGCGAAGTCGAGCATGCCCTTCCAGGTGAAGTCCTCGATCTTGCCGCGGCCGAATTCCGCGTCGTCCGGTGGGTTTTCGAAATCGATTGGCTTAGCCTTGCCATCGACCGCGGACTCGACCGGCAGCAGCGGGCCCAGCCCGTCGGGCAGCCGCTTGAACATGACGTTGATCGGCGCCAGGAAGATGTGTAAGTGCTTGGAGTGCAACACGATCACCAGGAAGGCGAGCATGACACCGATGTGCAGCATCAGTGCAACGGTTTCGATGGTCTCGTTGGTGTGCTGACCCAGCGAGGCCATCCGGTCGCCCATGAAGTGGGTGAAGAAAGCGCCTTTGCCGTAAGGGAAGTCGGGGCCGAGGGCATTGACGGAGGCCCCGCGGAAGATGGCGTAGGTCCAGATGACGTTGAAGATCATGAACAGGATCACCCACGCGCCGCCGGTGTGTGAACCGTAGAACCGCGACTCGCGGCCGTATTCTTTTGGCTCGCTGCGCAATCGGATGATCGCGAAGGTGACGATGCCGGTCAGCACGGCCAGTGCGAAGAAGTCCTGCAGTGCGCCCAGCGCATCCAAGTGGCCGATGACGGGGATCGCGAACTTCGGATCGAACAGCACCCCGTACGCCTCGATGTAGACCGTGAGCAGGATGAAGAAACCCCACATGGTGAAGAAGTGCGCCAAACCCGGCAGTGACCACTTCAGCAGCTTGCGCTGGCCGAACACCTCGGCGACCTGTGCCCAAATCCGTTCGCCGATGTGGTCGGTGCGCCCCGAGGCCGGTTGACCGGACATGACGAGCTTGTACAACCACCAGACGCGTCGCAGAGCCAATACGCCCACGATCGCGGTCATGC
>NZ_DATJYB010000394.1:0-10141 GCF_035499775.1 Mycobacterium sp. | reverse complement strand
GTGATGGCGGCGAACACCCCGATGCTGCTGAAGGCCGGGCTGGTCGAGGGCAATACCGAGGCCGGGGTGCTGGCGTCCGGTCAGGTCGCCGGCATCATCGAGGATCTGCCGTCGTGCGCCGAGCTGATCGAGTCGATCGTGCAGGACGCGATCACCCACCTGCAGGCCGCGTCTTTGCTGGTGGAGTAGTTGACGGGTGTCGACTACGCTCTTTCAGCTATGTCGACCATCGAGGTAGACCAGGCCGCTCCCGCGCATCACGCTTTGCCGGATCCCGGCGAGGCGGTTCCCAAACTGGCCCTGCCCACCGTCGGGATCTTCCTCGCCGCGTTGACCGCTTTCGTCGTGTCGACGGTCGGTTATGTCAATGGCTGGATGCTGTTTTGGGTGACGATCCCGGTCAACGCGACGGTGACCTTCGTGATGTTCACCGTCGTGCACGACGCCTCGCATTACTCGATCAGCTCGACGCGCTGGGTGAATGGGCTGATGGGGCGGCTGGCCTGGCTCTTCGTCGGGCCGGTGGTCGCGTTCCCGTCGTTCGGCTACATCCACATCCAGCATCACCGGCACTCCTACGACGACGACGAAGATCCCGACACGTTCGCCTCGCACGGCAAGTGGTGGATGCTCCCGTTGCGCTGGTCGATGGTCGAGTACTTCTACCTCAGGTACTACCTCCCGCGCGCCCGCAGCCGGCCGGTCGCCGAGGTCGCCGAGACGCTGGTGATGTTGACGCTCAGCGTCACCGGCCTGATCGTCGCTGTCGTCACCGGAAACTTCTGGACGCTGGCGGCCGTGTTCCTGATCCCGCAACGCATCGGGCTCACGATCCTGGCCTGGTGGTTCGACTGGCTGCCCCACCACGGGCTGCGGGACACCCAGCGCACCAACCGTTATCGCGCCACCCGCAACCGGGTCGGCGCAGAGTGGCTGTTCACGCCGGTGCTGCTGTCGCAGAACTACCACCTGGTGCACCACCTGCATCCGTCGGTGCCCTTCTATCGCTACCTGCGGACCTGGCACCGCAACGAAGAGGCGTACCTGGAGCGCAACGCCGCGATCTCCACAGTCTTTGGGCAGCAACTGAATCCGGACGAGTTCCGGGAGTGGAAGGAGCTGAACGGCAGGCTCTCAAAGCTGCTTCCGGTGCGGATGCCGGCCCGCTCGAGTTCGCCGCACGCGGTGCCGCACCGCATCCCGGTCGCGTCGGTGGATCCCATCACCGCCGACAGCACGCTGGTGACGTTCGCGGTGCCCGAGGCTTTGCAGGACGCGTTCCGGTTCGAGCCCGGCCAGCACGTCACGGTGCGCACCGACCTGGGCGGCGAAGGCATTCGGCGCAACTACTCGATCTGCGCCCCGGCCACCCGCGCACAGTTGCGGATCGCCGTCAAACACATTCCGGGCGGGGCGTTTTCGACATTCGTGACCAATGACCTCAAGGCCGGCGACGTGCTGGAGCTGATGACCCCGACCGGCCGGTTCGGCACCCCGCTGCACCCACTGAACCGCAAGCACTACGTGGGCGTGGTGGCCGGCAGCGGGATCACCCCGGTGCTGTCCATCCTCGCCACGACGCTGGAGATCGAAACCGAGAGCCGATTCACCCTGATCTACGGCAACCGCACCAAGGAGTCGACAATGTTCCGGGCCGAGCTGGATCGGCTCGAGTCGCGCTACGCCGACCGCCTGGAGATCCTGCACGTGCTGTCCAGCGAGCAGCTGCACACCCCGGAGCTGCGCGGCCGGATCGATCGGGCGAAACTGAATCTCTGGCTGACCGGCAGCCTGCAGCCGAACAGCGTCGACGAGTGGTTCATCTGCGGCCCAATGGAAATGAGTACCACGGTGCGCGACATGCTGCTCGAGCATTGCGTGGACTCCGAGCGCATTCATCTCGAGCTGTTCCACGGCTACGAGACCCGCCCCGCGACCGAGCGCAGCTACGAGGCCGCGACCGTGACCTTCACGCTGGGCGGAGAACAGGACACCTTCGACCTGGTCCCCGGCGACTCGATCCTGGAGGGCGCGCTGCAGCGTCGTAGCGACGCGCCGTACGCCTGCATGGGCGGAGCGTGCGGCACCTGCCGCGCGAAGCTGGTCGACGGCAACGTCGAAATGGATCACAACTTCGCGCTCGGGCGGGCCGAGCTGGACGCCGGCTACATCTTGACCTGCCAGTCACACCCGACGACGCCGTTCGTGGCCGTCGACTACGACGCCTGAAGACCGAGCATGGCAGGGCCGCCGGCCGAGCTGCGCCGGATCTCGCTGCTGGAGCTGATGCCCAGCGATGTCCGCCGACTGGTGGAGGCGTCGTTGACGCCGGTGGAATTCGGTTTCGGAGAAGTGATCGTCGCCGAAGGCGACGAGGCCGACGCGTTGTTCGTGATCCAGTCGGGTACCGCGCGGGTGATCAAAACGGGTGATCACGGCGAGGAGGTGCCGCTCAACGTTCTGCACTCCGGAGACGTCTTCGGTGAACGCGCGTTGCTGGAGCCCGAGCGGCGACGCACGGCCACGGTGCGCGCGTCCAGCCCGGTGGAGGCGCTGCGTCTGGAGCGCGCGGTGTTCGACGCGCTGGTCCGCAGCGAGCCGGGCGTCAGGCATTACGTCGACCTGTACGTCCGGCGCCACGAGCTACGCGATTTCCTGCGCCAATACCCGGCCTTCGCCGATCTGCCCCCCAAGGGTGTACTGCTGTTGCTGGACGGGCTCACCGCCGAGTCGGTCAGTGCCGGCGAGCTGGTGATTCGCCAGGGCGAGCCGGCCGGCCCGCTGTATGTCGTCCGGCAGGGCCGGCTGCGCGCGTATGTCGACAGCGACGGCTCCCGCGAACAGCGGCAGTATCTGCGCCGCGGCGACTTCTTCGGCGAGGTGTCGCTGTTGCGCGGTACCGATCGCACGGCCACGGTCGAGGCGGTCAGCGATTGCGAATTGTGGGCGTTGCCGCCGAAACTGTTCGCCCGGCTGATCGCCGAGCACCCGAAGTTCGCCGAACGCGTCGAGCAGCGCGTGTCCTCGTTCGACTACCGCCGCATCGCGCACGTCCCGCTCGACTTCGCCGAGGAGCTGCTGCCGGCGGACGCGCCGGGACAGGAAGTTCTGGGCTCCGAGCAGGCCCCCGCGGCGGACAGCCCGTACCCGCGACCAAAGCCGCAGGCCGCCATAGAAATCGAGGAATTCGACGGATTCGCCCGGCCGCCCAAGCGCATCCGCAAGTTTCCGGTGCTGCTGCAGGTCGACGCGGCGGATGCCGGCGCCGCTGCACTGGGCATGATGTGCCGTTATCACGGTCGCAAGGTGTCATCCACGCGGGTGCGCGACGCTGTCCAGACCGCTGCGGACGGGACCAGCCTGCTGGGTATCGGCCGCGGTGCCGAGTCACTCGGGTTCCGCGCGCGCACCGCGAAGGTGTCCAAGAGCCAGCTGGACACGATGCCGCTGCCGGCGATCTTGAACTGGCCGAACAACCACTGGCTCGTTGTCTACGACATCGGTGACCAGCACGCATGGGTTGCCGATCCCGCGAAAGGGTGCCGGCGCCTGACGCGATCCGACTTCGAGTCGAAATGGTCGGGTTATGCCGCCTTCCTGGCCCCTACCGAGGCGTTAGGGGAAGTCCCCGAACAACAGTCGCGGTTCGGCTGGTTGTTCGGCTTCTTCAAGCCGCACCGGCACCTACTCCTGATGGGGGTGGTGCTGTCCTTCCTGTCCGCGGGCGGCTCGATGCTGATTCCGGTGCTGAGCAAGTTCGTGGTCGACCGGGTGATCCGCGAACACGACGTGCGGCTGCTCACAGTGCTGGTGCTGGTCATGCTCGGCGCGCTCGCGCTGTCCGTGCTGGTGACGGTCGTCCAACGGATCATGCTCAGCCGCGTCGCCGTGCACATCGACCGGGACAGCCTGGACTCGCTGTCTGCGGCGCTGCTCTCGCTGCCGATGAGCTACTTTCACGCGCGCCGCATCGGCGACATCGCCCGCCGGCTGGGCGGCATGCAGATCGTGCGTGAGCTCGCGATAAATCGCGGAGTCCAGTGCCTGACCGCCGCCGCGCAGGTGGTCGTCGCCCTGGCGATCATGTTCGTCTTCAGTTGGCGACTCGCGCTCATCTATCTGGTGACCGCACTGCCGCTGTACTGGGCATTGATGCGCTACAGCCAGACCCGGTTGCGGCCGACCTACGAGGGGCTCGAAGAGTGCTGGGGCAAATACCAGTCCCGGCAAATCGACTCCATCCGGGGCATCGAGACCGTGAAGGCGATGGGTGCGGAAAAGTCGCTGCGCCGGATCCTGCTCGACCAGTTCGACGATCTGTCCGGCAAGGTCTACAAGGCGGATCGCACCGCAATGCTCTACAACGGTGCGGTCCAACTGGTTTCCTTCTTGTCACTGGCCCTCTTTTTGTGGCTCGGCGCGCTGCAAGTGGTGCACAACCAGATGACGATCGGGGAACTCATCTCCTTCAACGCCCTGGTGCTGCTCAGCAACCAGCCGATCATGAACCTGGTCATGACATGGGACGTGGTGCAGCGGTCGGTCGTCTTGCTGGATCGGCTCAACGACATCCTCGAGCAACAGCCGGAGCGGGGTGCGGACCACTCGGAACCGACGCCGGTGAAAACCCTCTCCGGCCATGTTCACTTCAGGCGCTTGACTTTTCGGTATCCCGGTCCGGCGCAGGCCCCCGTTCTGGACGAGATCGACATCGAAGTCCAGCCGGGTACCCGGGTGGCCATCGTCGGTCGGAGCGGCTCCGGCAAGACCACGCTGATCAAGTGCCTGTGCGGACTGCTCGAGCCGACCGGCGGCAACGTCCTCTACGACAGCATGGAGCTGACCAGCCTCGACCTGCGCCAGCTACGACGCCAGATCGGCTTCGTGCTGCAAGACAATCACATGTTCGACGCGACGATCGCGGAGAACATCGCGTTCGGTACGGAGCATCCCGACCCGGAGCAGGTGATGTGGGCGGCACGGGTGGCCAACGCCGCGGTGTTCATCGAGCGCCTCCCGCTGGGTTACGAAACCCGCATCGGCGAATCGGGCCTGCTGCTGTCCGGCGGCCAGCGCCAGCGCATCGCGATCGCCCGCGCCGTCGGCCACCGTCCGCCCGTGCTGGTCTTCGACGAAGCCACCAGCGCGCTCGACACCGAGTCGGAGCGGGCGGTGAAAGAAAATCTCGACCAGCTGTTGCAGGGTCGCACCTCGTTCGTGATTGCGCATCGGCTCAGCACCGTGCGCGACGCCGACGTCATCATGGTGCTTGAGAAAGGTCGACTGGCCGAAGTCGGGACGCACGACGAGCTGATGGCGCGCGAAGGTCTGTACTACTACCTGTGCAGCCAGCAACTCACTATGTGAGCTACCCGAGTGCGACTAACTTGGTCAACGTGGATACCGAATCGGAGGACGTGCAGCTGGCCCATCTGGTCATGCACGCCGACAGCGGCGACAGCATCGTGCCCATCTTCGATCAACTCTTCGTCGGCCGCGAGTGCGCGGGGATCAGCAAACATCGCCGACTGGTGATCCGCGATCCCGGTATCTCGCGGACCCACCTTGAAATCCGTTTGGACGCCGCCACCGACCAGGCATTCATCATCGACACCAGCACCAACGGGACGTCGGTGAACGGCGCGCGGCTAGAGCGCGCCGTCCCGGTCCCCATCAAGCCCGAAGACGAGATCCAGATCGGCGACGTCGAACTCACCTTTCGATCGGACCGGTTCAACGCGGGCCAGAAGAGCAAGGGCACCCTCAACCGCACCGTGGCCCGAATCACCGAAGCGGCCATGGTGATGGTGGTCGGGGACATCACCAACTACTCGACGATCTCCGAAGTCACCGACAACAAGGTGATCGCTACCAGCCTGAACCACCTCTGGGGCGACCTCCGCAGGGTGTTGCGCGACCATCGCGGCACGCTCAACCACTACGCCGGCGACGCGATATACGCGGTCTGGGAACTGGACAGACTGCCTGGCGCTAACGAGCTCGCGATCGACTTCGCCCTCGCCGCGAACAAGAAAGTCGAGGAAATCGCGCCCTCGCTGGCATTGCGTGACCCGCACGGCTCGCCGATCACCATGGGCTGGGGGGTGGTGCAGGGTACCGCAGCGATCACGGCGATGACGAGGACGGTCGAGGCCGTGATCGGCGACGCGACCAACGTGGCGTTCCGGTTGTCCGGCATCGCTGGACGAGCCGGGCACGCGGCCGTGATGGTCACCGAGTCCGTGCACAACGCCGTTGCGGCGCAATATGTTTGGGGCGAGGCCGAGCAAGTCGCGATCAAGGGCCGAAAGGTCAAGGAGACCGTGTATCCGGTCGTGCGCCGGCTGTCTGAGGACGGTGAGCCGACAGCTCCTTGGCGGGTCGCCAAAACTTAAAGCCTCAGGGGCAACGATTCACAGCCGCTCGATGATTGTGACGTTGGCGGTGCCGCCGCCCTCGCACATGGTCTGCAGCCCGTACCGGCCGCCGGTGCGCTCCAGCTCGTTGAGCATGGTGGTGAACAGTTTGGCCCCGGTGGCGCCCAGCGGATGACCGAGAGCGATCGCCCCGCCGTTGGGGTTCACCTTCTCCGGGTCAGCCTTGATCTCCTTGAGCCAGGCCAAAACTACCGGGGCGAACGCCTCGTTGATCTCGACGGTGTCGATGTCGCCGATCGAGAGGCCTGCCTTCTCCAGCGCGTAGCGGGTGGCGGGGATGGGCCCGGTCAGCATGAACACCGGGTCCGCGCCGCGGGTGCTGATGTGGTGGATGCGGGCGCGCGGGGTCAGCCCGTGGTCTTTGACGGCCTGCTCGGAAGCAAGCAGCACCGCGCTGGCGCCGTCGGAAATCTGGCTGGCCATCGCGGCCGTCAGCCGGCCCCCCTCGACCAGCGGCTTGAGGCCGGCCATCTTCTCCAGCGACGACTCGCGTGGGCCCTCGTCTACCCGGAACGGGCCGGATTCGGTTTCGACAGTGAGGATTTCGTTGTCGAAGTGGCCGCCGCGGATCGCCGCGAAGGCGCGCTCGTGGCTGGTCAGCGCGAAGCGCTCCATCTCCTCACGCGAGATGTTCCACTTCTCGGCGATCAGCTCCGAGCCGCGGAACTGTGAGATCTCCTGATCGCCGTAGCGGTGCAGCCACTGCTTGGACTCGTTGGTCGGCGAGGTGAATCCGAACTGCTCGGCGACGGTCATCGCCGACGAGATCGGGATCTGGCTCATGTTCTGCACGCCGCCGGCCACGATGACGTCGGCCGTACCGGACATGATCGCTTGTGCGCCAAAGGAAATCGCCTGCTGGCTGGAGCCGCACTGCCGGTCCACGGTGACACCGGGAACCTCTTCGGGATAGCCCGCCGCCAGCCACGACAGTCGGGCGATGTTGCCGGCCTGCCCCCCGATGGCATCGACGCAACCGGCGATCACATCGTCGACGGCGGCGGGGTCGACGTCGGCCCGATCGAGCAGGCCGCGCCAGGCCAGCGCCCCCAGGTCCACGGGATGTATCCCGGCCAGTGCGCCGCCGCGCTTGCCAACCGCGGTACGTACAGCTTCGATGACGTACGCCTCTGTCATTGGTGTCGCTCCTCCTCATCGCCTCGCTCTGCATCGTCGCCGACACGGAACATGTTTCAGACTCCTTCTTTGGTGATACCGCCCAGCACGATGGCGAGATATTGCCGACCCACCTGCTCCGCGGTGAGCGGCCCGCCCGGTTGATACCAGCGCACCGACACCCAGGTGGTGTCACGGATGAAACGGTAGACCAGGTCGACGTCGAGGTCGGGGCGGAAATAACCCTCGTCGACGCCTTGACTGAGGACCTCGACCCACATCTTGCGCTGCTCACGGTTCATGTCCTCGATGTAGGCGAACCGGGGCTGTGACAACAGCCGCTGAGCCTCGTCCTGATAGATGACGACCTGCGCATGCCGATGCTCGATCGCCTCGAACGACGCCATGAACAGCCCCTTGAGCCGCGCCAGCGGGTTGGACTCGGTGTCCATGATTTCGCGGTAGCGGGCGAACAGCCAGTCGAGGAAGCTACGCAACAGCTCGTCGACCATCTCCTCCTTGGAGGAGAAGTGGTGATACAGACTGCCGGACAGGATGCCGGCACCGTCGGCGATGTCGCGCACGGTGGTGGCGCGCAATCCGCGCTCGGCGAACATCGTCGCGGCGAGTTCCAGCAATTCGTCGCGTCGGCTGTTCGCCTGACCGGTCACTCGGTCCATCCGACCAGAGTATCAACCAAGCGCTTGCTTGGCGAGCTGGGGTTCCGCGCCGGGCGCAATGTCGGGCTTCTTCAACGAGGCGGGCGGCGGCAGCAGCGCGAATGGCAGCATTACCGGCTTCCTCAATACCGGCATCCCCACCCAACCGGACGCGTTCCCCGGCGTCAGCGGCGTGGTATCGGGGGCGCTGAACACCGGCACGTTTGTGTCCGGCTTCATCGGCCTCGGCGTTGCGATCGGCGCCCGGCTGCCCTGATCGCGTCGCTCGTCCGCCGGCTTCCGCCGCGAACGTGCGCAAATGTACACAGAGTCGCCGCCGGTACGGCTGGCATCTTGTGCACGCTCGCCGGTTGGGTGCCAGGAGCCGATCAGCTCACGGGTGCTGGCTGGACACCGAGATCACTTCGCCAGTGAGGTAACTCGAGTAGTCGCTGGCCAGAAAGGCGATAGTGGCGGCCACTTCCCAGGGTTCGGCGGCCCGGCCGAACGCTTCGCGGGCCGA
Source organism: Mycobacterium sp. (assembly GCF_035499775.1). Lineage (GTDB taxonomy): Bacteria > Actinomycetota > Actinomycetes > Mycobacteriales > Mycobacteriaceae > Mycobacterium. The sequence goes on along the minus strand of NZ_DATJYB010000394.1, from coordinate 1,406 downwards.
CAGCCGATCGAGCAGGTCGGCCGACGTGGTCTTGTCCAGGAACTTGTGCCGCGCGATGCTCGGCGACACCGCATTGATCCGTACCCCGTACTCGGCGGCTTCGATTGCGCTGCAACGGGTTAACGCCATCACCCCGGCCTTGGCGGCCGCGTAGTGGGCCTGCGAGTGCTGGGCCCGCCAGCCCAGCACGCTGGCGTTGTTGACGATCACCCCGCCGTGCGGAGCATCGCGGAAGTACCGCAGCGCCGCCCGGGTGGCCCGGAACACCGACGTCAGGGTCACATCCAGGACGCGGTCCCACTCGTCGTCGGTCATGTCGGCCACCGGCGTCTGCCCGCCCAGGCCGGCGTTGTTGACCAGCACGTCGATGCGTCCCATCCGCGCGGTGGTCGAATCGATCAGCGCGTCGACCTGGGCGGTGGACGTGACGTCGCACACCACGCTCTCGACCCGGCCCAGCCCCAGGCCGGCCAGTTCGGCGGCGGTCTCGCCCAGCCGTCGTTCGTGGTGGTCGGAGACCACCACATCGGCGCCCTCGGCCAGCGCGCGGCGCGCCGTCGCCGAACCGATGCCGGTGCCCGCGGCGGCGGTCACCACGACCACCTTGCCGTCCAGAAGTCCGTGTCCGGCAATTTCTTTCGGTGTCTCGGACAGGCTCATCCCTTCGCCTCTCGGGGTAGGCCGAGGACCCGCTCGGCGATGATGTTGCGCTGAATCTCGTTGGACCCGCCGTAGATGGTGTCGGCGCGGGTGAACAGATACAGCCGCTGCCATTCGTCGAATTCGCCGTCGGCCATGGTCATGCCGGGCTTGCCGATCACGTCCATCGCCAGCTCGCCCAGGCTGCGATGCCAGTTGGCCCACAACAACTTCGACACGTTGTCCTGGCCGGGCTGCTCAACATCCATGGTGGCCAGGGCATAGCTGCGCATGGCCTGCAGCCCGGTCCACGCCCGCGTCAGCCGCTCCCGAATCAGCGGGTCGTCGGCGGCGCCGTTGCGCTGCGCGAGGCGCGCCAGGTTGGACAGCTCACGGGCGAAGAGGATCTGCTGACCCAGCGTCGAGACGCCGCGCTCGAAGGTCAGCGTTCCCATCGCGACCCGCCACCCGTCGCCCGGCTGGCCGACCACCAGATCGGCGTCGGTGCGGGCGTCGTCGAAGAACACCTCGTTGAACTCCGCGGTGCCGGTGATCTGAACGATCGGGCGGACCTGCACCCCCGGCTGGTCCAGCGGCACCAGCAGATACGACAACCCGGCGTGCCGCTTGGAGCCCTTCTCGGTCCGCGCGACCACGAAGCACCACTGCGACAGGTGGGCCAGCGACGTCCACACCTTCTGGCCGTTGATCACCCATTGGTCGCCGTCAAGCTCGGCCGCGGTCGAGACGTTGGCCAGGTCGCTGCC
>NZ_DATJYB010000393.1:0-30246 GCF_035499775.1 Mycobacterium sp. | reverse complement strand
GCTGACGGAGTTCAACGAGCGGGTCGTTCTACGATTCGGCACGGTTTACGGCGCATCGGTGCTGGTCGACCATGTGTTGAGCGACTTCGGCGGCCGTACCGCCGCCCAGGCGATCGAGGACGGCGTCGAGCCCCGCGACGTCTGGCGGGCATTGTGCGTCGACTTCGATGTGCCCCGCGATCAGTGGTGATCTCGTTGGTGCCGTAGCCGCAGATTCGACGCGAACCCTTCAGCGCCGGGTCGAGCGCGGCGTCTGGGGAAACACGCAATCGCCGCAAACGGAGCCCCCGGGGATGCGGTAGAAAAGGCAGCAGCTGCGGCGCCGGAAGCCCAGATGCGGGCCGGTGATCGCGCCGGACCCGGCCAACGTGCCGGTGTTCAGCAAGGCGTTGGTGATGCTGACGAGCGGGTGGCCCAAGTCGGGCCGCGCCGAAAGCAGGGCCTTCGACGCTCCGACGAGCGCGGACGCGATGTTGCCCGACAGCAGCCCGGGCGCCAGTCTGACCCGCAGGCCGGCCGCCAGCGGCTCCATATGTTCTTCCACCACAACGCGATACAACAAGTCTGCCGAAAGCTCGATGGCTTCTCCGACGGGTTCGGGCAGGCGGAGCTGCGCCCCATCGTCGGCACGCTGCAGGTCGGTCAGGTCCGGAACGACGCCGTGGCACAGCGCGCACGCGAGCACGGGTGACCACAGCCGGGTGGCATGGCCGAGGTGAACAAGCGAGGCGCCGATCCGCAAGTCCGTGGTGTGGTAGCGGTGGACGGTGGCGTCGATCAGATCGGCGCAGCCGTCGGCGTAGGAGTCGCCGACCGGATGCCACCCGGCTGGGTCGCCGCCCACGGTCAGCGCGAAAAAGCCTTTGTAGGAGGAAATTTCAGCCAGCTGGACAGAGATGTCCATGCGACCGCCCTCTCCGGGGAGATCCGCCCCAGTTGTCTCGAGGAAGCGCCGACGGTGAGTGTCTGGCTCTCGGGTCAGGGCACCCGATCACAGTGGCGGGACCGCACCGGATTCACACCGGTTTCCTCGTCGAGGCCCGTCGTCGCCTTTCGGTAGCCGATATTGCCACACGCGGCGTGTTAACTTGAGTCGAACACGTGTTCGGCTACTGTGGTCAGAGTTCGATGGAACCGACTTGTCAGACCCCGCGCCTAATGTCTGGGCCAACCGACCGAACCGGTCAACCGAACACCGACTACAGGAGAGGCACCATGACGCAAGCCCCCGACCGCGAGAAGGCTCTCGAACTGGCGATAGCCCAGATCGAGAAGAATCACGGCAAAGGCTCGGTGATGCGTCTCGGCGACGAGGCGCGTCAGCCGATCTCGGCCATTCCGACCGGGTCTATCGCACTGGACGTGGCGTTGGGTATCGGCGGCCTGCCGCGCGGCCGGGTCGTGGAGATCTACGGCCCGGAGTCCTCGGGTAAGACCACCGTCGCGCTGCACGCGGTGGCCAATGCCCAGGCCGCCGGCGGTGTCGCGGCATTCATCGACGCCGAGCACGCCCTGGACCCCGAATACGCCAAGAAGCTCGGCGTGGACACCGATTCCCTGCTGGTCAGCCAGCCGGACACCGGTGAGCAGGCCCTCGAGATCGCCGACATGCTGATCCGCTCCGGCGCGCTGGACATTCTGGTCATCGACTCCGTTGCGGCATTGGTGCCGCGCGCGGAACTCGAAGGCGAGATGGGCGACAGCCACGTCGGCCTGCAAGCCCGGCTGATGAGTCAGGCGTTGCGGAAAATGACTGGCGCGCTGAATAATTCGGGGACTACGGCGATCTTCATCAACCAGCTTCGGGAAAAAATCGGAGTGATGTTCGGGTGTGGATCCTGGTACACCAACGTCACACTGGCCGACGGGTCGACTGAGAAGCTCGGCAAGATCGTTAACCAGAAGATGGACGTCGAGGTTTTGTCATACGACTTCGAGACCGGGCGAATTGTGCCGCGCAAGGTGACCAACTGGTTCAACAACGGCAAGACCGAAGAGTTCTTGCACTTCAAGGTTGACAGAGCTGGTGGTGGGACTGGCCGTGGCCACGCCAGTTTGGCCATGACTCGGAACCACCTCATCCGTACCCCGGGCGGCTGGCGTGAAGCTGAAGACATCAGGGTTGGCGACCGTGTGATGTTGGCGCAACCAAGCCTGCTTAGTGAGCAGCAATGGGAAGTTCTACTGGGATCTTTGATGGGCGATGGATGCCTATCTCGTCCAGTTCGGAGAGATTCGGAAAGTGCCCGACTCCGTATGGGGCACGGTGCAAAGCAATCGGGATATCTCGACTGGAAGGTCTCCCTTCTCGCGAACATCCCGCATAGTCGCACCACCAATGGCAAGGGGGCAGTGTTTGCGGACTTCACTCCGCTCTCCGAGCTTCATGAGCTGATGAGCGCGGTGTACCTAGGTGACGGTAAAAAGTTCCTCTCCGAGGAATACCTGAAGGCGCTGACCCCGCTGGCGCTAGCCATCTGGTACATGGACGATGGGTCGTTCAGCCTCCGCTCCAAGGGCTTACAGCAACGCACCATAGGTGGAAGTGGACGAATTGAGATCTGCGTTGAGGCAATGAGCGACGGGTCGCAGGTGCGTCTTCGTGACTACCTGCGTGATACACACGGATTCGATGTTCGGTTGCGGCGGGCAGGTGCGGCGGGCAAGGCGGTGTTGGTCTTTTCGACGCAAGCCACCGCCAAATTCCAGGAGCTAATCGCGGCGTACGTACACCCGTCCATGGCATACAAGCTCTTGCCGCGTTTCCGTGGTCAGTTCAGCGTGGAACCGCAGTTTGTTGCGCCCACGATGCAACTAATGCCGGCGCGTGTCACTGAGATCGAGTCAAAGACGAATTACCCCATCATGAGTCGCTTCGATATTGAAGTTGAAGGTTCACACAACTACTTTGCCGACGGAGTGATGGTGCACAACTCGCCCGAAACGACCACGGGTGGAAAGGCTTTGAAGTTCTACGCGTCGGTGCGCCTGGACGTGCGCCGGATCGAGACGCTCAAGGACGGGACCAATGCGGTCGGCAATCGCACCCGAGTCAAGGTCGTCAAGAACAAGTGCGCTTCACCCTTCAAACAAGCCGAGTTCGACATCCTGTATGGCCGCGGCATCAGCAAGGAAGGTTCGCTGATCGACATGGGCGTGGACCAGGGCTTTATCCGCAAGTCTGGTTCCTGGTTCACCTACGAGGGCGAGCAACTCGGCCAGGGCAAGGAGAACGCCCGGTGCTTCCTTATGGAGAACGCCGACGTTGCCAACGAGATCGAGAAGAAGATCAAGGAAAAGCTTGGCATTGGCGCGGTCGTGACCGATGACGACGTCCTGCCCGCCCCCGTCGATTTCTGAGCCGTCTCGCGAAGAGCAGGCGCGGGCGTTGTGCCTGCGCCTGCTCACCGCGAGGGCGCGGACCCGGGCCGAGTTATCCGGCCAGCTGGCGAAACGCGGATACCCCGGGGACGTCAGCGACCGGGTGTTGGACCGGCTGGCCGCCGTCGGGCTGGTGGACGACGCCGCGTTCGCTGAGCAGTGGGTGCAGGCACGACGATCCAGCGCCGGCAAGGGCAGGCGGGCTTTGGCCGCCGAGCTGCACACCAAGGGCGTCGACAACGACGTGATCACCAAGGTGCTGGCCGGGATCGACGGCGGTGCCGAGCGGGAGCGGGCCGAGCAACTGGTGCGGGCCAAGCTGCGGCGGGAGAACCTGGACGGAGATCAGATGCGAGTGGCCCGTCGGCTGGTCGCGATGCTGGCCCGGCGCGGCTACGACCAGACCTTGGCCAGCGACGTGGTCGGCGCCCAGCTGGCCCTGGAACTCGAGCGGCGCAGCATATAGGCCTTCGGTCGAGGGCCGCTGAGCTGGGTCGAAGCGTTTGCAACGGTCCAACCGCCGTACCATGGCCCCGTGAGTTCGAAGGTGGCGCCAGAAGCCGCAACCGTGGCGGCGCCCGACGCTGTGGTGCGCACCTACCAGGTGCGCACCTACGGCTGCCAGATGAACGTCCACGACTCCGAGCGGTTGGCGGGCCTGCTCGAAGCGGCCGGCTACCAGCGGGCGGCTGACGGGACCGACGCCGACGTCGTCGTCTTCAACACCTGCGCTGTCCGGGAGAACGCCGACAACAAGCTGTACGGCAACCTCAGCCACCTAGCCCCGCGCAAGCGCCGCGATCCCGACATGCAGATCGCGGTCGGGGGCTGCCTGGCCCAAAAGGACAAAGACGCTGTGCTGCGCAAGGCACCGTGGGTCGACGTCGTCTTCGGCACGCACAACATCGGGTCGCTGCCCACGCTGCTGGACCGGGCCCGGCACAACAAGACCGCCCAGGTGGAAATCGCCGAGGCGCTGCAGCAGTTCCCGTCGTCGCTGCCGAGTGCTCGTGAATCTGCTTATGCCGCTTGGGTTTCCATTTCCGTCGGATGCAACAACAGCTGCACCTTCTGCATCGTCCCGGCGCTGAGGGGCAAGGAGGTCGATCGCAGCCCGGCCGACATTCTGGCCGAGGTGCGGTCGCTGGTGGACGACGGCGTGCTCGAAGTCACTCTGCTGGGACAGAACGTCAACGCCTACGGCGTCTCCTTCGCCGACCCCGCGCTGCCGCGCGACCGCGGCGCCTTCGCCGAACTTCTCAAGGCGTGCGGACGCATCGACGGCCTGGAACGCGTGCGGTTCACCAGCCCGCATCCCGCCGAGTTCACCGACGACGTCATCGAGGCGATGGCGCAGACGCCGAATGTCTGCCCCGCCCTGCACATGCCGCTGCAGTCCGGATCCGACCGGGTGCTGCGCGCGATGCGGCGGTCCTACCGCGCAGAGCGCTACCTGGGCATCATCGACCGGGTCCGGGCGGCCATGCCGCACGCCGCCATCACCACCGACCTGATCGTGGGCTTCCCCGGCGAGACCGAAGAGGACTTCGCGGCCACCCTCGACGTGGTGCGACAGGCCCGGTTCGCGGCGGCCTTCACCTTCCAGTACTCCAAGCGCCCCGGCACACCGGCCGCCGAACTCGACGGGCAGGTGCCGAAATCCGTTGTGCAGGAACGCTACGAGCGGCTGGTCGAGCTGCAGGAGCAGATCTCCCTGCAGGGGAACAGCGCACTGGTCGGACAGCCGGTCGAACTGCTGGTCGCCACCGGGGAAGGCCGCAAAGACACCCGCACGTCGCGCATGACCGGGCGGGCGCGCGACGGCCGGCTGGTCCACTTCACCGCCGATCAGCAGGTCCGCCCCGGTGACGTAATCACCGCGACGGTCACCGAGGCCGCACCGCACCATCTCATCGCGGACGCCGGCATCCTGACCCATCGCCGCACCCGCGCCGGTGACGCGCACGCCGCCGGGCAGCGGCCGAAAGGGGTCGGACTCGGTATACCCGCTATCGGCCGGCCGGCCGAGTCGATCGAATCGCTCGGGTGCACCCGATGAACGCGGCGCGCAACGGCGGGGAATTCGACGCCTTCCGGGCCGAAATCGAGGAGGCGGAACGGCGGGTTGCGCGTGAGATCGACCCTGGCCCAAGGGGGTTCGTGGTCGCCATCCTGGTGTTCATACTGCTGGGATCGTTCGCGCTGTCGCACACCGGCAACGTGCGCGGCTGGGATGTGCTGTTCAGCAGTCACGGCGCCGGTGCGGCCGCGGTGGCCCTGCCTTCGCGGGTGTTCGCCTGGCTGGCCCTGGTGTTCGGGGTGGGTTTCTCGATGCTCGCATTGATGACGCGGCGCTGGGCGCTGGCCTGGGTTGCGCTGGCCGGTACGGCGGTGGCTACGGTCGCGGGGATGTTGGCCATCTGGTCGCGCCAGACCGTGGCCGCTGGTCACCCAGGTCCGGGTCTGGGGCTGATCGTCGCGTGGATCGCGGTGATCCTGCTGACGTTTCACTGGACCCGCGTGGTCTGGTCGCGCACCATCGTCCAACTGGCGGCCGAGGAAGAACGGCGCCGGGTGGTGGCACAACAGCAGTCCAGGACGCTGCTGGACAGCCTGGAAGACGACGCGGACGCCCCCGACACCCCCGAGAAGCCGACCGACGAGGACGAGGACCGCTAGCGGGCGCGTCCCTGGGGCGTACAGACGAATGCCAGCGTTAGTTCCGGCGGGTCAGCGCTTGGGCCGCGGCGTCGGCCCACTGCTCCCACTGTTCGGCATTGGCCCTGGCCTGTTCGGCTTCTTTCGTCCGGCCGGCCGCCGCGGCCTTCTCCGCCTGCTGGGCGTACTGCTGGGCACGGGTGCGGAACTGCTCGGCGCGGGCCTGCGCCTGGGGGTCGGACCAATCGGATTCGCCGGCGTCGCGCAGCTTCTTCTCCACGGCCCGCAGCCGCCGCTCCAACTCGGCGCTGCGTTCCCGCGGCACCCGGCCGATCGCGTCCCATTTGTCCGCGATCGAGCGCAGCGCTGACCTGGCGGAGTCGAGGTTGCCGGTGTCCAGCTTTTCCGCCTCGACCAGCAGCGCCTCCTTGGCCGCGGCATTGGTCCGCAGCTCCGCGTCCTTTTCGGCGGTCGCGGCGTTGCGGGCGGAGAAGAAGGCGTCCTGGGCGGCCTTGAACCGACGCCAGAGCGTGTCGTCGATATCCCTGGTCGCCCGCCCCGCGGCCTTCCATTCGGTCAGCAGCTTGCGGAACTCAGCGCTGGTCGCAGTCCAGTCCGTCGACTCGGAGAGCTCTTCGGCGCGCTCACAGAGCCGCTCCTTGGACTGCCGCACCCCTGAGCGCTCCCGGTCCAGCTCGGCGAAATGTGATCCGCGTCGCCGGTTGAACGTTTCCCGGGCCGCCGAATATCGCTTCCACAACGCGTCGTCGACCTTGCGGTCCAGACCGGTGATCGTCTTCCATTCGTCGAGGATTGCGCGCAGCCGGTCGCCGGCGACCTTCCATTGGGTCGAATTGGTGGCCAGGTCCTCGGCCTCGGCGGCCAGCGCCTCCTTGAGGTGGGTCTGAGCGGCCCGATGTTCGTCGCGCCGGGAGCGAACCGCCACGACGATGACGTCGATGCGAGCCAGCAGGTTGGTCAACCGCTCCTCGAGCGCGTCGATGTTGCCCAGCACGCAGGCCGTCGGCAACGTCTCGGCCAGCGCGGCCGCATTGGCCCGGATCTTGCGGGCATCGCCGGTCCCCGACGTCAGCCGCTCCTCCATCAGCGTGATCTCGGTGCTCAGGTCGTCGAATCGCCGTCCGAAATGCGCGAATGCGGCTTCCGGATCGCCGGCCTGCCAGGAGCCGATGACGCGCTCCCCGGCGGCGCTGATCAGCCAGACCGTGCCGTCGTCGTCGACACGCCCGAACTGGTGTGGGTCGCTGTGTGTGGGCACCGCGAACGGGTGGGAGAGGAGTCGTGGCGCCGGCCGGGGACCGGGCCGCGGTCCCGGACGTGGCGCCGGCTTGGGTGAATCGTTGCTGCCAGGCTCGTCGGCCGTCATGCGCTCGTCACCTACCCTTTGCACCCTTCGCGCGGCGATATCCCGCGCATCTGCCGCGCGTAGCGGCACCCTTTCACCGGCTCTTGTCACCGTCCAACAGTATTCAAGCAGCTTGCCGGGCCGTGTGTGCGTGGCTTCGCCATGCCCGCCCCGGCAACTCCACAGATGCTAAGGGTCGCATAACGGTTCGGTTCCAGCGTCCGCCGGACCCTTGGGCGGAAGTCGCGCGGCCCACTACCGTGGCAGCCAACCGGGGGTGGAGCTGGGGGGCTCTGCAGCACCCTCGCGAGGGTCGATACCACGGCATCTTCGCCGGGGCTCGCGAATACACAGCGATCGCACAGGTTACGCACGGGACGATTAGTTAAGTGTCGAAGGGGGGTGCCGCGTGCTGAGTAATCGCTTACCGGGCGGACATCGTGGCGGATATCAGGGAGGTGGTCTGTGATGGCGAAAGTGGATATCGCCGTGGTCCTCGCCCTGCTTGCCGCGTTCGCCTCCGCGGTCGGCAACGTCTTCCGGCAGCGGTCCGCGCAGGAGATCACCGACACGGAGGTGGGCCACCTCGAGCTGTTCGGGTTGTCGCTGCGCGACACCCGGTGGTGGCTGGGCGCCGGCGGGGCGGTCGCCAATTACGTTCTGCAGGCCGCGGCCCTGGCGCTGGGCTCGGTCGTGCTGGTGACGGCACTGCAGGTGACAGCGCTGCTGTTCGCGCTACCGATCTACGCGTATCTGACCAAGGTCCGGGTGACCCGCCGGGAGTGGGCCTGGGCTGTCCTGCTGGCCGCCGCGCTGGCGGTGGTCGTCACGATCGGCGACCCCGGCGGCGGCGCGTCGCGGGGCTCGCCCGGGGACTGGATCGTGGTCGCCCTGGTGATGGGTCCGCTGGTGGCGTTCTGTCTGCTGGGTGCCCGGGTCTGGAAGGGCACCGTGGCTGCGGTGCTGCTGGCGGTCGCCGCCGGCTCGTCGCTGGCCCTGTTCGCGGTGCTGACCAAAGCGGTCGTCGAGGTGCTGAGCGGCGGCGTCGGTGCGTTGCTGCTTTCCCCGGAGTTCTATTTCTGGTTGGCAGCGATGCCTGCGGGCATGATCTTTCAGCAGTCGGCGTATCGCGCAGGGTCGCTGACTGCCGCCCTGCCGACGTCGGTCGTCGCCAAGCCACTGGTCGGCTCGCTGCTCGGCATGCTCGTGCTCGGTGAGACGTTCCACACCACCCAGTCGGGGCTCGTCGTGGTCGTAGTCGCAGTGGTGCTGGTGATCGTCGCCACCGTCGCCCTGGCGCGGGGTGAGGCGGAGAACGTCACCGAAGAGGCGATCGAGAGCGGCCGCTTTCCCGTCATCACCGATCCGCGGGTGATACAGCAAGCGGCCAGCGGGTCGGCCGGCCTGGTTCGCAGCCCGACGCGGTAATCGCGCCCGGTCGCCGGTTAGTTTGGTGACGTGCTGAGCGCCATCGCGATCGTTCCTTCCGCGCCGGTGCTGGTTCCCGAACTCGCCGGAAGGGCCGCGCCGGCAGACCTGAGCGCGGCGGTGCTGGCCGCGGCCGCCTTGTTGCCGCCGCGCTGGATCGTGGCCGGAACGGGCCGCGCGGACGACGTACTGGGCCCCGACTGCGAAGGCACCTTCGCGGGCTTCGGCGTCGACGTGCGGGTCGGGCTCTCCCCGCAGGAAGCCGAACTGGCCGAGTTGCCGCTGTGCGCCCTGATCGGCGCCTGGGTGCGCGGCCAGGCCCGGCCCGACGCCAGCGCCCAGGCGCGCGTCTACCGCGAAGACCACGACGCCGACGTCGCACGGGCCCTCGGTCGGCAGCTGCGCGCCGAGCTCGACCAGTCCAGCGACCCGATCGGTGTGCTGGTGGTGGCCGACGGGGCGAACACCCTGACACCGACCGCCCCGGGCGGTTACGAACCCGGCAACGCTGAGGCCCAACAAACCCTCGACGACGCGCTGGCCAGCGGCGATAGCGCCGCGTTGACGCGACTACCCGGTCAGATCCTGGGCCGGGTGGCGTTTCAGGTGCTGGCGGGCCTTACCGAACCCGGGCCGCGAACGGCCAAGGAGCTCTACCGTGGAGCGCCCTACGGTGTGGGCTACTTCGCAGGCGTCTGGCAGCCGTGAGACCGCTGGCTATCATCGGCCCGACCGGCACCGGCAAGTCGGCGCTGGCGCTCGAGGTCGCCGGCCGACTCAGCGGCGCTGAGATCGTCAACGCCGACGCGATGCAGCTCTACCGCGGCATGGACATCGGCACCGCAAAGCTGCCGGTCGCGCAGCGCCGCGGCATCCCGCACCATCAGCTCGACGTCCTGGACGTCACCGAAACCGCCACGGTCGCCCGCTATCAGCAGGCCGCCGCGGCCGACGTCGAGGCGATCGCGGCCAGGGGAGCGGTGCCCATCGTGGTGGGCGGCTCGATGCTCTACGTCCAGTCGCTGCTCGACGACTGGTCGTTTCCCGCCACCGATCCGGCGGTGCGGGTGCGCTGGGAGCGCAGGCTTGCCGAGGTCGGGGTGGGCGAACTGCACGCCGAGCTGGCCAGCCGCGACCCCGCCGCAGCCGCGGCGATCCTGCCCACCGACGCCCGTCGCACGGTGCGGGCACTCGAGGTGATCGAGCTCACCGGTCAGCCGTTCGCCGCGTCCGCGCCGCGCATCGGAACCCCGCGGTGGGACACCGTCATCGTCGGGTTGGACTGTGAGACAACGACTCTCGACGAGAGGCTGGCCCGGCGCACCGAGGTGATGTTCGAACACGGCCTGGTCGAGGAGGTACGCGTGCTGCTGCGCGCCGGCCTGCGCGACGGGGTCACGGCGGCACGTGCGCTGGGCTACGCGCAGGTGATCGAGGCGCTGGACGCCGGTGGCCGATCCGACCAGTTGCGCGAGTCGCAGGAGCAGACCTTCGTGGGCACCCGCCGCTACGTGCGACGGCAGCGATCGTGGTTCCGTCGCGACCACCGGATCCGCTGGCTGGATGCGACGGGGGAGGCCGACGGCCTCGCCGACGACGCATTGCGGTTGTGGCGGAACGTATCCTGATCACATGTTCTTCGCCAAGGGCCACGGCACCGAGAACGATTTCGTGCTACTGCCTGACGTGGAGGGCGAGCTGGATCTCACGCCCGACCGGGTGGTCGCCCTGTGCGACCGGCGCCGTGGGCTGGGTGCCGACGGGGTGCTGCGGGTCACCACCGCCGGCGCCGCCTTGCGGTCCGGCAGCCTCGAGCGTCTGCCCGACGGTGTGAGCGCCTACGACTGGTACATGGACTACCGCAACGCGGACGGGTCGATCGCGCAAATGTGCGGCAACGGCGTGCGGGTATTCGCTCATTACCTGCGTACGGCCGGTCTGGAGCCCCGCGACGAGTTCGTCGTCGGGTCACTGGCCGGCCCGCGGCTGGTCACGGTCCACCAGGCCGATGCGGCCACCGCCGATGTGACCGTGGACATGGGCAAGGCCAACCGGCTGGGCACCGGGGAGGCCCTCATCGGTGGCAGGCGCTTCAAGGGCATCGCGGTCGACGTGGGTAACCCGCACCTGGCCTGCGTGGATCCGGAGCTGACACCCGACGAGCTGGCGGCGTTGGATGTGGCGGCGCCGGTCAGCTTCGACACCGATCAGTTCCCGGACGGGGTCAACATCGAAGTGCTGACCGCGCCGGACGCGGGAGTGATCCGGATGCGCGTGCACGAGCGCGGGGTCGGTGAAACCCGGTCGTGCGGGACGGGGACGGTCGCGGCCGCCGTCGCCGCGCTGGCGTCCGCCGGCGCGGACACCGGACGGCTCACCGTGCGCGTACCGGGCGGTGACGTCGTGGTCACCGTCACCAACACCACCAGCTACCTACGCGGCCCGTCCGTCCTGATGGCCCAGGGCGAGCTCGCGGACGCCTGGTGGAGCGCGCTCGCCTGATTATTCAGATGCGCAGCTCTTCGAGGCGTGCCACCATCGGATATTGGCTATGACAAATCCAGAGCCCGACATGGGCACCCCAGAATCCGTACCGAGCCCCGGTGAACTCGCCCTCGAAGACCGGTCGGCGCTGCGCCGGGTCGCCGGGCTGTCGACCGAACTGGCCGACGTCTCCGAGGTCGAGTACCGCCAGCTGCGCCTGGAACGCGTCGTCTTGGTCGGCGTGTGGACAGAGGGCAGCTCGGCAGACAACCAGGCCAGCATGGCCGAGTTGGCCGCGCTGGCCGAAACCGCGGGCTCGCAGGTGCTCGAAGGACTCATCCAGCGCCGCGACCGACCCGACCCGTCGACCTATATCGGCTCGGGCAAGGCCCAGGAGCTGCGTGAAGTGGTTTTGGCGACCGGCGCCGACACTGTCATCTGCGACGGCGAACTGTCGCCGGCGCAGCTCACGGCGCTGGAAAAGGCGGTGAAGGTCAAGGTCATCGACCGCACCGCGCTGATCCTCGACATCTTCGCCCAGCACGCCACCAGCCGGGAGGGCAAGGCGCAGGTATCCCTGGCCCAGATGGAGTACATGCTGCCGAGGCTGCGCGGCTGGGGCGAGTCGATGTCGCGGCAGGCCGGTGGCCGTGCCGGCGGCAGCGGCGGCGGGGTGGGCCTGCGCGGTCCCGGTGAGACCAAGATCGAGACCGACCGGCGCCGCATCCGCGAGCGGATGGCCAAGCTGCGCCGCGAGATCAAGGACATGAAAATGGTCCGCGACACCCAGCGCGGCCGCCGGCTGGAAAGCGACATGCCGTCCATCGCGATCGTCGGCTACACCAATGCGGGCAAGTCCAGCCTGCTCAACGAGCTGACCGGGGCCGGGGTGCTGGTCCAGGACGCATTGTTCGCCACCCTGGACCCCACCACCCGCCGCGCGGAGTTCGACGACGGGCGCCCCTACGTGATCACCGACACCGTCGGCTTCGTCCGGCACCTGCCCACCCAGTTGGTGGAGGCATTCCGTTCCACGCTGGAGGAGGTCATCGACGCCGATCTGCTGGTGCACGTCGTGGACGGTTCGGACGTCAACCCGCTGGCCCAGATCGACGCCGTACACCAGGTGGTCTCGGAAGTCATCGTGGCAAACCAGGCGGACCCGGCACCGGAGTTGCTGGTGGTGAACAAGATCGACGCGGCCAGCGATCTGACGCTGGCCAAGCTGCGCCACCAACTGCCCGGCGCCGTGTTCGTCTCGGCCAGCACCGGGGACGGCATCGACGTGCTGCGGCGCCGGATGGCCGAACTGGCCATCACCCCCGACGAGGCCGTCGAAGTGGTCATCCCGTACGACCGCGGCGACCTGGTGTCACGCGTGCACGCCGACGGTCGGGTGCTGCACGCTGAACACACCGAGGACGGCACCTGGATCCAGGCCCGCGTTCCGGCGGCCCTGGCCGCCGGCCTCCGGGAATTCTCGGTCGACGGGTGGCAGATGTAGCGCTCGGCCCGGCCAACCGCCGACCAACCACCCGGTTGGTATATCTTGGGCGGCAGAGTTCCCGTCGCCCGGAAGGTCATCCATGAGCAGTGCCGTCAAGTACCAGCGCACTCTGTTCGAGCCCGAACACGACCTGTTTCGCGAGTCCTACCGGGCCTTCCTCGAGCGCCACGTCGCGCCGCATCACGAGGAATGGGAGAAGGCGAAGATCGTCGACCGTGGAGTGTGGCTCGAGGCCGGCAAGCAGGGCTTCCTCGGTATGGCGGTGCCCGAGGAGTTCGGCGGCGGGGGCAACCCCGACTTCCGCTACAACACCATCCTCGTCGAGGAAACCGTCAACGGGCGCTACAGCGGGATCGGGTTCGGCCTGCACAACGACGTCGTGGCGCCGTACCTGCTGGAACTGACCACCGAGGAGCAGAAGCACCGTTGGCTGCCCGGGTTCTGCACCGGCGAGCTCATCACCGCGATCGCGATGACCGAACCCGGAACCGGCAGCGACCTGCAGGGCATCAAGACCCGCGCGGTCAAGCAAGGTGACCATTACGTGCTCAACGGATCAAAGACGTTCATCACCAACGGGATCAACTCCGATCTGGTCATCGTGGTCGCGCAGACCGATCCGGAGAAGGGCGCGCAAGGTTTCAGTCTGCTGGTCGTCGAGCGCGGCATGGAGGGTTTCGAACGCGGCCGCCATCTGGACAAGATCGGGCTGGAGGCTCAGGACACCGCGGAGCTGTCGTTCACCGATGTCAAGGTTCCGGCAGAAAACCTGCTCGGGCAGGAGGGCATGGGTTTCATCTACCTGATGCAGAACCTGCCGCAGGAACGCCTCAATATCGCCGTCATGGCGGCCGCGGCCATGGAGTCGGTGCTGGAGCTGACGCTGCAATACACCAAGGAGCGCAAAGCTTTTGGCAAGTCGATCGGCAGCTTCCAGAACACCAGGTTCGTGCTGGCCGAGCTGGCGACCGAGGCCACCGTCGTGCGCATGATGGTCGACGAGTTCATCCGGTTGCACCTCGACCACAAGCTGACGGCCGAACAGGCCGCGATGGCCAAGTGGTACACCACCGAGAAGCAGGTGCAGTTGATCGACCGCTGCCTGCAGCTGCACGGCGGCTACGGCTACATGCGGGAATACCCGGTCGCGCGTGCTTATCTGGATGCTCGGGTGCAGACGATTTACGGCGGCACGACCGAGATCATGAAGGAGATCATCGGCCGCAGCCTGGGCGTCTAGGACGTCCGGCGCTGGTGAAGAGGGTGTACATGGCCCGGCCGATGAGTGCGTGACGTAACCTCGGCCCTTGTGTCTTCGCTTATCACGCCGGCGATCGCCGAGGCCGCCGTGCTCCAGCCGAGCCCGCGGAACGCCCGAGTCAGCGGTGTTTGTTCATCGCGGCACGGCTGTGAAATGGCATCATTTCGACATCGGCGCGGTATCTGTTTTCGCAATTTTACAGATTTGACTTCGCAATTGACTTTCGCTAGAGCAAAGTTATGCGAGCTCGGCGACAATACCGAATGTCAATGGGCGATGGCGGGCACAGCCACAGATAAGGGCATATCCGTCGGCTGGGAGGCTTGGTGAACGGGCAGAGAGGTCAATTAAACAAGTTGGTCGGGCGGGCGCTGGTCAGCTTGGCGGTTACGGTGCTGGCCGCGGTACTGCTGACGCCCGTTGCGGTGGGTTCGCCGATAGGCGACGCCGAGGCCGCCATGATGGCCGCGTGGGACAAGGCCGGTGGTGACAGTTCACCGCTGGGCGCCCGCAAGGGCGATGTATATCCCGTCGCCGACGGGTTCGTCCTGGACTTCGCCGGCGGCAAGATGTACTTCACCCCCGGCACCGGCGCCAATTTCATTTACGGCCCAATTCTGGACAAATACGAATCGTTAGGCGGCCCGGCCGGGAGCGATCTGGGATTCCCGACGATCACCGAAGTTACCGGTCTTGCCGGCCCCGACAGCCGGATGGCTACTTTCTCCGCCAGCGACAAGCCGGTCATTTACTCGACACCTGACCACGGTGCGTTCGTCGTCCGCGGCCCGATCAACGCCGCCTGGGACAAGCTCGACAGCTCTAGCGGTGTCGGCGTCCCGATCGCCGACGAGACCTACGACGGCGACGTCGTGTCCCAGAAGTTCAGCGGCGGCGCGATCTCCTGGAACCGGAAAACCAAGCAGTTCACCGCCGAGCCCGCGACGTTGAACGAAAAGTTGAAGGACTTTACCGTCACGCCCGATCCCGCTACCGCCATCAACATGGCCTGGCGTGCGGCGGGCGGTGCCGCCGGCCCGCTGGGCGCCAAAAAGGGCGGTCAATATCCCATCGGCGGCGACGGGCTCGCTCAGGACTTCGCCGGCGGCAAGGTGTATTTCAGCCCCGCCACCGGTGCCAATGCGCTCGAGAGCGACATCCTGGCGAGGTACGAGTTGCTGGGCGGGCCGGTCGGCAGCGAGCTCGGGTTCCCCGTCGCCAACGAGTCTGACGGCGGTATCGGGAACTCGAGCCGGGTCGCCGTGTTCTCCGGACCCGAGAAGCCGGTGATCTTCTGGACGTCTGACCACGGCGCGTTCGTCATACGCGAGGCGATGAAGGCCGCCTGGGACAAGCTCAAGGGCGCCACCGGCAAGCTCGGTGCGCCGATCGGCGACCAGGCCGTCGACGGCGACGTGGTCTCGCAGAAGTTCACCGGCGGAAAGATTTCGTGGAACCGCGCCAAGAACACGTTCACCACCGATCCGCCCAACCTGGCGCCGTTGCTGTCGGGTCTGCAGGTGGCGGGGCAGAAACAGCCGAGCAGTGCGGCGATGCCGGCCCAGCCCAAGAAGTTCACCTGGAACTGGTGGTACCTGCTGGCCGCCATCCCGCTGCTGGTGCTACTGGTGTTGCTGGTGTTGGTGTTGACCGGGTGGCGCCGTCGTCGCGCCGCCCGTGACACCGGGTTTGGCTATGACGCGGCCGGCTACGAGCCTGAGCACGACGCCGAGCCCGGCTATGACGCCACAGCCGCCGAGCCGTGGGCGCACGAGGACGCCGAATTCGCCCCCGAGCATCACCCAGACGTGCACCCGGCGGAGGAGCCGGCGTCGGAGGCCGAAGTCCCGACGAGGATCAGCTGGCCACGCGGCCCGGCCGCCGCCGCCGTCGCCGACGAGGTGGCGCCCACCGCGGTGTACAGCCACGATTTGCTGTCCGAGCCCGAGCCCGGGCCCGAGGCCGGTTCAGAGCCGGACTTCGAGGATCTCGACTTCGAAGAGGAACAGGACAATCCCGACGACGTGGACACCACGTCCATACCCGTGCTGACGGATGCGGGCTTTCCGGAGGACGACACTGCCGCCGAGAGCGATGTGGTGGCTGACGTTGCGCCGGAAGCCGCTGTTACCGACGACGCGTTTGCCGAAGCCCCGGCCGATGCCGGCTATTCCGACGACGTTTTCGCCGAGGCACCTGCCGATGCCGGCTATTCCGACGACGTTTTCGCCGAGGCACCTGCCGACGCGGTCTATTCCGACGACGTTTTTGCCGAAGGACCTCGCGACGCCGTCTATTCCGACGACCTGTTCACCGAGGAAGTCGATTCGCACTCCGAATTCCCCGAAGCCCCAGCTGCCGCGGCGGCTGCTGCCGCTGGCATTTTGTCCGGGGCGCAGCTGGCCAAGGGGCGACACGCCGCGCTCGACACCGGGCCCGACGAAGTCGAAAACCCGGTCGAGACAGCCGAAGTCGTCGCGGAAGCCGCCCCGGCGGCTGTCCCGGAACGGGTCGGCGGGCCGCCGGTTGCGCTGGGGCAGACCCAGCCTGCACGCCCGACCATCCACTTGCCTCTGGACGACCCCTACCAGGCGCCCGAGGGCTATCCCATCAAGGCCAGCGCGCGATTCGGGCTGTATTACACGCCCAGCAGCGCGCTGTACGACGACACGCTGCCCGAAATCTGGCTTGCCAGTGAGGAAGTCGCGGAAGCCAACGGCTTCATCAAGGCCGACTAGGTTCGCGCTATATCTTGCGGATCACCGTGACGACCTTGCCCAGCACGGTCGCGTCATTGCCGGGGATGGGATCGAACGCCGGGTTGTGCGGCATCAGCCACACCTGACCGCCCGCGCGTTTGAACGTCTTGACCGTGGCCTCGCCGTCGATCATGGCCGCGACGATGTCGCCGTTGTCGGCGACGTGCTGCTGACGCACCACCACCCAGTCGCCGTCGCAGATCGCGGCCTCGACCATCGAGTCGCCGACCACCTTGAGCAGGAAGAGCGTGCCCTCACCGACCAGCTCACGTGGCAACGGGAAGACGTCCTCGACGGCCTCCTCGGCAAGGATCGGGCCGCCCGCCGCGATGCGTCCGAGGACAGGGACGAAAGTGGGCTCCGGCAGGGCGTCCGACCCGGCGACGTCGGTGACAGGCGGCATCCCGGCGGCAACGTTGTCGGCGCCGCGGACATCGACCGCGCGGGGGCGGTTCGGGTCACGGCGAAGGTAGCCCTTGCGTTCCAGCGTGCGCAGCTGGTGAGCGACCGAGGATGTCGAGGTCAGGCCGACGGCGTCGCCGATTTCCCGGATGCTCGGCGGATACCCGCGGCTGGTGACCGAAGCACGGATGACGTTCAGGATGGTGCGTTGCCGTTCGGTGAGTCCCGAGGCGTTGCTGTCACTCATGGCACTGAATGTAGACGCACCGGCCGACAGAATCAAACATGTGTTCGACCGGTGTGTCGCGATGGCCCGCGTCGACCCCGGACCAGCTTTGCGCTGCTGAATGACAAGCGTGTAACTCTTCGAGATTTCGGGTATCCGCTGCCTCATGGCAGTGATTGAGACCGACGAACTTGTCGGTGGGGTGGTCTAGCGTTTTGCTCGTTCGACACGCTTCGCTCAAATGTTCGGTATCGAACACACGAGCGACTACAGTCGAACACACGAGCGAGAATCAGTTGACCGGAGGAACGCACATGACAATCATTCACCCAGTCTCGCCGCGTACCGGCAGCTCAGGCAGCGTCCGGCGGCCGTCTGGCGGACCGGTCCCGGTACCTCGCTACGGGCGGTCGGGCTACGGGCGGTCGGGCTACGGCCAGTCGGCGCGGGCCGGCCGGCCCGGTCCGTCGAGGCCGGCGGGTGCGCCGCCGCGCTACCGCGGCACCGGCGTCAGGATGTCCGTCGCCTCTCATCGCAGGCGCCCCGTCACGCTTGTCACGACGGTGGGGCTGGCCCTGCTCGCCGGCATCATCACGCTGTGGCTGGGTCTGGTCGCCAATTTCGGTCAGGTGGCCAACGGCGACTCCGCGAGTCCGGTCGCGCACGTACCCGACAGGCTTGCCGTGGTCCGGGTGGAACCAGGGGAGTCCCTGCAGGACGTGGCCGCCCGGGTGGCGCCCGACGCGCCGGTGCGCCAGGTTGCCCAGCGCATCCGCGAACTCAACGACCTGAATTCGCCGACCCTGGTCGCAGGGCAGACGCTGATCGCTCCCGTCGGCTGACCGCACCAAGGTATACGGAGGTGTACTGCGAAAACCGCCCCGTGCCAAGGCCGCACGGTGATCGCGGCCGTGAGCGCCGATGGCCGGCGGGAGCATTCGCCCCGCGGGGGAGCGCACAGGTACTCTCGGAGTCGTCTGCGATACCCGGATGTCGGCACGGCAAAGGAGCGGCGATGCATTGTCCGTTCTGCCGGCATCCAGATTCCCGGGTGATCGACTCGCGGGAAACCGATGAGGGCCAGGCCATTCGGCGTCGCCGGTCGTGTCCCGAGTGTGGGCGACGGTTCACCACGGTGGAAACCGCCGTGCTGGCCGTGGTCAAGCGCAGCGGCGTCACCGAGCCCTTCAGCAGGGAAAAGGTCATCAGCGGCGTGCGGCGGGCATGCCAGGGTCGGCAGGTCGACGACGACGCGCTCAATCTGCTGGCCCAGCAGGTGGAAGACACCGTGCGTGCGGCCGGGTCGCCGGAGGTGCCCAGTCACGACGTCGGCCTGGCGATCCTCGGGCCGTTGCGCGAACTCGACGAGGTCGCCTACCTCAGGTTCGCGTCGGTATACCGGTCCTTTTCTTCGGCGGACGATTTCGAACGCGAGATCGAGTTGCTGCGCGCGCACCGCAAGGTGCCAACTCCGAACTGACGGGCTGCTCTGAGGCGGATAGTCGCCGGACTACGCTATTTTCATGTCCGCCGATCTGCACCCGGATCTCGAGGCGCTCGCACCACTGCTCGGCACCTGGGCGGGTCGCGGCGTAGGTAAGTACCCGACTATCCAGCCCTTCGAGTATGTCGAGGAAGTCGTGTTCTCCCATGTGGGGAAGCCGTTTCTGGCCTACTCGCAAAAGACGAAGGCGGTGCCCGACGGGAAGCCGTTGCATGCCGAGACGGGCTTTTTGCGCGCCCCGCAACCCGGTCGGGTCGAGTTGGTTCTGGCCCATCCGAGCGGCATCGCCGAAATCGACATCGGCACCTACTCGGTGAGCGGCGGCCTGATCGAAATCGAGATGTCCACCTCATCGATCGGATTGACCCCGACCGCCAAAGACGTTACCGCGCTTGGCCGTTCGTTGCGGATCGACGGCGACGAGCTTACCTACACGGTGCGGATGGGCGCGGTCGGACAACCGCTGCAGGATCACCTGACCGCGGTGTTGCACCGCAAGCAGTGAACCGCGCGGCAGGTCAATCCACCTGTGCCACACCGTCGTTGACGACCCGCCCGGCCACCCGAACCCACCCCTCGGCATTCCACGTGGTCTCGATCACCGACCCCTTGCCCTGCGTGATGCTCAGGTCACGGCTGAGGTAGTCGGTGATCCGGACCGCCGCCGATCCCGTCGCCTCGTCCTCCTCGACCCCCAGATTGGCGGCGAACATGCGGCTGCGCAGCACACCGGCGGACCGATCGATCCAGGTCCACAGGTAGTGCGCGACGTCGTCGGAATAGTCGGCGGGCTCGGCCGCGGCCAGGGCATCAAGCGATTCGAGTTCGGCAATGTCGAACTCGGGTGACCACTCCGCGCGTGCGGTCACGCCGGTGAGATCGCCGTCTGCGCCGGCACCGTAGCTGACCTGCACGATCCCGGCCGGCACCTGCAGCGTGTTGATCGGCGACCCGTTCTCGCGCAGCCACCACGACGCGCCGACGGTGGGGTGGCCGGCGAACGGGAGCTCGGTTCGCGGAGTGTGGATGACGGCCCGCGCGGTCGTCGAACCGGCCGTCGGAAGTTGGACGAATATCGTTTCGCTGTAACCCAATTGGGTCGCCAAGCGCTGACGGTCGTGGGGCTCGACCTGACTGGCGTCGACCAGACCGAGCGGGTTCCCGAAATTCCCGTCCGAGTCGGTGAAGACGCGCAACACCGTCACGTTGACGCTCATGGCCTGAGCTTACGGCGAGCGATCCAGAGTGGATCAGGTGGCGCTGCGTTCGTCGGCGCCGATGGCCTCCAACACCGCGACGCGGGTGTCCGCCGGCCCGTTGACGGTTTCTTCGCCGCCGCCTCTGCGCAGCATGGCGCGCAGCGCGTCCTGGTCGTATTCGGCGGGCTCGGTGCTGTCGATGAAGCGCTGGATGAGGTCGATGAACCGGGCGGGGTCGTCGTGGAACGGGAAATGCCCGGAGCCCTCGAAGATTTCCAGCCGCGAGCCCGGCATGGCGGCATGGGCCATCTTGGCGTGACGGACCGGGACCACCGCATCCTTTGTGCCCCAGATGATTTGGACGGGGACGGATTCGGTCAAATAACATCGGTCCAGCATGGTGACGATCTGCCCGCGCCAGTCCACCACCGCCCGCAGCGTACGACTGAACGCCGCTGACGCCGTCGGTTCCGGTAGATCGTTGAGCACCCGAAGCATGTTCGGCAGGTCGTGTCCGAGCGCGGTGGTCCCGAGGGCCTTGCCGACGATCTTCCCGGCCGCGTGCACGGCCGGCAGCACCAGTGGCAACCGCAGCAAGGCAATCGCCTCGCTGCCCATCGGTAGGGAGGCCAACCGCAACACGAAGTTGACGTCCTTGGTAACCCCGCCGGCGCTGACCAGGATCAGCCGCTCGACCAGCTGAGGGAACTGGTAGGCGAATTGCATCGCCACCCCGCCGCCGAGCGAATGACCCACGAGGGTCACCCGCTCGATGTCGAGCACGCTGAGCAGGTCGCGCATGCCGTTGGCGTATGCGGCCACCGAGTAGTCGGCGCGCGGCTTGTCGGACTTCCCGTGCCCCAACAGATCCGGGGCGATGACCGTGAAGCGTTGCGCGAGCTTGGCGTGTACGCCGTCCCAGGTCGTGGAGTTGTCGCCGATACCGTGGATCAGCAGGAGCGCGGGGCCCTCACCGGCGATCCGGAACGCCCGCTTATAACCGTGGATGGTGCGGTAGTGCAGCGAAGGCGTGGTCACTTCCCGCACCGGGCGAAGAGTGCGCGTTCGCTCGGTCATGTCGCCAACCTCTGTGTCGGCCCTGGTTACGGGCGTTCAGGTCGGATCGTCGTCGTCGAACTTCTTTTCTGCCTGCTGAGCCAGGAATCGCTCGAACTCCGCACCAAGCTCGTCGCCGCTAGGCAGCTCCTCGTCGCGCCTCAGCAGCGACCTGTTCTCCTGGGCGTCGATGAAGGCATCGTACTGGCGCTCCAGCGCCGCCACCACTTGAGCGACCTCGGCACTTGCCTGAACCTGCTCGTCGATCTTGGTCCGGATCTCGACCGCCGCGTCGGACAGGGCCGTCAACGGCAGGTCCAGCGAGCCGGACTTGGCCACCTGCTCGAGCAGCGCCTGCGCGGCGGCCGGATAGTCGGTCTGCGTCAGGTAGTGCGGGACGTGCACGGTGAACCCGACAACCTCGTGACCGTGCTGGGCCATCCGGTACTCCAGCAGGTTCGACGCGCTGCCGGGAACCTGGATCTCGGAGATCCACGGCTGGAAGTCGGCGATCAGCTCCCCGTTGTTGGAGTGCGCGGTCAGCGTGACCGGACGCGTGTGCGGTACGGCCATTGGGACGGTGCCCAGGCCGATGGTGCGTCGCACACCGAGCCGCTCGGCCAGCAGCCGCACCGCGGTGATGAAACGCTCCCACTTCAGATCGGGCTCCATGCCGGCAAGCAGCAGAAACGGAGTGCCGGCGGTGTCGCGCAACGCGTACAGGCTCAGCTCTGGATCTTCGTAGTGGGTGAAGTGGTCGGTCCGGAAGGTCATCAGCGGACGCCGCGAGCGGTAATCCAGCAACTCGTCGATCGCGAACGACGCGACCAGCTCGGTGTCCAGGGCTTCCTTCAGGTGGGCAGCGGACAGCCGGATCGCATGACCGGCGTCGGAGAAGCCCTCCAGTGCGTGCACCAACACCGGGCCTTGGCCGTCTGCCGTCGACAACACGGGTGCCGGGAACTCCAGCTCGTACATGCCGGGCTGCCCCGGCTGGTGGTACTGCTCGTCATCCGGGTCGTGATCGTGGGCCATCGCTGTCGCCTCCTCTCCCAGCTGTATCCAGGGTGTCGTACCAGTGTCCCTCACATCAGATTGAACAACGAATCATTGCCCTCGACCGTTTCCGACGCAGACTGTTTCGCGGAGCGGGAAATTTGCCGGCATGCCCATTGCGGGGTCGGGCATCATGAATAGCGATGCGCTCCGGGACGGTATGGCTTTGCTCGCTGATGAGTCTGGCGACGTTGCTGACGGCGTGCGGCCCGTCCGGGCCGGCGGCGGCTCCGGTGGCCCCGGACATGCGCGTGGGCGCTATTTTCGCGGCAGGTGACAGGCGGCACTATTGCACGGGTTCGGTGTTGCACTCCCGGAGTGGAGACCTGATGCTGACCGCCGCGCACTGTTTGCTGGCAGGCACCCAGGCAACGTTCGTTCCCGGCTTCTCCGACCATGCCACGGCGGACGATGTGTGGCGGGTCGACGGCGTGTACCTCGACCCGCGCTGGGTCGCAAACAAGGATCCGCGCGCCGACTACGCGATCGCGCGGGTCAGCAACCAGCACGGGGGATCGCTGGAGGCACGTGTCGGCGCCGCGCTGACACTGGGCACCGCACCCGCCCCGGGTAGTCGTGTCACCGTGACCGGCTACCCGTCGGGCGCGGGCGGCTCGCCCATCAGCTGCCAGGCCGGCGCCGGAATCACCGAAAACGGCTTTCCCTCGCTGGAGTGTGGCGGGCTGGTCGGCGGCACCAGCGGCGCGCCCTGGATCAGCGGTACCACGGTCACCGCGGTGACCGGCGGTTTCGAAGGCGGCGGGTGCCAGCCGGACATGTCGTACTCGTCGCCGTTCGACGAGCGCACCGCCGCGCTGCTGGCCCGCGCCGAGGCCGGCGGCCCCGGTGACAAGGCCCCGACCGACTACGACGACGGTTGTTAGCGGGCTGCTAGCGGCGGAACTGGCTGAGCGCGCGCATCTTGTTCGCCACGTCCAGCGCGGCCACCTTGTAGGCCTCGGAGAACGTCGGATAGTTGAACACCGCGTCGACCAGGTAGTCCACCGTGCCGCCGCAGCCCATCACGGCCTGCCCGATGTGCACCATTTCGGTGGCGCTGGTGCCGAAGATGTGCACCCCGAGCACCTTGCGATCTTCGGTGGACACCAGCAGCTTGAGCATGCCGTAGGAGTCGCCGGCGATCTGGCCGCGGGCGAGTTCGCGATACCTGGCTATCCCGACCTCGTAGGGGACCGAGTCCTTGGTCAGCTCCACCTCGGTGGCTCCGACGTAGGAGATCTCCGGAATCGAGTAGATGCCGATCGGCTGCAGGTCGGTGATGCCGTCGGTCGGTTCTCCGAACGCGTGGTAGGCCGCCAGCCGGCCCTGTTCCATCGAGGTCGCGGCCAGCGCGGGAAAGCCGATGACGTCGCCGACAGCGTAGATGTTCTCCACCTTGGTCTGGAACCGTTCGTCGACCCAGATCCGTCCTCGGCCCTCGACCTCCAGGCCCGCGTTTTGTAGGTCCAGGTGGTCGGTCTGGCCCTGGCGTCCTGCCGAGTACATCACCGTCTCGGCGGGAATCTGCTTGCCGCTGGCCAAGGTGGTGACGGTGCCCGAGGCCCCGACGTCGACGGCGGTCACCTCCTCGCCGAACCGGAAGGTCACCGCCAGGTCGCGCAGGTGAAACTTCAGCGCTTCGATCACCTCGGGATCGCAGAAGTCGAGCATGTCGTCGCGCTTCTCCACCACGGTCACCTTGGTGCCCAATGCGGCGAACATCGAGGCGTACTCGATGCCGATCACACCGGCACCGACGACCACCATGGAGGCCGGCAGCGTCTTGAGGTCGAGGATCCCGTCGGAGTCGAGCACCCGATCCTCGTCGAACTCGACGCCGGACGGTCGGGCCGGCCGGGTGCCGGTGGCGATGACGATGTATTCGGCGCTGACCGTGGTCATCTCCCTGCGGCCCGGGTCTTCGATGACGACGGTGTGCGCGTCGACGAACCGGCCGTGCCCGACCAGCAGGTCGATCCGGTTGCGCATCAACTGATTTCGCACCACGTCTACTTCTTTGCCGATCACGTGCTGAGTCCGCCGCAGCAGGTCGGCCGGGGTGATCCGGTCTTTCACCCGGTAGCTCGCCCCGTAGAGCTCGCGTTGCGTCATCCCGGTGAGGTAGAGCACCGCCTCACGCAATGTCTTGGAAGGGATGGTGCCCGTGTTGACGCAAACGCCGCCGAGCATCCGGCCACGTTCGATGATCGCAACGGACTTACCCAGTTTGGCCGAGGCGATGGCGGCCTTCTGGCCACCCGGTCCCGAACCGATGACGACGATGTCGTACTCCTGCATCGAACCCATGGCATAGACGATAAGGCCCACAGTCGAGACTTTCTCCACAAGCTGCTAGCTCAATTGCATTGTGCGAGTACGGGCTGACGGTGGGGGTTGTCAGCGTTGGTGCCCATGACGAAGCATCGAGCTGACTTTGACCTGAACCGTCCCGCAGCGCTGATCGCCGCGCTACCGGCTGTCCTCGGCTTCGTGCCGGAGAAATCGCTGGTCCTGGTGTCGGTCGGGGGTGGTGAACTGGGGTCGGTGCTGCGGGTCGACCTGTCCGAGGAACTGGCCGACCGGGTTGAGCACCTCGCCGAGGTGGCCACGGCGGCCGATCCCGAGGCCGCGATCGCGGTGGTCGTCGACGACGAGGGCGCCCAGTGTCCGCGCTGCAACGAGGACTACCGGGAGCTGTGCTCACTACTGGCCGACGCCCTGGCCGAGCACGGCGTGGTGCTGTGGGCGGCGCATGTGGTGGATCGGGTAGCCCCTGGCGGACGCTGGCATTGCGTCGACGGCTGCGGTTCGGCTGGCGTGATCGACGACCCCTCGGCGTCGCCGCTGGCCGCCGCGGCGGTGTTGGACGGCCGGCGGCTCTACCCGAGCCGGGCCGAGCTGCAGGCGGTTATCGCGGTCGAGCATCCGGCGCGCAGCGTCAGGTTGATCGCAGCATTGGAACGACAGGCGGCAGCACGCGACGGCGTGGATCCCGCGGGCCTCGGCGCCCGGCGTCGCGCCGACGTGGAAAACGCGATGGCCGCCGCCGCCCGGATCGCCGGCGGTCAGCCGCTCGGCGACGAGGAACTGGTCGCGCTGGGCTGCGCGCTGACCGACGCGCAGGTACGCGACACCCTGTACGCCCTCGCGGTGGGCGAGGCCGCCGGCGAAGCCGAAGCGCTGTGGGCGGCTCTGGCGCGGACGTTGCCCCCGCCCTGGCGGGTTGATGCGCTGGTATTGCTCGCCTTCAGTGCTTACGCCCGCGGCGACGGGCCGCTGGCCGGGGTGTCGCTGGAGGCCGCGCTGCGCTGCGAGCCGCACCATCGGATGGCCGAGATGCTGGACACCGCATTGCAGTCCGGCGTACGGCCCGAGCAGATCCGCGAGCTCGCGCTCACGGGCTATCGACTCGCCAAGCAACTCGGTGTGCGGCTACCGCCGCGTCGGGCGTTCGGCCGACGTGCGGGCTAAACCTGATGGCGGCGACCCGCTTCGCCCGGCTCCGCCGCGCTCGCGATCGCCGCTAGACCTTCTCGACCTTGACCGCGTGCGCCATCTCGTGTGGCAGGGTGACGTTCTCGTGGCCGGGGATGAGGATGGTCACGCCGCCGGACGGACTGGTCTCGACCGTCACACGCGCGTTGGGTACCACGCCGGCGTCCTTGAGCCGGGTGATCAGGTCGATGTCGCCCTGAACGTGCTCGGTGAGCTGGCGGACGACCACAGCCACCGGCGACCCGGCGGGCAACTCGGTCAACCGGACCAGGTTGCCGTCGTCGGAGTCGGACTTCGGGCCCACGCCCAGGTCGAGCAATCCCGGGATCGGGTTGCCGAAAGGGGAAGTGGTCGGGTTGTTGAGCACCTTGACCAGCCGGCGCTCGACGTCCTCGCTCATCACGTGCTCCCAGCGGCATGCCTCGGCGTGCACCTCTTCCCACGGCAGGCCGATGACATCGACGAGCAGTCGTTCGGCGAGGCGGTGCTTGCGCATCACGGCGATGGCCAGCGCGCGGCCTTTGTCGGTGAGTTCCAGATGGCGGTCGCCGGCGACGTGGAGCAACCCGTCCCGCTCCATCCGGGATACCGTCTGGCTGACGGTCGGCCCGCTCTGGTCGAGCCGTTCAGCGATCCGGGCACGTAGCGGGGTCACGCCCTCTTCCTCGAGGTCGTAAATGGTCCGCAGGTACATCTCGGTGGTATCGACCAGCTCGTTCATTCAGCACCCTCCATTGACGCTGAGTCTACTTGGCCAGCCTCGTGAATGGGTCCAACGCGTCCTAGGCAAGCAGTATGCCCGCCGCGGCGCGGCGGGCATACTGCTTGCTACCTGGATTTGGTTGGGGCGTCAGCTCGCGTAGGAGCGCAATCGATCTGCGCGTTCGCCGTTGCGCAGCTTGCACATGACATCTCGCTCGATCTGGCGGACCCGCTCGCGGGACAAACCGAACAGCTTGCCGATCTGATCCAGGGTGCGTGGCTGGCCATCGTCCAGGCCGAACCGCAGCCGGATCACCTGGTGCTCCCGCTCGTCCAGCGTGGCCAGCACGCTGCGGATGTCGGTGTGCAGCAGCTCGGCAATGACCGCGTTCTCGGCGGACATGGCTTCGGAGTCCTCGATGAAATCGCCCAGCGGGGCCTCTTCTTCGGAGCCGACCGGCATGTCCAGGCTCACCGGGTCGCGGCTGTGTTCCAGCAGGTCGTTGATCTTCTCGATCGGGATGCCGGACTCGGCCGCGAGCTCCTCGTCGGTGGCTTCGCGTCCCAGGTTCTGGTGCATCTCCCGCTTGATCCGCGCCAGCTTGTTGACCTGCTCAACCAGGTGAACGGGTAGCCGGATGGTGCGGCTCTGGTCGGCCATGCCGCGGGTGATGGCCTGACGGATCCACCAGGTGGCGTACGTCGAGAACTTGAAACCCTTTGAGTAGTCGAACTTTTCCATCGCGCGGATGAGACCGAGATTGCCCTCCTGGATCAGGTCCAGCAGCGGCATGCCCCGGCCCGTGTATCGCTTGGCCAACGAAACCACCAGGCGCAGGTTCGCTTCCAGCAGGTGGCGGCGGGCTGCCGCACCGTCGCGGACCACCGCCGCCAGATCGCGTTTGCGGTTCTCGCCCAGGCGCTTCCGGGTTTGGAGCAGATGCTCGGCATACAGGCCGGCCTCGATGCGCTTGGCCAGTTCGACTTCGTCGGCTGCGTTGAGCAGCGCCGTCTTCCCGATGCCGTTCAGGTACACGCGTACTAAGTCCGCTGCGGGGCTTTGCGCATCTAGATCGCTCTCGACCCGGCTTGTGGTGGGTCTTGTGGTGGCTTCGGCCATAGCGACCTCCCGATTGGCTTGTGCTGTCATGTGGTTTAACGACAAACCCCCACTCTGAGTTCCCAGCCCTCCGGCATCTCACACGCCTTGACGTGCAGAAATGTACCGGCGACCTGAGAATGTCCTGAGAAGTGCGACGATGCGGCGGTACTCGGAGACTCTGACTGGCGGTGAACTACCCGCGGCCGTCTGGGCCCGAAGGGTGGGGTTGTGACGTCGGGTGTGGCCGGGCTTCCAACGCGGGCCGTTCGGCCGTCGGAAACAGTGGGGTACGTCGCTCGGTTGCGTAGAACCGGCGAGGCTCGTCGGCACGCCGAGGGGGTCGGTCGTTGGCGATCAAAACGGCCATCCACGGCAACGGCACCGACACCGCCACGATCAGCAGCGAGATCAGACCGTTGTGCCAGGCGCCGTAGGCGACGGCGGCCAGGATGAGGGCCGGGATGCGGAATGCCATGAGGGTCAGGTACTTACGTACCCGGGCGCGATGCTCCTCCTCATAGGAGGGCGCGGCGGCGGTGATGAGCACTGGCCTGCCGTCGTCGTCGAACCCCGGGTCGGAGCCGCGCTTCATCTCTTTACTCTCCCACACCAGATCAATTCCGGCTTATTCGGTTTTAGAGCCGGCTGCAGGGCACAATGTCAGGTATGCAGACCCAGACGATCGAACGCACCGAGACCGACGAACGCGTCGACGACGGGACCGGCAGCGACACGCCTAAGTACTTCCACTATGTCCGCAAGGACAAGATCGCTGAGAGCGCCGTCATGGGCAGTCACGTTGTCGCGTTGTGCGGCGAGGTGTTTCCCGTCACCCGGGCGGCCAAACCAGGCTCTCCGGTTTGCCCGGACTGCAAACAGATTTACGAGCACCTCAAGAGGGGCTGATCAGCTCGGCGAATCCGCCGGGGCTGCGCTGTCCTGCGACGGCGGAGGCTTGTACTCGGAGTCGCGACGCAGCCGCGCCACCAGCCATTTGCGCAGCCGGTGGGCATGGGTGGCCTGGGCAGGGAACTCCTCTTGGATTGCGGCGTTGAGTTCGGCGCCGATCATGATCGCAAAACCGCCGAAGAACGCGAACAACAGGAAGGCGATCGGCGTGGACAGCGCTCCGTAGGTGTAGCCGGTGCTGGTGATCCACTTCAGGTAGAACCGCAGACCGAGTGTGGCGACCACGAACACTGTTGTCGCCAGGATCGCGCCCAGAATCAAGCGATGTGACGGTAGCGGTACCGGCAGCGAAACGCGGTACAGCATCATGACCCCGATTACGAGGCCGAGGACCAGCATCGGGTAATAGCCGTAGTGCAGCAGGTTGGCCCAGGCGGGTGGGATGTGTTCGCCGATCTTGCGCGGTCCGACAACCGCCAGCGGCGCGAACGCCACCACGAAGACCAGCATCATCACGTAGAGGAACAGGGCGAAGAATCGCTGCCGCACCGGATGGCGCAGCGGCGTCTGGTCGTGGGCCTCGACCACCGAGTCGACGAACGCCGAGATAGCTGACGATCCCGCCCACAGCGAGATCACAAAGCCCACTGACACCACATCGCCACGGGCGTTACTGGCAACGTCGCGGATAGTGGGCTCGATGATCTCGTTGACCACACTCGGGGAGAAAAAGCTGTGGGCGGTCGAGACCAGGCGTTTTTGGATAGTCGGCAATGTGTCCGCGCCGAACAGCGGCGCTACCCAAGCCAGGCTGCCCAGGATCCCCAGCAATAACGGCGGCAGTGACAAACATGACCAGAAGCCCGCTTGCGCGGCCTCCGAGAAGATCGAATCATCCCAGCTCTTCGATAAGGTCCTAACGCTGATTCGCCACACGTGGTGGCGCGACGGCTTGGCGACCTGATCACTCATCCCGTCCAGCATTGTCGATGACCGCTAGTGCTGCCCACATTGCCGCGGGGTGAGTTGGATGAATTTAGCTTCCGCTCACCTCGAGCACGGCGGCTTGCTCGGTGAGTTTGGCCTGGTGCTCGTTGGCGTGATGCATGCAGAAAAGAAGCTCGAGGCCGGATGACAGCTTGGCGCGCACGCGGGCCGCTGCACCGCAGCGGTCGCAGCGGTCGGCTCTAGTCAGTTCGGGACTGGTCAGAGTTGCGTTCATGGCTTCTCCATTTCTGGACGTGTCTTCAACTTTCTCAGACGTATACGGTTTTCGCGTTGTTCCCCGACCGTTATCAGGTGTGTCGTTTCTCACGGATTTTCGGCGCGCGAATCGGGCAGGCTAGGCGGTATGCGAACCCCGGGCAGCGCTGCCGTGCTGGTGCATTTGTGCGGCGCCGAGGAGTGGCCGCGGGTCGCCAGCGGCGGCGATATCCGGCCCGACTCGGTGGGGTTCGTCCATCTGTCAAGGCCGGAGCAGGTACATCTGCCCGCTAACCGGATCTACCGCGGCCGCACTGACCTGCTGCTGCTCTACATCGACCCGGCGGCCCTCGACTCGCCGGTGCGCTGGGAGCCGGGAGTGCCGACGGACCCGGAGTCGATGCTGTTCCCGCATCTGTACGGCCCGCTGCCGGCGCGCGCTGTGATCAAGGTCACCGCCTACTCGCCGGCGCCCGACGGCAGCTTTGCGCCGCTGACCGCGTCCGGCGACTCGACGTAGGCGTCGGCTTCGATCTCCACCAGCAGGT
>NZ_DATJYB010000392.1:0-12920 GCF_035499775.1 Mycobacterium sp. | reverse complement strand
TTCCTGCCGGGCACCGGCCAGGAATACAACGGCATCATCCGGCGCGGGGCCAAGCTGCTGTTCGCCTACGGCGAGGCGACCGTCCCCAAGATCACGGTGATCACGCGCAAGGCCTACGGCGGCGCGTACTGCGTCATGGGGTCCAAGGACATGGGCTGCGACGTCAACCTGGCGTGGCCGACCGCGCAGATCGCGGTGATGGGCGCCTCGGGTGCGGTCGGCTTCGTCTACCGCCAGCAGCTCAAGGATGCGGCCAAGGAGGGCAAGGACGTGGATGCGCTGCGGCTGCAGCTGCAGCAGGAGTACGAGGACACGCTGGTCAACCCGTACGTGGCCGCCGAACGCGGATACGTCGACGCGGTGATCCCGCCGTCGTACACCCGCGGCTACATCGGCACGGCACTGCGCCTGCTGGAACGCAAGATCTCCCACCTGCCGCCCAAGAAGCACGGGAACATTCCGCTATGAGTAACGAGACACTCCACCCGCACGAGCCGCACCTGCAGGTCCACAAGGGTCGTCCCACCGACCAGGAGCTGGCCGCGCTGATCGCTGTACTGGGTTGCATCAGCGGTTCAGCGGCCGAGCCGGAGCAGCCGCCGCCCACCCGCTGGGGCCTGCCGGTCGACAAGCTGCGGTTCGCGGTCAGCAACCACCAACGAGTCACCCTGCAGGAACGCGTACACATGGCGCGATGACCCGGCTGGTGCTGGGGTCCGCCTCGCCCGGGCGGCTCAAAGTGCTGCGCCAGGCCGGCGTCGAGCCGCTGGTCGTGGTCTCCGGCGTCGACGAGGACCGCCTCACCGCGGGGCTGGGGCCGTCAGCGTCGCCCAACGAGGTGGTGTGTGCGTTGGCCCGCGCCAAAGCCGAGCAGGTCGCCGCCGGACTGGATGACGCCGTCGCGGCGGATTGCGTTGTCATCGGCTGTGATTCGATGCTCTACCTGGACGGCCGGCTGTGCGGCAAGCCGCAATCGGTGGCCGAAGCACGCCAGCAATGGCAGTCGATGGCCGGCCGCGCCGGCCGGCTGTATACCGGGCATTGCCTGCTGCGGCTGCGCGACCACGACACCGTCCAGCAGGAATCTGCAACATCGGTCACCACGGTGCGGTTCGGAACACCCTCGGCCGACGACCTGGAGGCCTACCTGGCCAGCGGCGAGTCGCTGCGGGTGGCCGGGGGTTTCACGCTCGACGGCCTGGGCGGCTGGTTCATCGACGGTGTCGACGGTGATCCGTCGAACGTGGTGGGCCTCAGCCTGCCGCTGCTTCGCTGGCTGCTGCAGCGGGTCGGGGTGTCGGTCGCCGCGCTCTGGGCGGCCCACCCACTTTGACGCCGGCCCGTCCTGCGGCGCACTCGAGCACTGACAAATGCCGGCCGGCAAGCCCCAGCGGTAGGCTCGATTACGTGCCGCTACCCCCCGATCCCAGCCCCACTCTGTCGGCCTACGCCCACCCCGAACGACTGGTCACCGGCGACTGGCTGTCGGCCAACATGGGCGCACCTGGTCTGGTAATCGTCGAATCCGACGAAGACGTCTTGCTCTACGACGTCGGACATATCCCCGGCGCGGTGAAGGTCGACTGGCACACCGACCTCAACGACCCGAGGGTCCGCGATTACATCACCGGCGAGCAGTTCGCCGAGTTGATGGACCGCAAGGGCATCTCGCGCGACGACACCGTGGTGATCTACGGCGACAAGAGCAACTGGTGGGCCGCCTATGCGCTCTGGGTCTTCACGTTGTTCGGCCATCCCGACGTGCGACTGCTCAACGGCGGTCGCGACCTTTGGCTCGCCGAGCGCCGGGACACCACGCTGGACGTCCCGACCAAGACGTCGACCGGCTATCCCGTGGTGGAGCGCAACGACGCGCCGATCCGGGCGTTCAAAGACGATGTGCTGGCGATCCTCGGCACCCAGCCGCTGGTCGACGTGCGCTCGCCCGAGGAGTACACCGGCAAGCGCACCCACATGCCCGACTACCCCGAGGAAGGCGCGCTGCGGGCCGGCCACATCCCCACCGCCCGGTCCATCCCCTGGGGCAAGGCCGTCGACGAGAGCAGCCGATTCCGCGGCCGCGAAGAACTGGAAGAGCTCTACAGCTTCATCAACCCGGACGACAAGACCGTCGTCTACTGCCGTATCGGCGAGCGGTCCAGCCACACCTGGTTCGTGCTCACGCATCTGCTGGGCAAGCCCGGAGTGCGCAACTACGACGGCTCGTGGACCGAGTGGGGAAATACCGTGCGCGTGCCGATCGTCGCCGGCGAAAACCCCGGAGCCTTATCAGCCCGATGACTCTGCCCGCCCCGCTCGCAGAGGTGATGTCCGACTTCGCCGAAGTCCAGGGCCAGGACAAGCTGATGCTGCTGCTGGAATTCGCCAATGAACTCCCAGCGTTGCCGTCCGACTTGCAAGAGGCGGCGATGGAACCGGTGCCCGAATGCCAGTCCCCGCTGTTTCTGCATGTCGACGCGCATGACCCGGGCCGGGTCCGGCTGTATTTCAGCGCGCCGGCCGAGGCGCCGACGACCCGCGGGTTCGCCTCCATCCTGGCCGCCGGCCTGGACGAGCAACCCGCGGCCGACATCTTGGCGGTACCCGAAGACTTCTACGCCGACCTCGGTCTGGCCACTCTGATCAGCCCGCTTCGGTTACGTGGGATGTCAGCGATGCTGGCGCGGATCAAACGGCGGCTGCGGGAGACCGCCGAAGAATCCTGATTTTCTCGACACCGCCTGGTCGGCCCCCCGGCGCGGCGCTTAGACTTCCCCCGAGTTGTAAGAAACTCTCTTAGACAACGAACGTCTGCAGATATGCCAACAGGAGGGCGCAGTGGCAAGTCACGCCAGCTCGAGGATCGCCAAGGTACTCGTGGCCAATCGCGGCGAGATCGCGGTCCGGGTGATCCGGGCGGCCCGGGACGCGGGCTACCCCAGCGTGGCGGTGTACGCCGAGCCCGACGCCGAGGCGCCGCATGTGAGCCTCGCCGACGAGGCGTTCGCGCTGGGTGGCCAAACCTCGGCAGAGTCCTACCTGGACTTCGCCAAGATCCTCGACGCGGCGGCCAAGTCCGGCGCCAATGCGATCCATCCCGGCTACGGCTTCCTGTCGGAGAACGCGGACTTCGCCCAGGCGGTCATCGATGCCGGCCTGATCTGGATCGGGCCCAGCCCGCAGTCGATCCGCGACCTCGGTGACAAGGTCACCGCCCGCCACATCGCGGCGCGCGCCCAGGCTCCGCTGGTGCCCGGCACCCCGGACCCGGTCAAGAACGCCGACGAGGTGGTGGCGTTCGCCAAGGAGTACGGCGTGCCGATCGCGATCAAGGCCGCGTTCGGCGGCGGCGGGCGCGGCATGAAGGTGGCCCGCACGCTCGAGGAGATCCCCGAGCTGTTCGAGTCGGCCACCCGTGAGGCGGTCGCCGCGTTCGGCCGCGGCGAGTGCTTCGTCGAGCGCTACCTGGACAAGCCGCGCCACGTCGAGGCGCAGGTGATCGCCGACCAGCACGGCAACGTCGTCGTCGCCGGCACCCGGGACTGCTCGCTGCAGCGCCGCTTCCAGAAACTGGTCGAGGAGGCGCCGGCGCCCTTCCTGACGGACGCGCAGCGCAAGGAAATCCACGAGTCGGCCAAGCGGATCTGCAAGGAAGCCCACTACTACGGCGCCGGAACCGTCGAATACCTGGTCGGCCAGGACGGCCTGATCTCGTTCCTCGAGGTCAACACCCGCCTCCAGGTCGAGCACCCGGTCACCGAGGAAACCGCTGGGATCGACCTGGTGTTGCAGCAGTTCAAGATCGCCAACGGCGAGAAGCTGGCCCTCACCGAAGACCCCACGCCGCGCGGGCACGCCATCGAGTTCCGGATCAATGGCGAGGACGCCGGGCGCGGCTTCCTGCCCGCTCCCGGCCCGGTGACCAAGTTCCACCCGCCGAGTGGCCCGGGCGTGCGGATGGACTCCGGCGTCGAGACCGGCTCGGTGATCGGCGGCCAGTTCGACTCGATGCTGGCCAAGCTGATCGTCTACGGCGCCGACCGCAACGAGGCGCTGGCCCGGTCCCGGCGCGCGCTGGACGAATTCCACGTCGAGGGCCTGGCCACGGTCATCCCGTTCCACCGCGCGGTGGTCTCCGACCCGGCCTTCATCGGCGACGAGAGCGGCTTCACCGTGCACACCCGCTGGATCGAGACCGAGTGGGACAACACCATCGAGCCCTTCACCGGCGGCGAACCCCTGGACGAGGAGGAGACCCGCCCGCGGCAGACGGTGGTCGTCGAGGTCGACGGACGCCGGCTCGAGGTATCGCTGCCCGGGGATCTGGCGCTGACCGGCGGCGGCTCCGACCCGGCCGGTGTCATCCGCAAGAAGCCCAAGCCACGCAAGCGGGGCTCGCACACCGGTGCGGCAGCTTCGGGTGACGCGGTGACGGCTCCGATGCAGGGCACCGTGGTGAAGGTCGCGGTCACCGAGGGTCAGGAGGTCTCGGTCGGCGACCTGGTGGTGGTCCTCGAGGCGATGAAGATGGAGAACCCGGTCACCGCGCACAAGGACGGCGTGATCACCGGACTGGCGGTCGAGGCCGGCGCGGCCATCACGCAGGGCACGGTGCTCGCCGAGATCAAGTAGGCCTCTCCTGCGGTGTTTCTGTGAATGGCATCGCACGGCGTTGTCGACCCGGCCGACCTTCGGTAGGGTGCGGAACAGGTTGAGTTCACAGCCGCCCGGAGACAGTGCCGTCAGTCAGTGACGCGCGGGAGGCGAAACCCCTGTCGTGAACGCTGTTGGTACTGGCGCGATCCACAGCACGAGTCCTCATCGACCTGATGGGAGTCAGCAATGTCTGTGATCCAATCGTGGCAAAAGAGCCGCACCGCTGAATTCACTGCTCGCCCAGGCCAATCCGCCACAGTGATCACCGTGCACGGCGAGATTGACGCCGCGAACGCCAATCAGTTCACCGAATACGTGCAGCGCGCTCTGCGCCAGTGCGACCGAGTGGTCCTGGACCTGCGTGGTCTGGATTTCATTGGTACTGCCGGGTTTTCAGCGCTGCACCGGATCAACGTGATGTGTTCGGGGGCGGGCGCCCACTGGGTCCTGATACCGGGCCGGGCGGTGCACCACTTGTTGCGGATCTGCGACCCCGACGGAACCCTGCCGACGACGATCTCGCTGGCCGAGTTGGTGACCGGCGACGCAACCGCGAGAAGGGGCCTACTCCAACTGGTCCCGCAGCCGCGCTAGCGACTTGGCCAGCAACCGGGACACGTGCATCTGCGAGATACCGACCCGTTCGGCGATCTGCGTTTGGGTCATCGATTCGAAAAACCTCAGTACCAACACCATTCGTTCCCGCTCGGGCAGTGCCTCAAGCAGCGGACGCAGCGCCTCCTGGTCTTCGATCCGATCGAGACTGGTGTCGACATCGCCCAGCGTGTCGGCGATGGCGCGGGCGTCGTCCTCGTCGCTGCCGCCCGCACTGTCGATCGACAAGGTGTTGTACGAACTGCCCGCCACCAGGCCCTCGACGACCTCTTCGCGGTCCATCCCGAGTTCCTCGGCGAGTTCCGTCGCGGTGGGCGCCCGGCCGAGCCGCTGCGACAGGTCCGCGGTGGCGGTGCCCAGCCGCAGATGCAGCTCCTTAAGCCGCCGGGGGACCTTGACCGACCAGCTGTTGTCGCGGAAGTGGCGTCGGACCTCGCCCATGATGGTGGGCACCGCGAACGAGACGAG
The DNA here is from genome assembly GCF_035499775.1 of Mycobacterium sp. GTDB lineage: Bacteria > Actinomycetota > Actinomycetes > Mycobacteriales > Mycobacteriaceae > Mycobacterium. Next base: position 7,181 of record NZ_DATJYB010000392.1, on the reverse strand, counting down.
ATCCGACCCGGTCTCCACGTCGAAGCGGACCACGGCATTGACCAGCCCGACCCGGGCGACCTGAACCAAGTCGTCACGCGGTTCGCCCCGGCCCTCGAATCGCCGGGCGATGTGGTCAGCCAGCGGTAGGCAACGCTCCACGATCTCTTCGCGCTGACGCTGGAACTCCGACGAGTCCTGGGTCAGTGTCGCCAACTCCCGAAACATGTCCGGGACGTCGGCGTATTCGTTAGGGCGCGACACGGAACCGCCGGCAGCTCGCGCTGTCACCTGGCTCTCACCTGCTAGGGGCCGCCCGTGGCGCCGTCAGCGTGATGCCGAAAACACTGCCGGATTCATCGGGCTCGCGTCCGTCATGGAAGGTCTGGACGTCGTCGGCCAGCGAGGTCAGCACATGCCAGCTGAAGCTGCCGGGCGCCACCACATCGTGGGTGTCGCACGCCGCGGAAGCCTCAACCACCAGCTCGTCGTCGCGAGGGTCGACGACGACCGTGAGTATGGCGTCCGGAGTGGCCGAGCGGATCAACCGGGTGCACACTTCGTCCACCGCGAGCCGCAGGTCTGCCACGGCATCGAAATCCAGATCCTCGAAGGTGCCGATCGCACCGACCAGGGTGCGCAGCATCGCCAGGTTCTCCAGGCGTGCAGCAACGTGCAATTCCACGGCCCGTTGGCCGTGTTGGCGCTTGTTAGCGCGCACTTCTGCATCGGTCATATGGTCTCCCGGCAATATCTGATCGACACTACGCCTGCCTTGGACGCCTTCGAGTTGGTTAGTCATGGTCGCCCCCAAGGTATCCGACCCGAGAAAGGGTGAAACTGACGTAACCGATACACGGTGGTGTCGTGATTCGGTGCCCCATGATGGGGTGACCACGCTGACGCAACACTGCCGGTACTCATCATGGTCTAGACGTGATACCCGCTCGACGCGGCCGTCAACCGCTGGTTTTCCCGGTGGCGGGAAAGCACGATCAACCCGTGCGCACGCAGGGCAATTCGCAGGGTCAGGCCGGGATCAGAACCGGACCATGTCTTGGCGCTAGGCAGCGCGCTGGCGCGGCCGGCTATCGGGATGTGCGGCGTACCACTTCTCCTCGATGCGGGTCACACGGCGATGCTCCACGACGAACCACAGCGCTCCGGCGAGCATTCCGAGCACAGCGATCAGTACCGTCGTGGGGAGCCACTCGTAATGCCGGTAGCTTGCGGCTACCGCCGTGCTGATCATCCCGGACACTGCCACCACCAGCAGAATCAACCCGGGCCAGAAAAAGTTGTCCTTCATGACGATGCCAGCGTGCGGTTGCGTGGTCCGGGAGTAATCCGTCGGCTCGTGATGCGTGTCTCCCATCACGTCTCCCTCCCTCATTGGACGAGACAACAAAATGCTACCCACTCGGCGGACCCGGCGAAATGCCGAATTTGGCCGGTGTTACCGAGCGCACGGCTCTGCGTGTGTCGCCCCGATTTGGTCAGGCCGAGCGAGCGTCCTCGCGGGCGAACAAGTCGGGCAGTGAAATTGCCCCAACCGTTGTCACGAGCCACACCACAACCGTTGTGGCCACCCAGGATGCAAATCCGCCAATGGTGAGCCCGTGAGTCCATTCCGAGGCAAGAATCAACGCGACGATGGTCAATGCCAGGCCGGTGCCGCCAAGGAGCAGCGACGCATAACCGTGGGGCAACTTCAAGATCGACAACGACAGAACCGCCTGCGCTACCGAGAACACCAGGACGGCGACGATGAACCCTGACACCGACAACGAAACTCGGGGGACAACCGATGCCGCCACCAGTAGTCCGGTCGCCCACGATGCCAGAAGCACAACTGCGCGCAACACGATTTGGCTCATGCCAATAAGCGTAGGTCCCGGGATTGTGGCTGTGAAGAACCGCGTTTAACCATCAAATTCTGGCTTCACGGCCGACGACTCAAAAAGCCATTACCGGTCCGACGATCGGTGGAACAACCATCGACAGCGTCAGAACCATCAGCGTCAACAAGAACCACCCGGCGCCGTGCCAGCCCCACCAGGTGCCCTCGTTGCGCCACACGCGGTAGGTACGCACGAACGCCCACAGTCCGGCGACGAGCAAGATCAGCGGCCCGCCCAACCCCAGCAACGTCCGCTGAGGCGGGCCACACGCGACGGTGTCGACACTGCCGCCCCCGCAGGTACTGACCCACAATGCAGCCACGATGACGAAGCCGATTCCGCCGACGGCAGCCAGGACCGCGAACCGGATCGCGGCGCGAACCTCGCCATCCTCTTGGCCCAGGCGATCACCAGGTGATCGCTCATGCGCCTGCTGCATCTTGGACCTCATGTTCCGGTATTCGGCTGCTCTGGGACTCATCGGTGTTTTCGTTCGCTGCGTCGTATTCGTTTCAGGCCTAGTCAACGCTTTCCACGCCTCTGAGGGTTAACTCGAACTGGATACCCCGTTTCGCCTGGCGTAACCGTCTTCGCGCCTACCGCAGGGCCGTCAAGGCGCCGCGCACGGCGGTGATCGCCGCGTCGATGTCGGACGGCGAAACAGTGAGTGCGGGACGGAACCGCACGCCGTGTGTGCCGGTCGGAAGCAGGATCACCGCGCGTTGCCACAACTGGCGCAGCACCTCGTCGCGGTCGGCGGTGCTGGGCAGGCTGAACGCACACATCAGGCCGCGGCCGCGCGGGTCGAGAACGACGCCCGGGAAGTCATCGGCGAGCTCGCCGAGCCGGGCAAGCAGGTAGCGGCCCCGCTCGGCGGCGCGTTCGAACAATCCGTCGGCCTCGATCACCTCGAGGATGCGCCGGGCGCGCACCATGTCGACGAGGCTGCCGCCCCACGTCGAATTGATCCGGGAGGCGACCGCGAACACGTTGTCGGCGATCTCGTCGACACGGCGACCCGCCATCACGCCGCACACCTGGGTCTTCTTGCCGAACGCCACGACGTCCGGGTCGGCGCCCAATTGCTGATAGGCCCAAGGGGTTCCGGTCAACCCGCAGCCGGTCTGCACTTCGTCGACGATCAGCAGCGCGTCGTGCTCGTCGCACAGTTCGCGCATCTTGGCGAAGAACTCGGGACGGAAGTGACGGTCCCCGCCCTCGCCCTGGATGGGTTCGGCGATGAAGCAGGCGATGTCGTGCGGATACGCCTGGAATGCCGCGCGGGCCTGGCGCAGCGACTCGGCTTCGAGCGCGTCCATGTTCACGCCTGGCCGCAGGTAAGGCGCGTCGATGCGCGGCCAGTCGAACTTCGGGAAACGCGCGACAGCAACCGGTTTGGTGTTGGTCAGCGACAGGGTGTAGCCGCTGCGGCCGTGGAATGCCCCGCGCAAGTGCAGCACCCGGGTTCCCAGCGCCGGGTCCATGCCGTGTTTCTCGTTGTGCCGGCTCTTCCAGTCGAAGGCCACCTTCAGCGCGTTCTCCACTGCCAGGGCGCCGCCTTCGACGAAGAACAGATGCGGCAGCGCCGGGTCGCCCAGGACCCGGGTGAAGGTCTCCACGAAGCGGGCCATGGGCACCGAGTGCACATCGGGATTGGCGGGCTTGTTCACGGCGGCCTGAAGGAGCTCGGCACGGAATTCTTCGTCGTCGGCCAGGGCCGGATGGTTCATGCCCAGCGCCGACGACGCGACGAAGGTGAACATGTCCAGGTAGCGCCGCCCGGTTCGGGCGTCGACCAGATAGGACCCGGACGAGCGATCCAGATCGAGCACCAGGTCGAAACCGTCGACCAGCATGCTGCGGGACAGCACCTCGTGCACCCGGTCGGGTTCGGTCAGCAGATCGGCCAGCGCGGTCATGCCAGCCATGATAGCGGTATTTTTACGAAATTATGACACCATATCAGTAAAATTTAAGGTATATACTGCCTGTCGCTGTAAAAAGTATTCAATATGATGGTGCTTCGGGTCTTCACGTTCGCCGCTGTCCGGATCCGTTGCAGCAGATCCTCCAGCGCACGCGCGGACTCGACGCGCACCAGCAGGATGTAGCTTTCTTCGCCGGCCACCGAGTGACACGACTCGATCTCCTCGATGTGTTCCAGGCGGGCCGGCGCATCATCGGGTTGAGACGGATCAAGAGGAGTGATGGCCACGAACGCCGACAGCAGGTGCCCGACGGCCTCCGGGTTGATCCGCGCGCAATACCCCGACACCACGCCGCGAGACTCCAGCCTGCGCACCCGCGACTGGACCGCCGACACCGACAAGCCGGCGCTGGCGGCCAGCTCCGACAGGGTGGCACGGCCGTCGGCGACCAGCGCGCGCACCAGGATCCGGTCGATGTCGTCGAGCGCCTCACCCATGGCCGGAGATTATCGCAACGACGGGCTGCCATGAGGTGGTTGACGACCTGGCAGCTGCGGGCCGGCTTCGCCGCGGGGCTGTCGGCGATGTACGCCGGCGAGGTGCCCGCCTACGGCACGCTGGTGCAGGTCAGCGAAGAGGTCAACCGGGACTATGTGGCACGCCATCCGGATGCCGAGCGGCTCGGCTCGCTGCGGCGGGTCACCGCGGAGCGACATGGCGCCATCCGGGTGGGCAGTCCGGCCGAGCTGGCCGCCGTCGCCGACCTGTTCGCCGCTTTCGGCATGCTGCCGGTGGGCTACTACGACCTGCGCACCGCGGATTCGCCGATCCCCGTGGTGTCCACGGCGTTTCGTCCCGTCGACACCGACGAGCTGGCGCGCAATCCGTTCCGGGTGTTCACCTCGTTGCTGGCGACCGGCGATCCCAGGTTCTTCGATGCCGGCCTGCGGGCCCGCGTGGAGGCGTTCCTGGCGCGGCGGCGGCTGTTCGATCCCGAGATGCTGGCCCGGGCGCGCGCCATCGCCGACGACGGCGGCTGCGAGGCCGGGGCGGCGCCGGCTTTCGTCGCGGCGGCGGTGGCGTCGTTCGCGCTTTCCCGCGAGCCGATCGACCGGGCCTGGTACGACGAGCTGTCGCGGGTGTCAGCGGTCGCGGCGGACATCGCCGGGGTGGGCTCCACCCACATCAACCACCTGACGCCACGCGTCCTCGACATCGACGACCTGTACGCCCGGATGACTGGGCGCGGCATCACGATGATCGACGCCATCCAGGGACCGCCGCGCAGCGACGGACCCGGCGTGCTGCTGCGCCAGACCTCATTCCGCGCGCTGGCCGAGTCGTGTCTGTTTCGCGACGCCGACGGCACGGTCAGCCCGGGCAGCTTGCGGGTGCGCTTCGGTGAGGTCGAGGCGCGGGGGGTGGCGCTGACGCCGCGGGGCCGGGAGCGCTACGACGCCGCCATGGCGACCGGTGATCCGGCCGCGGCCTGGAGGCAGTTCTTCCCGTCGACCGATGCGGAGATGGCGGCGCAAGGGCTGGCCTACTATCGCGGCGGCGACCCGTCGGCACCCGTCGTCTACGAAGACTTCCTGCCGGCGTCGGCGGCGGGCATCTTCCGCTCCAACCTGGACCGCGACGGTAAGGCCCAGGACGTCCTGAACCCAGCCGATGATTCCGGCTACGACATCGCATGGCTGGCCGGCGCGATCGGCCGCGACATCCACGACCCGTACGCGCTTTATCAGGAGGCAGCTGCATGAACGACGACCTGCGTGCCCGGGTGACCGGGGCTTTCGACGCGATCGAGGTAGCCGTCGAACTGGGCGAGCCGGGTGCGCAGGGCCTGCCGGCCAGCACCCCGATCACCGGCGAGGTGCTGTTCACCGTCGCGCAGACCACTCCCGAGCAAGCCGACCAGACCGTCGCCGACGCCGCGGAGGCGTTTGCGGCATGGCGCGCCACACCGGCCCCGGTGCGCGGCCAACTGGTGGCCCGGCTCGGCGAGCTGCTCACCGCCCACAAGGACGACCTCGCCACGCTGGTCACGGTCGAGGTAGGCAAGATCACCTCCGAGGCGCTGGGCGAAGTGCAGGAAATGATCGACGTCTGCGATTTTGCGGTCGGCCTGTCACGCCAGCTCTACGGCCGGACCATCGCGTCGGAGCGCCCCGGGCACCGGCTGCTGGAGACCTGGCATCCGCTCGGTGTGGTCGGCGTGATCACCGCGTTCAACTTCCCTGTCGCGGTCTGGGCGTGGAACGCCGCGGTGGCACTCGTGTGCGGCGACCCGGTGGTGTGGAAGCCGTCGGAGCTGACGCCGTTGACCGCGCTGGCCTGCCAGGCGCTGATCGCCCGCGCGGCCGCCGACGTCGCCGCGCCGCCCGCGGTGAGCGGCCTGCTGCTGGGCGGCCGCGAGCTGGGCGAGCGGCTGGTCGACGACGCCCGGATCGCGCTGTTGTCCGCGACCGGTTCGGTGCGGATGGGTCAGCAGGTCGGTCCGCGCGTCGCGCGTCGCTTCGGGCGGGTTTTGCTGGAACTGGGCGGCAACAACGCGGCCATCGTGACGCCGTCGGCCGATATGGACTTGGCGGTGCGCGCCATCGTGTTCGCCGCCGCCGGCACCGCCGGTCAGCGCTGCACCAGCCTGCGCCGGCTGATCCTGCACCGCTCGGTGGCCGACTCGGTCGTCGAGCGCGTCGTCTCCGCCTACCGGCAGCTAACGATCGGCGACCCGTCGGCTCCCGGTACGCTCGTCGGCCCGCTCATCCACGAGACCGCCTACCGCGACATGGTGGGGGCGCTGGAACAGGCGCGCGCCGACGGCGGCGAGGTCATCGGCGGGGAGCATCAGAAGGTGGGCGCGCCGGGCGGATACTACGTCGCACCGGCCGTCGTCCGGATGCCCGCACAGACCGACATCGTGGCCACCGAAACGTTCGCCCCGATCCTCTACGTGCTGACCTACGACGATCTGGACCAGGCGATTGCGCTGAACAACGCGGTACCGCAGGGTCTTTCGTCGGCGATCTTCACCACCGACCTGCGCGAGGCGGAGCGATTCCTGGACGGCTCGGACTGCGGCATCGCCAACGTCAACATCGGCACGTCGGGCGCTGAGATCGGCGGCGCGTTCGGCGGCGAGAAGCAGACCGGCGGCGGCCGGGAGTCCGGCTCGGACGCCTGGAAGGCCTACATGCGGCGCGCCACCAACACCGTCAACTACTCGAGCGAGCTGCCGCTGGCCCAGGGTGTGCAATTCGGCTGAGCATCTGCTCTGGCGGAACGCGTTACACCCATGAGTAGTATCTGTCCCATGGCAACAGCCAGGAGGCGGCTATCCCCCGAGGACCGCCGAGCTGAGTTGCTTGCT
>NZ_DATJYB010000391.1:0-45088 GCF_035499775.1 Mycobacterium sp. | reverse complement strand
TGAGGTACCATAATTAGAGATCGACATGAATCACCGTGTGATTGACCGGGGCTCGGCCGGGCTTTGCTCTCCGCATCGTGGCCACAACGTATTTCGTCTCGACCGCCCGGAACAGGCCGGTGTGGGCTGAACAGCCGGTCGCACCGGTTTGGCCGATGACTTATCGAGTTCATGTCATATATGACATGCATATGTTTGATCGCGTTTCAGCTCACCATGTCGCAGCAGCCGGTCGACGGCCCGAACCAGTTGGTGAGGGCGTCAGCGAGCCCACGGTGGGAACCGTCTCCCACCCAGGCGACATATCCATCCGGCCGTATCAAGACGGCGGCGGGCGCCGTGACCGCGCCGAGTACCGGAAGATCCCAAGCGCCAACAAATTCCGCGTCGACCCGTCGAACGCGATCGGCCCATTCAGCGAGGTCGATACCGTCGGGCGCACCGAGGTTGACCAGCACCGGCCGGGCGTCGTGCAGCAGGGTGAATATTCGGCGCGGCCCGTCGGCGGTGAGCAGGTCAAGATCGGGCATGCGGCGCCCGACCAGCGGGTGTTCCTCCCCGAGTCCGTAATTGATGTCCAGGCCAGACATCATGGCGGCGAACCGTTTGCGCGGGTCGTCCATGCTGAGGAGTTCGGATACGACCTCACGCATTGCCTTGGTGCGGTCGTCGGCGCGAAGAAGGGCCATCTGCGCCATCGCGTTGCGCAGTACGCGCGCACCGACCGGGTACCGTTCGGCATGGTAGGTGTCGAGAAGGCTGTCGGGCGATATCTGTTTGACCACCTGCGCCAGCTTCCAGCCCAGATTCACCGCGTCCTGCATACCGGTGTTGAGGCCCTGCCCGCCGATCGGGTGATGCACATGCGCGGCGTCGCCGGCCAGCAGGACCCGGCGGTCGCGGTAGGACGCGGCCTGCCGTGCGGCATCGGTGAACCTGGAGATCCAAGTGGGACTGTGGATCCCGTAGTCGGTGCCAAATACGGCGATCACTGCGTCGCGCAGGTCCTGCAAGGTGGGCTCGACGCTGGGGCCGACGCGCTGCTCGGTCACCATGACGCGCATCGGACCCCCATCCTCGAGCATGCTGAGCGAATGGACGCCCAAGGTGTCGTGGCGGATGCCCCATTGCGGCGGCTCCGCCGCTGTCGCGTCCATCTCAACCTCGGCGAGCAGGTAGCTCGTGGTCGGATCCCACCCCGGGAAGTCGATGCCGGTCGCCTTGCGGACCACGCTGCGTCCTCCGTCGCACCCGACCAGATACTGCGCCCGCAGCGCCTGACCGTCGGTCAACTCGACGTCGACCCCGTCGTGGTCCTGAGCGATGGTCACCACCTCGCGCCCGCGATAGACCGGTACCGCCAACTCGGCGACCCAGCCCGCCATGATGCGCTCGATGTCGTTCTGCCACAGCGCAAGCCCGTAGGGGTGCCGGGTGGGAAAGTCACTTATGTCCAGGCGAATCTGGGAGAACCCGGCGACCTGCGCCGTCTGACCCTGCGACAGAAACCGTTCGGCGATGCCACGCTGATCGAGTACCTCGATCGTGCGTGCATGCAGGCCACCCGCCCGCGCGCCGATCAGGACCTGGCTGACCCGCCGTTCGACGATGGCGACGTCGACTCCTGCCAAGGCCAACTCGCCTGCCAACATCAGGCCCGTCGGGCCGCCTCCCACAACTAGCACCGCATGGCTCGATATCTGATCGACGTCTTCGCGCATCCTGTCCGCGGCCAACTCAGCACGCACTCGGCAACCCCCGCTTCAGTGAGTTCTGGCTCCGGCCAGCGATTGTGCGCCATGACCCCGGCCTTGCCGCAAGCCCCCAGGTCAGATATATGTTGAAAGTGACGGCGCAAATACCCTGAATTCGATGGCTGTGGCAGCCAGCACTCAGCTGCCGGCGATCCAGGCGGCTTCCTCGCCGGGCTCGGGCAGGACCCGCCCGCCTTCAATAGCGAAACTCGCCGGACTGGTCACAAAGACGACGAGTACCCGCTCAGCCGGGACGCCCGCAACTCGCGTTACGGCAGAGGCGATTTCGACAGCCAGACGGGTGACCTCGGTTTTCGGGTGACCCTCGCGTATCCAGCCGTTGACGAGGACCGGGTTGGCCGGCACGCCGTCGGTGTAGACACTGTCCGCAGGCAGTTCGTGGTAGACGACGTTGACGTAGGTGCTCGGCACGTGATTGATCTCCGAATGGATGCTCGCGATCTCACGCGCCAGCGCTTTCTTGTTGTCGACTGACAGCGTCGACTCGGTCGTTGTGCAGGTATAGACGGGCACGTCTGCTCCTTGAGGCGGTCAACCCAGATGCGCGGCCTGCACTTTAGTCGGCACAACGATCACGGTGGGCCCGTCGGACTTCAGCGCGGCATTGAATTCGTGCGCGAGCTTTTCGCAGCTGTCCACATTGACCGCGCGGCACCCGAAACCCGTTGCAATGGAGGCGATATCGAGGCCTGGCAAGTCCAGTGCCGGCACGCCGGGGGTCTTTTCCAGTAGCGCGAACGACTTCAGGATCGAGTATTCGCCGTTGCGCATCGCGACGAACACGATCGGTAGCCGGTGTTGGGCGGCAGTGTAGAGGGCCTGCACCGAGTATTGGAACGACCCGTCGCCGATGGTGGCAAGCACGTGGCGCTTGACGCCACGGGCGCGGTCTCCCAGGGCGACGCCCACCGCCGCGGGCAACCCCCAGCCGATGCCGCCGCTGGCCGTGGCGAAAAATGACCCCGGCCGGGTGCTGGGCAGGAATCGCAGTTGCTGGGCCATCGTCGACGTCGATTCGGTGACCAACGGCGAATCGGCTGGCGTGACGGTTCTCAACGTCTCCCACACCGCATCCGGCTCCAGCGGTGCCGACCCGGTCACGTCGACTGCGGAGGTGGGCGCCTGCCTAGCTGGTACCTCCCGGTCGCTGTGATCATCGACCATGCCCACGAGCTGCTCCAACGCCAGCAGCGTGTCCCCCAGCACGCTGTCGCCTACCGGCGCCGCACCAGCGAGTCCCGGATCGGCGGTGATCTGCAGCAGTTCGGTGCCCTCGGGCAGGTACTCACCAGCCACGTATGGGTAGTACCGGAAGACCTGCGCCCCGATCACCACAACCAAGTCATGACCACGCAGCACCTCGGTGACACCGGCGATGGTCATCGGCAGCTGTCCCTGGAACAGCCGGTGATCCTCGGGGAAGGATGCCCGGTCGGGCAGCGGGCCGCTATATACCGGCGCGCCAACCTTTTCGGCGAACGCCACGCCGGCGTCCCAGGCACCGGCGCGATCGACCTCGGGGCCGAAAACCAGCAGTGGCCGCTGCGCTGCACTGATGCGCTCGGCGAATCCGCACAGCCGCTCGGCATCCGGGCTGACCCGGTGACTCACTGTGCGGATCACGGCGGCACCCAGCGCGGGCTTCTCCCAGTCATCGAGCGGGATCGACACAAACACCGGGCCGGCCGGTGGCTGTAAAGCCACCGCGTAGGCACGCATGATCGCCGCCGGTACGTCCTCGGCGCGCTTGGGCTCATACGCCCACTTCACCCACGGCTGCGGAAAGACAGTTTCGTCCTTGTTGGTCAGATATGGCTCGCACAAAACCATTTCGCGGGTCTGCTGACCGGCCGTGACGATCAGCGGCGTGTTGCCCTTAGCCGCCGCCACCAGGTTGCCCATCGCGTTGCCCATCCCCGCAGCGGTGTGCACATTGACCAAGGCGGGCTTGCCGGTGGACTGGGCGAATCCGTCAGCCATGGCCACCACCGATGCCTCCTGCAATCCCAGGACATAAGTGAAGTCGTCTGGGAAGTTCTTCAAGAAGGTCTCCTCGGTGGAGCCCGGGTTGCCGAATACCGTCGTCAGACCGAGCCCACGAAGCAGATCGTAGGTCACCTCGTGCACGGTTCTCGCGTACGTCATAGTCCTGACCGTCCTTCCGCCGTCGTCTAGTTACCAGACTTGCCATCACGACTGAAGGTGTCGATGTCTCGGGTAACAACGCTGTCGGCCGCTCGCTGTCAACGCGGACAATCCCGTGAGTGTTGCCAGCTATTTCCCAGCGCTCAAACAGGATTCACTATCCAGCGGTCTGGCGTCCCCCGTTGTACCGCGTCCCATCGTGAACCCGCAGCCGTTGTCAGCGAGACCATCGACAGCGATCCCTACCCGTTGGAATGTTTGAAGATGCACGCGATAGAAGTCGAGCACACCGGCGGACCGGAAGTCCTTTCTTTCGTCGAGAAGCCGCAACCCTCCCCGGGCGCCGGTGAAGTGTTGATCAAGGCCGAGGCGATCGGCTTGAATTTCGTCGACACCTACTTCCGGGCGGGGCTGTATCCCCATCAGCTGCCGTTCGTCCTCGGGGAGGAAGTCGCCGGAACCGTTGCGGCCGTGGGCGAGGGCGTGACCGCACTGCGCCCGGGTGACCGGGTCGCGACCGCCGACGCGATCGGCGCCTACGCCGAGTACTGTGTGGCACCGGCCGATGTCGTTGCGCCGGTGCCGGATACGGTGACATCCGAGGTCGCCGCGGCCGCGATCCTCAAGGGCATGACCGCCCACCTGCTCATCAAGTCGGTGTATCCCGTGCAGCGCGGCGACAGCGTCCTGCTGCACGCCGGAGCCGGTGGGGTGAGCCTGATCCTGACGCAGTGGGCTACCAGCCTCGGCGCCCGGGTCATCACGACGGCCTCCACAGCACAAAAGGCGGAGCTGTCCCGCCAAGCCGGCGCCGTGGAAGTGCTCGACTACCCGACCGACCCTCAGCAGTTCGCGGCCGGGGTTCGACAGCTCACCGGGGGTGCGGGCGTCGCCGCTGTGTACGACGGCGTGGGTAAGTCGACGTTCGACGCCAGCCTCGCCGGCCTGGCGGTGCGCGGCATGCTGGTGCTGTTCGGCGCGGCGAGCGGGCCGGTGCCTCCGCTCGACCCGCGGCGGCTCAACGCCGCCGGCTCGGTGTATCTGACCCGGCCGTCTCGGCCCCATTTCATGCGCACACGCGACGAATTCACTTGGCGTACAGGAGAATTATTCGATGCCATCGCGGCGGGCACCATCACGGTGACGGTGCGTGGTCGTTACCCACTCAAGGACGCGCCCCAAGCGCACCGCGATCTGCAAGCGCGTAAGACCGTCGGCTCGGTCGTGCTGGTGCCGTAGTTCCGCTGCGCGCACGTTATGGGTACAGCACGATGACGTCGGCCACACAGGCTGGGCGGGGCCCGCCCGCTATCTCGTAGACGATGGTGAACACGGCTTCCACGCCCGACGTCTTCTGACGCGCACGCATCACCGTCACGGTGGCGCGTACCTGCGATCCGACTCGCAGCGGCGCGGGGAAGCGCACTTTGTCGATGCCGTAGTTCAGCGCAGCGGTCAGCTCTCGGATCTCCAGAACCTTCGAAATCACCACCGGTGCAAGTGACAAGGTGAGGTAGCCGTGCACGACGGTGCCCTTGAACGGGCCGTTGCTCGCCCGCGACGTGTCGGTGTGGATCCACTGATGATCCCCGGTGGCATCGGCGAACAAGTTCACCTGCTCCTGCGTGATCTCCATCCAGTCTGTGCTGCCAAGGGGCCGCCCGACGAGGCTGAGCAGATCGTCCGGCTGGTCGACTACGGTGTTCATCGAAGCCCTTTCACCGCGGCGTGGTTAACGCGGCAGTCGCTGATCGAGCGCAAGATTGGACACGTCTGCTCCGTTTCAACCGCTCCCTTGGTTGCGTCAATCGTCGCGCCGGTCCAACTCGTTGTCGTTGTAATAGGAAACAATGTCGAGTGTCCCGTGGTGTGCCGGGGCACACCTGCCCGATGAGTCGCACTGGCTACGCTACCGGGTGAGGAACGGCTAAACCTTTGTCAGGCAACCAGACTCAGCTGGCTGGTGTTTGGCGGCCCTGCTCCATGAGGCGACGGTGCACTTCGAAGGCGAGGCACAACTCCGCAACGTCACGCGGCTTGGACAACGAGCGTCCGGTGCGCTGCTCGATGCGGTGCAGCCGGTAGCGCACGGTATTGGGATGGCAGAACAACAAATCCCCTACGGTGCGCATCGACCCATCGTTGTCCACCCAGGCCTGAAATGTCTCGAACAGGACGTCACGCTCCTGGTCAGGAAGCCCGGCGAAGCAATCGATTGTCGGTTCGACGAGCTTGACGAGGACCTCCGGTGCGCTCACCGCCGCGCTGGTCAGTATCGAGCCGTCGAACAGCGCCACCAGCAACCCGGGATCCAGGCGGCCTCGCAGCGACACCCGGGCAAAGCGCAACGCCTGAGCGGTGTCGCGCAAGTCGTCGAAGCGTGCGCTCACCCCGACTCGCGCGGTGGCAACCCGGGAGACCAACGCCAGCGCATCACCGAAGTGCTTGTCATTCCTGATATGCACGATGCCTACGTGGAGGTCGGGAAGCATCCACCACGCCGAGAAGATGTCCAGGCTGCGCAGCTTCGACTCGATCTGCGGCAACCCTTGCCCACCCACCGGATCCACCTCGGCGGCGACCACGACGTACGGCCCGGCCGTGGGGAGCCGAAGGGAGTCGGCGGCTTCCCAAAGGCTGCATTCTTCGATGATTCGGCCATGTAGCAGGGCGTCGATCAGTTCGGCGCGCTGCGCCTCGTCGTTACGAAGGCGGCGAATCTGTTCGGCGCGATGCCCGACGGCCATCGCGTCGGTGTAGGCCTCTTGTGCGGCCCACACCTTGTCCGTCAAGTCACGATATGCACCGCCGTTGAGGCGAGGGTAGCCGGCCGATTCGGCTGCCACGGCATCCCATAGGCGCCGGAACCCCACGCGGTACGCCTCCATCACCGACGACAACGGCACCCCATCGCGGGCGCGCTGTACACCCAGCTCGGTGGCGGCCGTCGTGTCGAATGCGGCGTCGGCGGCGATGGCGGTGCAGATCGGTCGAAGATTGGCTGCACAGCCGGCGACGACCATGTCGAAAGGCAGTAGAATCGCCGTTCGGTAAAGCTGGACCTCGCGGCTGATCGACTCGGCAAGTATCACTGCAAGCTCGTCGGCGCGACGACCAACCGCCTCCGCCACCTCAGAGACCTGCTGTTGCACACAGTTGCTAGCCATGCGGTGCATAATAGGTGGCCACCGGAGACTCGGCTTGTTCCTGCGAAACGAAAATGTGCGTCAATCTTGTCGCAGGAACAATGACTGCCAGTGCCAGACACGCACCGCGGGCGCCCGCCTAAAATACGGCGCGTACCAATCGTGATGACCACATCGACGTCGAGGAGTCCCGATGGCTGAACCAGCGAAGCGGCTTGGCCCGCTCGACATGATGTTCCTCTACGGCGAGACGCCGAGCACCATGATGCATGTGGGCGGACTGATGCCGTTCACTCCGCCGCCGGACGCGCCGCCGGATTTCCTGCGCCAGCTGCTGGACGAGACCAAACTGGAAAAAGTCGTCCCACCCTGGAATCGCAAACTTGCCCATCCCACGCTGCTGTACAGGCCTGACCAGGCCTGGGTGGTCGACGATAATTTCGACCTCGACTACCACGTTCGACGCTCCGCGCTGGCCAGCCCCGGAGACGAACGGGAGCTCGGAATCCTGGTGTCCCGGTTGCACAGCAATGCGCTGGATTTGCGGCGCCCGCCGTGGGAGGTGCACTTCATCGAGGGGCTGGAGGGCGGCAGATTTGCGATGTACATCAAGATGCACCACGCGTTGGTGGACGGCTACACGGCCACGAAAATACTCCGGAAGAGCATGTCCACGGATCCGCACGACACCGACCACCCGTTGTTCTTCAATATCCGTGGTCCGGCAACCGGAAGCTCCCACAAAGCGGAGGACACAGAGAACTCAGAAGGCGGCGGCAACCTCCTCAGCAGTGCGGCGGGTGCGATCAGCGCGATAGGCAGCGCCATCGGGTTCGTCGCGGGTACCGGTCGTTCGGCATTCGACCTCACCCGGGCTGTGATCAACACGGAGTTGCGACCCGGCGACGAGCATCGTGACCTGGTGACCTCCTTCCAGGCGCCGCCGTGCATCCTCAATAACCGGATCAGCCGCAACCGGCGCTTCGCCACCCAGCACTACAAGGCCGAGCGGCTCAAAGCGATCGGCGCGAAGCAGGACGCGACGCTCAACGACGTGGCGTTGTCGATCATCGGCGGAGGTCTGCGGACCTTCCTGGCCGAACTCGGTGAACTGCCGGATAGATCGCTGATCGCCTTCGTGCCGGTCAACGTCCGGGCCAAAGACGACGAAGGCGGCGGTAACGCCGTCGGTGCGATGCTGGCACCGATGGGCACCGATATCGCCGACCCGATCGAGCGGTTAGACACCGTTGCGAGGTCCACTCGCGCGACCAAGAACGAACTCCGCAGGATGAGCCGAAACGCCATCATGGCCTACAGCGCAGCAATCATGGCGCCAAGCGGGTTCCAAGTGGTGAGCGCGCTGACCGGCGTGCGGCCGCCGTGGCCCTTTGCGTTCAATCTGTGCGTCAGCAATGTCCCGGGCCCCAAAGACGTGCTCTACCTTCGAGGCAGCCGCATGGAGGCCAACTACCCGGTGTCCATCCCGGCTCACGGCATGGCCCTCAACATCACGCTGCACAGCTACGCCGGTGACTTGGACTTCGGATTCGTCGGATGTCGCGATACTCTGCCGCACCTGCAGCGCCTCGCCGTCTACACCGGTGAAGCCCTCGACGAACTCGAGGCCGCGGCGTCGGCAGCGTAACGTTCCTTCGCGCCTTGGCCCTGGCAGCAACGGGTGGTTAACTGCGACCCGTGGGCAGAGAACCGAGGCTGGCGCGGCGCTTCTTTGATCGATTCGAGCCGGTGCACGCGGTGACGTACTTCGCGCCCGAGGCGCGGGCGGCGTTTGACGCACTGGGCTACCGAGGCTTCTGGATGAGCTACTTTGCGGCCCGGTCGGCGCCGTTGGGCATGGTCCCGCCGCAGGTCGTGACCGCGATCTTCTATAACTTCGCCCCGGAGCGGGTCGCCGAGGCCCTGCCCGCGGCGTGGCAGATCGCCGGTCCCGAACCCGCCCTGCGCGCGCGGCGGGAATCTGCGGTGGCGGCGCTGCGCCGATACGGGGTCGAGGACGACGAAAACATCCGTGTCGCAGCAGAATTGGCGGGAAAGGCGGCACGCGGTGCGCCGCTCGACGGACGGCCGCTGTTCGCCGCGAATCTGGCGCTGCCATGGCCGGACGATCGGGTCGCCGCGCTGTGGCATGCCACGACCCTGTTGCGCGAGCAGCGCGGCGACGCCCACGTGGCGCTGTTGGCCGCCGCCGGTGTTTCCGGCCGAGAGTCCAACGTGCTACATGCTGCGGCGCGCCGCGTGACACGTGAGTTTCTCGCGCGCGGCCGCGATTACGACGAGGCGTCGTGGCGTCACCACGAACAGCGGCTGGCCGAGCGGGGCCTGCTCGATGACGACGGATCGCTGACCGCTGCCGGCTGGGAGCTCAAGGACCACATCGAAACCACGACCGACGCGCTTGCCCTGTCGGCGCTCGACGCGCTCAGCGACGACGAGGTGGAGGCGCTTTTCCGGGCGCTCACCCCGATCACCCGGGCCGTAGTCGCCGGCGGCGATGTTCCCGCGGTCACCCCGATGGGTCTTGGCCGCGACGAATTACACAACGGCAGTGCACATTTGATCGAGAGTTAGCGGAGTTCAACCATGACGGTCCAGTGGGATTGGGCGGAGGCAGTCGACAGTGACTCCGTGGTCGGCTCAATAGCCTCGAGCGACAGCATCGCAGTTGCCGGGTCGGTCGCGACGGCAGGGAGCGTCGCCGTTGCCGGGTCGGCGGCGACTGCGGGCAGTGTGGCCGTGGCGGGCTCGGTTGCGACCGCGGGCAGCGTTGCGGTGGCCGGGTCTGCGGCGACCGCGGGCGGCGTCGCGGTGATCGGCAGTGCGTTCACTGCGCTGTGTGTGGTCGTCCGGGAATGCGTGGCATGCCTGGCATGTGTCGCCTGCACCCGGTGCGCGGCCTGCGTCGGGTGCGTGCGCTGCACCGACTGCGTGGGATGCGTCGGCTGCGTGAACTGCTCGGGATTGCGGAACGTCAAGGGCGCCAGAAACCTTCACGCGCAACCCGCCGCCTGAGCCGACAACAGGCTACTGCCAGGCGAATAACGGTTGCTCAAGCCCGTCGACCGGGTCGTGGCGGCCTTCCAGGCACAACCACCGCAGTTGCAGCAAGACAGCACCCGTCGGCGCGTGAATCAAGTCGTTTCCCAACGGGATTTGCACGACCGGCCGGGGGCTCTCCGGGATGGCGATGAATCGGGGCGAATCGGGGCGCTGCAGTTGGTGCAGGCCCACGCGATAGACCGCCACCACCTCGTCGGGCGCAGGTCGCGGGTCGAGTCGTCCGCCGCCCCAGATCACCACCGGTGTGATGACATAACCGGAGCGCGTCGGGTAGTCGTCCAGCAGGCCGAGCACGGCCGAGTCGGACAGCGCAACGCCGACCTCCTCGTCCAACTCCCGCAGTGCGGCCTCGACCACGGTTTCGCCCGGGTCTACCCGGCCACCGGGCAGCGCCCATTGCGCCGCATGCGAGGTGAGGCGAGATGCTCTGCGGCACAGCAGGAATGCGGCACCGCCGGAGACGTCGACCATGCGGCCGTCGAGTAGCTCCGGCATCGGCCGCCCGTCGATCCAGTCGTCCACCGGCGCCGGGTCCACCCTGTCCTCGCCGACCTCAGAGTCGACCAGCACCACCGCGACCGCGGCATGGCGCTTGCTCGGGTCGGTCACGGCGCGGCGATCGTGACCCGCCAAATGCGCGCGGATCTGCTCACGCAGCGCGTCGTCATACGTGATCGTCACCGTTCGACCATAGGCATCTGTCAGCTGACGACGCGCGCGGCGTCCCAGTTGGGGCCGCACCCGACCGAAACCTCGAGCGGCACATCGAGCGGATACGCGCCGCTCATGCGCTCGCAGGCGAGCGCCGCCAACGCCTCGCGCTCCGCGGCGGCCACCTCGAACACCAGCTCGTCATCCACCTGCAACAGGATGCGTGATTTCAGGCCGGCATCCTCGATCGCGTGGTTGACGTCGATCATCGCCACCTTGACGATGTCCGCTGCGCTGCCCCGGACGGACATCGAAAGGGCGGCACGTTCGGCGGCCTGGCGAACCTGACGGTCAGCGCTGTCCAACTCGGGCAGGTAACGCCGCCGGCCCAGCAGTGTGGCGGCGTATCCGAGCTTGCGGGCGTCGTCGACGACACCACGTAGCCGGGCGCTGCTGGACGATTCGATCGGGCCCGTTTCGCCGGACAGATGGGTCATCACCCGCGTCTCGAGCTGGCCGTAGCGCGCCGTCATCAGCTCGGCGTAGCCATCCCCCGGCACGAACACCTCGCGGATGCGGCGGCCCGTATCGAGGTGCAGGTTCGGGTCGGACGACCAGAGCCTGCCGGTGACCGCGCCGGTCTGGTGGAACGTGGTGTGGATGCGACCGTCGGAGCCGATCGAATTCAGCAGGATGCCGACGATGTCGTCAAGTCGGGTGGCGTCAGAGCGGATGCGGGTCAGCAATGCGCGGTCCGCAGCGATGCCGGCGGTCTCCATCCCGGAAAACACCCGCTGGACCGGGAGCTCCAGCCTGCTCAGCACCGACGAGGAGTCGATCCGCGCCAGCTCCTCGTCCAGCACGTCGGCCAGGTCGAGCACCGCGCACGCTCTCAGGATCAGCGATCGCACGGCCTGCTCGTCAGGCCCACCTGGCTGCGATGAAAATCGCTGCGTCTCAAGGGCTTCCGAGGGCAGCGCGCAACGCATGTGGCGTATCAACAATTCGTTGAGAGCCAAGGTCTGCTGCTCGGGACGCAACAAATGAGCCGCCAGCGCGGTATCCGAGGTGACACCTCGCAGCGACCAGCCCCAGCCGGCCAAAGCGCGCATCGCCGACTTCGCCTGATGCACCGCCTTGGGTGGGCCAGGGTCGGCAAGCCAAGACGCCAGCGCCGCCTCGTCGTCCGGCGCCATTGCGGCGATGTCGATGTAGCGGCCGTCCCCGTCGGCCGCCACGACAGCCAGAGCACTGGTGTGCAGTGCTTCGGAACCGCGCTCCGCATCCGCGCCGTCAACGGCCAGGCCGAACCGATTCCCCAGGCTGTGTTCGGCCAGCCAGGCGGCGAGCTCGCCGTCGCGCAGCGCGCGCCCGCGTACGTCGAAACCATCCGACACGCCCCTCATCCTTGGCCATGGTCTGCCAACCACGCCGACGGGGTGCCCGGAAGGCTGACGCAAATGACGACGAGAGCGCCGGAAGGATTCGAGTAGCGCAATACTCTAGTTGCACCGGCGTCCGCGGCGGAACCCTTAAAGAGTGCGGCAAGCACGGAAGTCGTTCACTCTACGAAGGGGTCGACATGGACGCCCCAGGATCACGGAGCCTGTGCACCACTGACCGGCCGGTGCCACCATCATGACCACAGCGCAGAACTCAGGCAGCCTCGTGCCAATACCGCGTCGATGGTCGTCCCTCATCACGCACGCCTGGGGCAAGGTTGCATCTCTCAGCATCCCGATCGCTGCGGGCGTGTACATGTTCGCCACGAATTGGACGCAGGCTGACCCGGAATACCTGTTCACGATCAGCTACACGGGACACCCCGACTATCTGAGGAAGGTACAAACACCTTCCGATCCAGCTGGTCTGCCGGCTGTTCTGATGTCTGGTCTGTCGCGCGCGCTCGGATACGACCGATGGGTGATGCTGGGTTATTTCCTGGTGTTGATTACCTGCGCCCTGGTCTTCACGAACCTGGCGTTCTCCAAGTCCGGCAAGAAGCTCAGCCATTTCATCCTTGCCGCAGCATTAATTGCCGTGGTCGCACACCTTCTCGAGGACGCGTTGATCTACTGGGTGATCGGCCGACCCGGGCGGCTCGGCGGTCTGCCGGATGCGTTCTGGATTAACGCGCCAGGCGCGATGGCCACCGTCAAATGGTGTGCACTGGTCGTGGCGGTTACGGCGATACCGGCAGCTGTCTTCTCCGTGATCCGGGTGATCCTGTCGCATCTGCGCCTGCAAAGGTACCGACGGCGATACCACGCCAACTGGTGGGACGCCGCGTTGTCACAGGCGGCGCCGGAGCCGGTCGAAGGCGACACCGAGGCGGCCTGGCGCCAGGCGTATTTTGTTCCCGACGCCTCACCACTGGTGCCCTTGAACGACCACCGCCAAGTGGGGTCCGTGCCGGCGCCCACGGCTCTGTGCCTATCCGGCGGCGGAGTTCGCTCTGCGTGTGTGGCGATGGGCGCGATGCAGAAGCTCGCCGGCCCGCGGGACAGCATTCCGGACGCGTGGCAGCAGGCACCGGTGCTTGACGACTTCGACTATGTGATCTCGGTGTCCGGCGGCGGTTTCAGCGCTGGGGCGCGGGTGCTTGGCGTCCAAAGCGACGCGACCCAAGACGGTGCAGCGGGCGGTGCGATCGCGCCGCTCTCTGAGCGCTTCAGCCCGGGTTCAGTCGAATTCGACTCCATACGTCGGCGCTGCGATTACATCGCTGATTCACCGTTCGCTCTCTTGCGGGCACTTGCCGAGGTGCTGAAGAACCTCCTGGCGTCAGCGCTCATTATCGCTTCGTCCGCAGTCATTCTCGGGTGGCTGCTGGGGATCTTCGTGACCTATTTTCCGTTTAGGGCCGTGGTTCCCCGTCGAGGTGGTGTGTCGCCCCTTAGCACCCATATCGAGTCGCTGCAGGCACGTCCGGTGGCGGTGCTGGCGGCCATCGCGATTCCCGTTGCGGCAGTGATAATTTGCGTCGTCGGCAGCCTGGGCTGCGAGTGGGCCTCCGCCTCGCGGGTGAGCACCAACGCGCGAGCCGCCTTCGGTTGGATGGGTCGGAGGGCCGGACTATTGGCCCTGCTGGTGTTCGTTCTCAGCTTTGCTGGGCCTGGACTGATGTGGCTGTGCCTACAGCGACCGGACAAGGGGCCTTTGGGGGCGATTGGCGGCACCGCGGCCGTGGTGGTCCTGCAATACGGGGCGACGCTGGTGTCGATGAGGTCGAAGAGCGACAGTTTTCTGAATCCATCTCGGTGGCTGAAAGTCGTGCCGTCGGGGGTGGTGCGTATCGGCCTCGTGCTGTTCACCCTGGCCGTGATGCTGATCGGATGGCTGCTGCTGCTCGGCATCGTCGCCGAGCATGTCTACAACGCGGAGGTCGACGAGCAGATCCGCAATCCCGGCCAACCACTGACTTCTGACATTCAGTGGCTATACCTGGCAGGGATCGCGCTGCTAGCGCTGCTGCTGAGTAGCTTCGACGTGACCTCGTTGAGCCTGCATCCGTTTTATCGGCAACGCCTCGCACACACATTCGCTGTGCGGCGCACCCGCGGGAAGGCCGCGGAATACAAGCCTAGCGAAGCGACTTGGCTCGACAAATACGGCAAAGCTCAGTCGGGTGGCCCGAAATTCGTGTTCGCCGCGGCCGCGGCCATCTCCGATGGCGACATCCGGCCTGCACCCGGCCTCAACGCCGTGTCGTTTGTCATGACCGCCGATTACATCGGGGGACCAGCCCTTGGCTGGCTCAAGACTGCGGAACTGCGCCGAGCGGCACCCGCACGCGTTGAACGCGACCTCACCGTACAGGCGGCGATGGCAGTCAGCGGAGCGGCGTTCGCCTCGGCGATGGGACGACAGACCAAAGGAATTCAGACGCTGCTGGCGCTGTCCGGGGCGCGCCTGGGAACCTGGCTTCCCAACCCCACTTTCGTGAGAAACGCTCAGCGCAACGCTGCGGACCCCTCTTTCCCCAAGGCACTCCCTTCGGTGCGTGGCGCCGGCTATTTCTACCGCGAACTGTTGGGTATCAATAAGTTTGACGCCCGACTTGTTCAAGTTACCGACGGTGGGCACTACGAAAACCTTGGTCTCGTCGAGGCCCTACGCCGGCGATGCCGATTGATCTACTGTATCGACGGCGGCGGCGACGCTCCCCCCCTGCTGTCCGGTCTCGCCGACGCAATTAGGCTCGCTGGATTCGAGCTCGGCGTCGAGATCACAATGGAGAACGGCGGGCCGTTCGGCGTCGAGAATCTCGCACCGGGATCCGGCGAACAGTTCGCCGATTCTCATGCGTTTAGCGGCCTCAACACCCGCATCACCAAAGGTGCTGTGGCCAGAGGGAAAATAAGGTATCCCAAGGCAGCTGGAATCGAGGACGAAGAGGCCAGAACCGGATGGCTCATCATCGCCAAGGCTGTGTTGTGGCGCGAGTTGCCCGATTGGGTTTTGACCTACGCCGCGGAAAAGGGCGGCGCAGAGTTTCCGCACGACAACACATCGGACCAGTGGTTTTCCGAAGGCCAGTTCGCCGCCTACACGGAGCTCGGCCGCAGTATCGCGGTGAGTGCCATGCAGGTCCCTGGTGACGGCAGCCTCCCCCAGCGCGAAACCTCGGTGCAGAAGCCGACTTCGAATGGTCACTCACCCGCCGAGCCGCCGACACCGGCACCAGACTTAGCCGAAAGCGTTGTGCCGGATGCGATCCCGCTTTCGGCATAAATGCGCACCGAGACGAAACGTATGAAAAAGCCGACTACACCGACGAAGGAGTCCCGCTGATGATTACCTGCCAGACGACCAGTCTTGCCCGTCACGTTCGTGTGCGTCGGCTCGTTGGCGCCACTCTTTTCAGCGCGGCGCTCGCGCTGGTGGTCAGCCCGTTCGCGCACCCCGTAGTCGCGCGGGCCGACTACGACCCGAGCTTCTACGACTTCTGCATCAAGAACCTTGGTCAGGGTGTTGATTACTGCTGCGCCCACGCCGGCGGGATCGTAAAAGGTGGGAAGTGCGTGGATCCGGTTACCGGAAACGTCTTCTCGCGGACGTCGACGTCGGCGGTGAGGTCGTCGCGTGGTTGATGCGCGCAGACAGGAGCGACTACCGGGTCACCGGGGTGAGCAGCAGGCTAGAGCCCATTCCTACAGTGCTGTCGAGTGTTTCGACGAATCCATCGAACAGTAGGTTGACCCGTCGTAGTTCCCACAATGTTTTTGCGGTCAGCCACGCGGCGTCACGAGCCTTCTCGATGTCCCACGAACAGATGATGTGTGCGAGGGGTTCAAGGTGGTTATCGATGGACTTTTCGACCGTCGTCAGGAATGACCGCCGGATTTCCGCTTCGACGCCGGCCAGCACCTTGTTGACTGCGTCGTAGTCTTCGCGCACGCCTGGGTCGTCAGGGGTGCATCCTCGCGCGGTGCATGTGGCGACAACAGCAAGCGGCAGATCACTTTCGATGTGCGCGTTCATCCCGGCCAGCGCGAATTGAATCGGCATTACCTTTCTGTTCGCGCGGGCATTGAACAGGGGTGCCCAGGCCTTCGGCTTGTCGCTAGCGGCGTCGTATGCGTTGAACCAGTAGTCGGCGAAGCGGACATCCAAATCGGCGACGAATGCCGCGTCGCGAAAAAAGCCGCCCTTGGTCAGGCGCTCCTGCATCGCTTCGGTCACCCGCAGGTATATGCCGTTGAACACGCTGGCACCATCGCTCGCCGGCAGCTCTGAGGCGATGTCTCGCATGCGTGTGACGACTTCGGGCACTGTGGTTGGACTCATAGCTGCGCGATCGCCACCAACGCCGGCACGTCGGTGCGTCCGGTCTGTGCGTACGGTGTGCCGCGCTGGGGCGAGCTGTGCATCATCCGAGCTGTATTCTGTGATAACAGAATTCGACTTTGGCGCCATCCCGATCTGTGTCCTATCCTGCAATCGCTTGATCAATCAGCTGCGCAGTCGGTTTCGCATCCAATCGACGCCGCCGCCGATGTCATACGGGGAGTAGTGGGGATTGGGGGTGTCGCCAAGAAACGCGACGCCACTGACGATGGCCCTGACGATTCCCAAGATCTCACTGACCGGTTCCCCGAACAGATCGGCGATCTGTGCGGCGAGGGAGAACGGGTTGGAGAATACGTCGGAGCGCGCCACCGCCTGGTACACGGCGGCCTTTATCTCGCTTGCTTTGTCGTCGCCGTTCTCGGCGAAGATGTCGCCCTCGCGGTATACGTCAACCCAGGAGTCGGGCTTGTCCGGGAAGCCGGGCAGCCCGAACCGCCGGCGCGGGTCGAGCCCCTGGGTTCCTTTTTGGGTGATCCAAGGCCGCGCCCAGTCCGCGATGCTGTCAGTCTGGCGGCCCGGGTTGCCGTAAGCCAGAACACCTTTGAGCTCCGGAGTTCGCCAGGCGAGCGGCTTTCCGGGTGCCAGGTAATCGAAGTAGAAGTCGCAGATGACGATCCCGCCTTGGGAGAACCCACCCAGCGACCAGGGCGTTCCCTTGGGGAATGGGACGAGGTTGTCCATCACCTCGGAGCCGATCAGGCGGGCCAACTCGTTGACACCGCTGGCATTATCGAACGGAATCGGGCCGTTGTTGTAGCCGATCGGCTGGTGGTGGCAGAGCCCTTCGGCTTCGAGCTGGGTGCCGGTGTCGGCGACGGGCCCGGCAAACATGTTCGAAGTATGCCCTTCGACAGTGAACATGATGGGCCGCAGGTCAGGCGCTGGTGGCGCGTAACCGGCGCGGGATGCCGTCGTGGCGTCAAACTCTCCCGTCTGCGGAAGGCCGAGGCGCCGCTGCATTTCCTTGACCGCGGCGACTTCGTCGTCGCCGTAGTAGCCGTCTTCGGTCGGCGCATACGCGCGGTATTCGCGCTCGAACCATGCCTGCCAATATTCGATTTCCGGGCCGTGTGACCCAGGCTTGTATGGGAGTGGCATTTCGGTGAATCTCCTTAGGACGCTTGCGGTTTTGTGGGTGGTGGCATCGCGTTCAAGCCACACGAGCGCGCCAGTGGGGGTCAGCGCCCCCGGCGGCCAGTATTCTTGCGACTCGTTGTCGGCCAGTTGAATATCCCGAATTATCTTGGTTCATTGGGCATCTCGCATGCCTTGATCGGATGGGTCACATCTTGTCATGAAGATCGGACACCATCTGGAACAACGTCCTGCCGTTGTGGGTCATGGCCAGCACCTTCGACAGGGTGGTGATCTGGTCGAGCACCGAGCGGGTGGTGTTGGGCTTCTCGTCGAAGGATTCGGTGTCGGGGAACAGCAGGTCCACCTTGCGGTAGTCGGCCCCGTCGGGGCCGATCAGCGGCGAGCCGTCGGTGTTGGTCCCGTTGAGGATGTTCATGATGTCTTGGATCTGGACCGTCATGATCACTTGCGGCTTTGTCGGCGTTTGTGGTTTTGCTGCCGCTTCCGGTGTCGCCGGCGCGGTGCTGATACCGCAGGCTGCGGCAAAATCAGTGGGGGACACTCCGTCTGCGACGTTCATGTCGCAGTTGCCGAACGGGGCACAACCCATCGGCAGACCTTGGTTGGCGCCGGCGGAACCGTCGGTGTACTGGTGGGCGATTTGCCCGGGCAGCAGCGGGTTGGAGCCGTACCCCGCTGCGATCACGCGTAATCCGTTGGGCCGCGTTGGCCACATGCTGTTGAAGTCGCCCTGGTTGGCGTAGCCGATGACGCGCGCGGGGTTGCCGGCGTACTGAGCAAGGTTCTTGTAGAGGGCGTTGACCCAATCGGAGCCGTCACCGGCGGGGTTGCCGCCGCTTTCCACGTCTAGCATGAGTACGACTTTGGGGTGCAGACCGCCGTTGGCGTCGATCATCTGTCGCACCGTGTTGGCGTTGTCTTGCCAATTCGGCCGCGCGTAGGTGTACACGATGCCGCAGGCCAACCGGCCGGTATCCAGCGCGTTGCGCATCCAAGCATAGTTTTGCGCGAAGTTGTGATCCTGATAGGTGCCATCGCTAACTCTGATGGACAAGAGTTTGTACGGGTATGAATTGTCAACGGGGACTTGGAATTCGGATACGTCGGCGAAGAAGCTATCCACATGACCCAGCGTCAGGGGTGTGCCGTCTTCGACAATGGGCCCGGCGACGTACCAGTGATCGTTCCAGTAGCTGCTGTCGGACGGGATGGCCTTGGGCGTGGTGCAGCAGCCGTAGGTGCCTGACGATTCCATGAAAACCCCGTCGACGACACAGTTCATGTGCGAGTGGGGTCCGCCGTCGCCCTCGTGGTGCAGGTTGATCACCACCGGCGCATCCGCGGGAATCTCGCCCAGGGAGGCCACGTGCACCAAATCGAAGGAGCCGACCGACTGTTGGCCGAAGGGCTTGTAGCGGTAGGACTCGGTGGACAGTCCTTCCCGGCCCCACTCCATGTCTTTGCCGTTGAATACCGCCGATAACACGTCCGTCACCAGACCGGAACAGTCACAGCCGACGGTGCGATCGTCGGAATCCCAGGTGCCGCCATAGACGTAGTCGTCGCCGACGCGGTCGAAGAATATGCGCTTGGCGAACTCAACGTCGCCGCGGGTGATGGTCACTGGTCGCTCCGTCCGTGAGGTGGTTGGGATCCGATCCTTACACGCGCAGGGCTCGCGGCAATGAGTAGTCGAGTACTCGAATGTGGTTGCGCTACTACGTACTCGGTCAGCCGGCTCCGGTCTCGAGGTCGAGGATGATGCACTCAATCCTTCAGCACCCAACGGTCACCACGGCTTTATGCGCCCCCAACTTTGTCGATTTTGCGGATGCGGGAGTTGTGCGTCGAAATGTCGGAATCGGATGTGGCTGGGGCGCCGCCGTGGCGCGAGGTGAGTTTGTCGAATCGGTCGACGGTTTCACGCACCCACACGACCGTTGCGTGACGTCGATCCGATACACGGATTAGTGTTGACACGTAGCCGGTTTCGATTGGCTCGCTTGACTAGGCCCGGGGCTTTCAACGGTAATTCGATTGCTGCCGTGTGCCATTCATGAAGAAAGGCGCTCTGCATGGGATCGTCGGGATTGCAAGGACCTTTTCCCGTATTGATCGGAGCGCCAATCCGGTGGCTGCGGCGGCGCCGCTGGCGATCCCGCTGCGACTCGGCAACGCCGGCTCCAATACCGCCGCCGACCACAAAACCGTCCTCCCCCTCCGACGAGCACGTCCACGGGCCGTGGCAACCGGGCGGGACCATGAGCACCTCGACACGTCGGGTTCTCGCCGCAGGAGGGCCGGCCGAACTGGCGGATCGTGCGCGAGGCACACGATCTTGCCGTCCTCGTGTTCGCCAACCGCGACGAAACGAATGCTCTGCGTGAGAAGAGCGCTGATGCGCTTGCGCCACTAGGCGCTTACGGTGCGTCCAAGGGTCCCGCGGCCATCGAGTCGCTAGCCGGGCGGCATGAACGCGGCATTCTCTGCCACGAGGAATTCGCCGCGAAGAGGGCCGAACGGCTCAGCCGGCTCTGAGCCGCTACCCCGTCTGGGGCACTGTCCGTGGCCGGCGTCAGCAGTCCAGTGAACAACGACATTCACATCGCGCACAAAAGTACCGCAGCGTTTGTCTTTGACTTCGACATGAAATGGCCCTGCTTCCTCGATCCTGTGCTGCCGATCCGTTTAAGTGGAATCATGACCGGTCGGAAACCGATTGCGGGACAACGAGAAGGCTTGCCCGCCGACCGAAATGTAGGTCGCCAACAAGGCGTAGGAGACACCCGACTTCTGCGGTCTTGACATCTCTCGCGAGATCCGCCGAATCGAACGTTCAAAGGAGAACCGAAATGTCGATCGCACATCCGATCGCGAAAATGCTTTTCAGCGCCGCTGTTGTTCTCGGCTCCGTTGCTGTGGGAGCAGGACTCGCCGGCGCCGACCCAGGCGCGTCCGACACCCCGAATCCGTTCGGTGCCCTCAGTTGCAGCTGCCAAGAGACAGATCTGACCGGCAGCGTGCCCGTCGCGGATGAGATTGATCGGGGAGTCATTGCCGGGACACACGGCATGGCCGGCTGGTTGCCACCCGTCCCGGAGTAGGGCTTCCACACTTGGTTGACCTTGGCGGCGCGACACCTTAGCCGTCGACCGTGGGGGATACCCACGCATCTTGAAATCATCGATATCACCCACCTCCGGTGCGTCGCGAGATCGGGCACAAGTCGTGCGGCGCGAGCACATCGCTGCCCGGACTGACCGGTCGTTTCGAGGACGTGTAGATTATCTAACTTGATAGTCGATGATCACGCCCCTACCAGGTGGTTTGTCAGATTCGCAGCGAAACGGCGGCCCGCTCTGTGTCGCGTTCGCGGCGGAGCCTGGAACCGTCCGGTGGCGCGCTGAGTCCGGCGGTCGGCCGGCACGAGACGGAGGTTCGTATGGCTGGGCAGATCCCATTGGTCGACTATCTGGTCCTCGATGATGGCGAACCGCACCTGATCGCGCAGGAATGCACCAACTGCGGCGCCCGGTTCTTCGACCGGCGCAACGCTTGCGCCAGCTGCTTCGCGACCGACTTCAAGACCGTCCCGGTCGCGACCGAAGGCACGGTGCGGACGTTCACGATCGTCACCTTCGCCGCCCCGGGCATCCCCACCCCGTTCGTGGCATCGGTCATCGACTGCGACGGCACCCAGGTGCGCGCCAACCTGGTCAACGTGGAGCCCACTCCCGAGCAGGTTCGCGACGGGATGAAAGTGCGGCTGGCCACCTACCCGATCGGCGCCGACTCCGAGGGCACCGAGGCGATCGGTTTCGGCTTCGAGCCCGCCGGCTGACCAGACCACCATCGATCCCCAGGCCCGAGAAGGAGCAGACGATGAGCGCCAGCGACGAAATTTGGATCCTCGGGATCCGGATGACCAAGTTCGGCAAGCACCCGGATCTGGACACCGTTGACCTGGCCGCCCAGGCCGCGACCGACGCGCTCGCCGACGCCGGCCTGACCATGGCGGACGTCGGCGTCATTGCCGCCGGGAACCTGATGGCCGCCAACGCCGGGATCGGTCAGCAGCTGCAGAAACAGATCGGCCAGACCGGCATCCCGGTCTACAACGTGGCCAACGCCTGCGCCACCGGGGCCACCGCGCTGCGGACCGCCATCATGGCCGTCAAAGCCGGCGAGGTGAAGTACGGCTTGGCCGTCGGCGTGGAGAAGCTGTCCGGTGCCGGACTGCTGGGCGCGGGCGGGGCGAAAAAGAAGGACGCCGACGTCTGGGCCCCGAAGGGCCGTTACGGCGCGGTCGCTCCGGTCGACGGCCGGATCGGCACCGAGGCCATGCCCGGGGTGTTCGCCCAGATCGGTACCGAGTACGGCCACAAGTACGGCGGCACCAGCTTCGAGCTGTTCGCAAAGATCAGCGAGAAGAACCACGCTCACTCGACGCTCAATCCGCTGGCGGCCTACCAGAAGAGGTTCACCCTCGAGCAGATCATGAACGACGTCATGATCGCCTACCCGAACACGCGCGCGATGTGCTCGGCCAACTGCGACGGTGCTGCCGCCGCGATCGTGTGCAACGGCGAAACGTTGAAGTCGCTGTCGCTGCAGCAGCGCCGGCGCGCGGTGAAGGTGTCGGCTTCGGTGCTGACCACCGACCCCTACGAAGAGGGCTGCCAGGTTCTGCCCAACGTCAACACGCTGACCCGCAACGCCGCCAACACCGCCTACGAGCAGGCCGGCGTCGCCCCGGCCGACCTGGACCTGGTCGAGTTGCACGACTGCTTCGCCACCGCCGAGTTGGTGCACTACGACAATCTGATGCTGTGCGAGCAGGGCGGCGCCGCCGACTTCTTCAACTCAGGCGCCTCCTGGCGCGACGGCTCGACCCCGGTGAACGTCTCCGGCGGGCTGCAATCCAAGGGCCACCCCATCGCGGCCACCGGCATCGCCAACATCTGGGAAATCTGCCACCACCTTCGCGGCGAGGCCGGCGACCGTCAGATCGAGAACGCCAAGGTGGGCCTGGCCCACGTGATCGGCCTGGGCTCGGCCTGCGGCGTCCACATCCTGGAAAAGGCGGCGGTTTAGCGGCGATCGCGAGCGCGGCTACGTCAGCGACGCCGCATAGATCTGCTCGATATTCGAGCTGAGCTTCTGGTCGAATTCCGAATCGGTCTGGTTGACGGTTAAGCCCTCTGTCAGGGCACGCGAAAAGCTCGCGATCAGGCCGTGGTTGCGGGACAGGATCGCGCAACTCTCCGCGAGGCTGTAGCCGCCGGACAATGCGACGACACGCAGAACCCGGGGGTGGTGGATGAGCGGCACATACAGGTCGTCTTCGTCGGGCAATGTCAGCTTGAGCATGACCTGCCGGCTCTCGGGGAGTTCGTCGAGTTTTCTGGTCAGCGCCGCCACCAACAGGCGGTCCGCCTTCGCCTTGTCGGGGCTTTTGATGCTGACCTCGGGCTCGATGATCGGCATGAGTCCGTGCTCGGTGATTTTGCGTGCGTAGGCGAACTGCTGGTCGACGACCGCCTCGATCCCGTCCTCAGTGGGCTCTTGAATGAACGAGCGCATCTTGGTGCCGAAAATCCCTTTGCTCACGGCCCGCTCTAGCAGGGGTTCGAGCTTCGTGATGGGCTTCATCAGCTGGACACCATTTTCGGCGTCGGTGAGACCCTGGTCGACTTTGACGATCGGCACGATGCGCTTCTGCTTCCACAGAAAAGCGGCGGTGTCCTCGCCGTTGATGGTTCGGTCCATCGTCTGCTCGAACAGGATGGTCGCCAGTATTTGGTCGCCGGAAAAGCTCGGACTCAACATGAGGCGCTCGCGCATCTCATGGATGAGGTCGAACATCTTCTCGTCGTTGTCGTATGCGTCCTCTGGAATCCCATAAAGCTTCAGGGCCTTCGGGCTACTCCCACCGCTTTGATCCAGCGCGGCGATAAAGCCGCGCCGCGACGCCATCACGTCGCGCTGCTCTTCGTTCACTGCGATCCTTCCGTCGTACCTGCCACCTCGCTGGCCGCTTGCGCGCGGATCCCGGTTCTTGAGATTTGCGCCCCACCGTCCAGCATCCCGCACGACCACCCGATGGGCCAGCAACCGCGGCGACAGGGCTACTCGATAACCCGGTGGCTAGCGAATTCGCCCTCGGCCCAAGCGAATCCGGTTAGGAACTCAAAGCGCGAGACTTCCACGCCCGCAGGCACGCTCGGGTGCGCTGCCCTCCTTCGGGCGACGGGTCGAACGGGATGCAGACGAACTCGTCCACACCCGCATCGCGAAGCTCGTCGAGCTGCTGCCACACGGTGGTCTCGGCACCGATCAACGCGGCGTCTTCCGGGCCGGCATAGCCCTCCCTGTCGAGCATCGCGCGGTAGGACGGCAGGTGGCCGTACATCGCGAATTGTTTAGCGGCCAGCGACCGGATGGCGTCGACGTCGTCCGTCACGCTCACCGGCAGCGCGGCGGCGACCGCAACCGACCCTTCCGGGCGTCCCGCCTCCGCGGCCGCACCGCGCAGCGTGGGTCCGACGTGTTCCCGCAGCGTCTTTGGACCCGTCATCCAGGTGATCGTGCCCGCGGTACGCCGGCCAGCGACCCGCAGCATCTGCGGTCCGAGCGCCGCGACGTATACCTGGGGGGTCGGTGCGTTGGGAATCTGCAGCCCGCCCCTGGTCGTGACGAGCTCGCCGGGGGCGTCGACCTGCTCCCCGGCGAGCAGGGGCAGCAAACCGTCGAGATACTCGGACAGCCGCTTCACCGACCTATCCCAGGAGATGCCCCACATCCCTTCGGTCACTGCTCGGTGCGTCACTCCGATGCCGAGCGTGAACCGTCCGTCGCCAATGATGTTGAGCGTCAACGCTCGTTGCGCGAGCAGCGTCGGGTGCTGGTTCTGGATGGGCACCACGCCACTGGCCACTTCGATGTCAGGAACTTCGCGCAACGCCGCAGCGAGAACGGTGAGCAAATCGACGTCATAGGGCATCTGGGTTACCCACAGCCTCGCGAAGCCCTCGTCGCGCGCGTCGGTCATCTCGCGGATGCAGGATTCGACTGGCGATTGGTTGTTGAGGCCGGTTATCAGGCTGATTTGCATGGACTGACCTTTCGGCGTGATGTGCATGAAGCCTAAGACACGGCGATCAACGTCAAACCGGTGCGGTACGCGATGCCCCCTAGGTGCTTGTACTACAACCGGATTCGCGCGATGCAGTCTCTTCGATCGCGGGTTGAAGGTCAGTTCGGGACGTTGGCCCGCAGCGACACCAGCGCACCGGCGCTCAATCGGGCGAGTTCGTCTGCCTCGTCAGTGTCGAGGGCGGCGGCGAAGATCTCGGTCATTCGGCGGTTTGTCGCGTCTTCGACCTCGACGTAGCGGTCCTTCTTTTCGGCGCCGTCCGCGAACGGCTCGGGCCAACCGAACATCGTGGTGTACTCACGGCCCTTGTTGAGCATGTGCGCCTCGACCGGGCAGATACCGGAATTGGTGAGGACGTTGAAATGCACACCTGCCCGCAGCTCCCGCAGGACGAACATCACCTGTAGCGCCCGCGCGGGCGCATCGTCGGCCAGCGGCATGGTGCGCCAGCCCGCGTACAGCGGCAGGCCCGCGCCCGGCGTCGCCGCGATGATCTTCTCCCCCAGCGCGGCCAGGCGGTCCAGCCCTTCGGCACCGGCCAGGTACTTGCGGGCGAAGCCGGCGGTTTGCTCCCAGTAGCGTTCGGCTGCACCTGCCGCTCCGCGCACCGCGATGCCTTCCTCCCACAGTGCGCGAAGAGAGTTCGGCTCGAACACCACGAACACCGAGCTGACCGTGTCCCCGGTCGCGTCGCCCAGCACACCGCCGCGGCCCGCGACATATCCCGCGAGAGGGTTCTGGTAACCCGCCGCGATGCTCTCGGCCATGGTCTCCGGGTGCAGCATGAACACCGACACCGCTTGCTGGATGGGCGCGCCCGCGGCGCGGACGGCGTCGGACATATCGGTATCGCTCATCGCAGATCTCCTTCGCGGATCAGTCGTTCATATCAGGTCAGATCGGGGCCACGCGGTCGGCCCAGGGAAGCGCCTGCTCTAGCTGCCCTGCCAAGCGGATCAGTAGCGACTCGCCACCCAGCGGCGCGACGAACTGCAAGCCGAGCGGCAACGCGTCGGCCGTCCAGTGCAGCGGAAGCGAGATCGCCGGCCGGCCGGTGAGATTCGCCAGCTGGGTGTACGGCACCCAGCCGAGGTTCTTGTGCACCATGTCGTCGACGATCTTGGTGTATCGCAGAAGGCGGGCGGTGCGCGTCTTGATCAGCGCGTCGGATGCGCGCTGCAGCGCGATCGGTAGGTCGAACTCGCCGATCTTGGGAGGCGGGGTCGCCAACGTGGGGGTCAGCAGCAGGTCGTAGGACTCGAAGAACGTGGTCAGCCGACGGGTGTGCTCATGGCGCCGCTGGACGGCGTCCACGTAGTCGACGCTGCTGGTCGCGCGGCCAAGGGCGGCCATGATCAGGGTGTCGCGCTCGAACGACTCGTTGCCCGCGCCGGTCAAGCGCTTGGCCTCGTCAACCTCCCAGGCCATGTAGACAAACCAGGTGAGCAGGAAGTCCCGGGCAAGCATGGCGTCGTCGTACGGCTCCTGCGGTAGCTCTTCGACGTGGTGACCGAGATCGTTCAGCACACGTACCGCTGCCTCGGCGGCAGCGAAGGCTTCGGGGTGCGGCTTGGGGGTGATCGCCGACGGCACCCGCACGCCGATCCGCAGTGTCCTGGGATCCTCGCCCACGCACGACGCGAACGGTGCGGCAGGCAGGCCCGGCACATACGGGCCCAAAGGTTCTCCGCCGCAGATGATGTCGAGCATGGCAGCGGTGTCGCGCACCGATCGAGACACGACGCCCTGCGCCGCAGCGCCGTGCATGAATTCGCCGGTCCCCGGACCGAAGGGCGTCAGCCCGCGGCCTGGCTTCAGGCCGACCAGCCCGCAGCAGGCCGCCGGGATGCGCGTCGATCCGCCGCCGTCGTTCGCGCCCGCGCACGGCACGATCCCCGCCGCGACCGCGGCTGCCGATCCACCTGAGGACCCACCGGGCGTCCGCTGCAGGTCCCACGGATTGCGTGCCGGCCCCCACGCCAACGGCTCGGAGATCGCCTTGGCCCCGAACTCCGGCAGGTTGGTCTTGCCGAAGATCACCAGGCCGGCGTCGATCCAACGCCGCACGACCGTCGCGTGCTCGGCAACGGGCGTCGACATCAGCGACCGAGATCCTTGCGAGCTGGGCAGCCCGGCGTAGTCCTGCGCTATGTCCTTGATCAGGAATGGAACACCGGCGAACGGACCGGTGAGCTGGTCGGTCGGCGAGGCGGGGACGTCGCGCACGATCGCGTTG
Source organism: Mycobacterium sp. (assembly GCF_035499775.1). GTDB lineage: Bacteria > Actinomycetota > Actinomycetes > Mycobacteriales > Mycobacteriaceae > Mycobacterium. The sequence continues at coordinate 17,947 of NZ_DATJYB010000391.1, read as the reverse complement.
ATCCGCGGGTTCACCGCGGCGGCACGCTCTCGCGCCAGCGTGAGCAACTCTGCCGCCGTCACTTCCTTGTCGGCGACCAGTTTCGCCAGCCCGGTGGCGTCGTATTTCCGGTACTCGTCGAAGTTCATGGTCTGACCGTAAGACCCGCTGCGATTGCTGGTCGCACCGCACGGCAGTAGCCAACATGGCTCTGTCGGGTTTCGAAGGCCGTGATCCGGGAGATCCTGACAGGAGGCATTTGCAGACACCCCAGGGAGGTCTCGCGTGGATCAGCCATCGGACAGCAACCCAGCGCCGGTGCCGAAGGACGCCAGGGAGCCGACTGAAGCGCAGCGTGAAGAGGAAGAGGAGCTGGAGCACCAGGACGTCGACCCGGACGGACCCGGTTTGCACCAGTCTCGTCGCCAGATCCCCGATGAGAGCACGCGGTAGCAGCCCGTGACATCGCCGGTGTCCTGGATCGTTGATCGCGATGCTGATGTCAGATCGCGTCCTGCAGCGCCCCGGCCAGCTCAGCAGCAGAGGTGACGGTAATGGGCTGGTCGATCAGGGCCTCGTCGATCACGGCGGCCAGGCGGGTGGGAAGCTCCGGATTGCGCTCGCGGATGGGGACAGCCTTGGTGTCCAAAATGATCCGGATCGGGTCTTCGTGTTTCGGGAAGTCGCGCGGATAGCGGCCGGTGAGCATCCAATACAGCGTCGCGGCCATCGACCAAACGTCCACCTCGGGTTTGGCGTACTTGTAGGAAACCACCTGCGGGCGCGCCATAAACGGCACCGTGCCGGAAATGGTGCCGCTCATCGTCATCCCGGACAAGCCTGCCTTGTCGAACGCCTTGGACAGCCCGAAATCGGCCAGTTTGGCGACGACATCATTTCCCTTGTGCGCCAACAAAATGTTGGAGGGTTTGATGTCACGATGCACCAGCCCAACCGACCCGTTGGGCAACGCCGCGTTGTGGGCATACTGCAATCCGTCGAGAGCCTGCAGTACGAGCTGCACCGCCCGGTCGGGCGGCAGCGGACCCTGTCGCTCGACTAAATCGTCGACGCTGCCCTGGGCGCAGTACTCGCTGGTGAAAAACCATGCCGCCCCGACTCTTCCGGCGTCCCGGAAGCCCACCACGTGCGGATGGTCCAGCGCTTGGATGTTATCGATCTCGCGCTCGAACAGCGTCCGGGCGCGCTCCTTGACGGCCACCTTGGCCAGCAGCATCTTGAGCGCGACCAGGTCGCCGGTGCCGTGCCGGCGCGCCAAATACACCACCCCCTGCCCGCCGTCACCGAGCTGTTTGACCAGCTCGTATCCCTCGATCGCGGGCAGCTCGACCTGGCCGGCGACCAACCGGCGCAACAGCGCCTCAATCGCTGCACCCCGGTCGGCCTGACACTGCGCACACACCGCCTCACCGCCGGTACGGTGTGGGTCCTCGGCGACCGGCCCACCGCACACCGAACACCCCCGCGGCGTCGCGTCAGGCGCGGGCGCCGGTGCGGTGATTCCGACTTGAAGTACGGTGTTGCCCAACTTGATTCGATCGCCATCGACCAAGTCCCGCTCCGGAAAGACTCGCCGCGCCCCCTGCTCGGGGGTCTCATCGGGGTCTCGGCTGCCGATCTTCTCCCCGTTGACGTGGGTACCGTTCAGGCTGCCGAAATCCCGCACCCGAATATCCGGCGGGTTGATATCGAACAGGCAGTGGTGCCGCGACACGAGCTGCCTTGAGCCCGGCTCCTCGATGCGCGGATCACAATCGTCGGCACGCCCCACCAGCGCAGTCGTGCGCTCGTCATAGCGGTACCGGGTGCCACTGTTCGGACCCTCGACCACCGACAACGACACCCTCGGCCCGTCGGGCTGATCCCTGACACCGGTCATGGCATCACTCCTATCCGGGCTAGCGGCTGTTTCGCTGACCGCGTCGCCGACGACGAACTCTCGCGCGAGCCGACTAGGTGCCCTGCCGACGGCGTCGCGCCGTTGACGCTGTCTGCCCTGGTCGGCCTCACGGCAGATCCGCCCTCCGGCTAGGCAGCAAACGGAGCCTGAACCGTGAGCCCGAGGATAAAGGGGCGCCGACGTGACGAAGGGCAAAGTGGTGCAAACGCACAGAAACTTGGCAGCAGTCAGTCGGCGCCTCGGCGGGCTTGACGGTTAACTGCACACCTCCTCCCAACGTTCGTCACCGCTCGGTCGCACAAACGACGATCGGCCCGCCGGCTCAGGAAAACCTCAGGACGACCGACAGGCAGATCGCTGTCGCGGGGAGGTTCCGGCCGCTGCTTGCGGGGAGGTGAAGACAGCCAAGCGCGTTGAGTTGGGTGCCGACGCTGTAATCGATTATCTCGCAGGTTATTTCGTGACCGACATGCTGCCGACTACATCAGAAACTCTGCTGACCCAGCGATGGGAACAGCGCTACGCCGACAAGGTGGTCGGCTTCGATGAACTGCGGTCTGTGCGGACTACCTGCCGCCGCCACCACCCAGGATCGACAGCCGGCCGCCGCCACCACCGGGGGCGGAGAGCCTGCCGCCGCCGCCACCGAGGACTGCGAGCCTGCCGCCGCCTCCACCGTCGAGGGCGTCTGACCAAGAGGTGAATTCGCGCATCCGACGGTTCGACATGGGTCTCCTCCAAACAGAACGGTCACCTGTCCCCTCCCGACGAGGGCGACACAGTGTTACAGAGTCACGCTACCCGAGCCGACCTTTCACATAAAGGGCAATTTGTGCGGAGCATGGTGGAACGGATCGCCGAATCCCTAAACGGTAGAGCATGTTTGAAGCGCTCGTAGTTGTCCGCCTGGTGACTGGAAGGCAACGGAAACGCTAATAGCGGGTTAGCAGAAATCAACGGCCCCGCGCGCTAGACAACGGCCGGGGTGCGGTCGATGACGGGCGCGGCGGTCTTGGCCAGCACGTCGTCGTAACCAACACCGGGGGCCAGCTCCACGACCTGAAATGCGTCACCGGTGACGTCGAATACTCCCAGGTCGGTGATGACCCGACTGACCACGGCCTTTCCGGTGAGCGGTAGATCGCAGGTCGACACCAGTTTGGCCGTACCGGATTTCGCGACGTGGTCCATCAAGACGATGACGCGCCTGGCTCCGTTGACCAGATCCATGGCCCCACCCATGCCTTTGACCATGGAGCCAGGCACCATCCAGTTGGCCAGGTCACCGGTGACCGCTACCTGCATGCCGCCCAGCACCGCGACGTCAACATGGCCGCCGCGGATCATCGCAAAGCTGGTCGCCGAGTCGAAGTAGGACGCCCCTGCCACCACCGAAACGGTCTGCTTGCCGGCGTTGATCAGGTCCGGGTCCACCTCGTCGTCGTAGGGGAAAGGGCCGACGCCGAGGATGCCGTTTTCGGAATGCAGTGTGACGTCAGAGTCCTCGGGAAGGCAGTCCGGGATGAGCGTGGGCAGCCCGATACCTAGGTTGACGTAGTCGCCGTCGTTCAGCTCCTGCGCTGCGCGCGCGGCCATTTCGTCACGGGTCCAGCTCATCGCAGTGCCTCCTGTGTCGGCGCCGGCCGTGTCCGGGTGGTGCGCTTCTCAATGGCTTTGCGGGCGGCCTGTTCCGGGGTGAGGGCAACGATGCGCTGCACGAATATTCCGGGGAGGTGGACTTCGTCGGGGTGCAACTCGCCGACCTCGACCACCCGCTCGGCCTCGACGATCGTGGTCCGTCCGGCCATGGCGGCGGGCGGGTTGAAATTGCGGGCTGCAGCGTGGAACACGCAGTTGCCCGCCTTGTCGGCCACTGCGGCCCGCACCAACGCGTAGTCGGTGACGATCGACTCCTCGAGCAGCATTTCGCGACCGCCGAACACCCGCACCTCTTTCGGTGGCGAGCTGACGGCGACGCTGCCGTCGGGGTGGTACCGCCACGGCAGACCCCCGTCGGCGACCGCGGTGCCAACGCCGGTCGGGGTGAAGAACGCGCCGATACCGCTGCCTCCGGCCCGCAGCCGCTCGGCGAGCGTGCCTTGGGGTGTCAGCTCCACGGTCACCTCTCCGGACAGGTACTGCCGGGCGAATTCCTTGTTGTCGCCGACGTAGGAGGCGATCACGCGGCTGATGCGGCGCGCCTCCAACAACAGGCCCAGCCCGCCGCCGTCGACACCGCAGTTGTTGCTGACGATGGTCAGGTCCTCGGCACCCTGGTCCAGCAGCGCGTCGATGAGGAACCAGGGGATGCCTGCGATGCCGAACCCGCCGACCGCCAGGCTGGCGCCGCTGGGAATGTCGGCGACGGCGTCGGCGGCCGAGCCGGATACTTTGTCGAGGGTCATGAGTCCTCCAGGTGTGCGATGACGGCGGGCGTGACGGTTGCGGGTCGCTCCGCGTTGGCCAGGTGTGCGGCCTGCTCGACGACCAACAGCCGCGAGTCGGGGATGCCGGCGACGATTTCTTTGAGCAGGGCGGGCGGAGTGGCCGGGTCGTCGGCGCCGGCGATCGCCAGAGTCGGCGCACCGATGCTCGAAAGTTCCTGCCGCAAATCCATTTTCGCGATGACTTCGCAGCATCCGGCGTAGCCTTGCGCCGACGTGCCAGTCACCATGCGCTCATGCGTCGTCCGAATGTCGGGATGGGCGCTCAGATACCCCGGCGTGAACCAGCGCGCAACGACCGATTCGGCCACCGCCCCAGACCCTTTGGTGCGGACCATATCTGCGCGCTCTAGCCAGTTTTCAGCGGGCGGCAGCTGCGCGGCGGTGCACAGCAGGACCATCCGGTCGACGCGCTCGGGGTTGCGCGCGGCCAACCGCATGGCGGTCATCCCGCCCAGCGACAGCCCGACGACGTGAGCGTGCGCGACGTCAAGGCGGTCGAGCAGTGCCACGACGTCGTCGGTCAGGTCGTCGATCGAGTAACTGCCGTCGGGGACCGGCGAATCGCCGTGTCCCCTGGTGTCGTACCGCACCACCCGGAAGCGCTCGTCGAGCGCCTCGAGCTGGTTATCCCACATCCGGTGGGTGGCGCCCAGCGAGTTGGACAGCACCACCACGGGGCCGTCGGGGCGGCCGGTGACGATTGCGTGCACCTCACACGCGCTCATGGAATCACCTCAGTGGATGTCGGAGGGATGGGTCGCCAGCGGCGTGACATGGACATCCATGTACCGGAACAGCGGCAACCCGGAGATGATTTGGTGGAGTTCGTCATTGGAGTCAACGTCGAAAACCGAGAAGTTGGCGTATTCGCCGACGATGCGCCAGATGTGGGGCCATTTGCCGGCCCGCTGCAGCTCTTGTGAATACGCCTTTTCCTTGGCGACGAGTTCGGCCTGCTGGTGGGCATCGAGGTCCGGGGGCAGGTGGACGTCCATGCGTACATGAAACAACATCAGGCCGGCACCGGATCCAACACGAAGCTGTAGGTGATCTTCTGGGTGCCGTCGCCCCGGTCCTGCGGGTCGAGCAGCAGTTCCGGCTTGACAGCACTGGCGATGTCGTCACCGTTGTGGGGGTCACCCGGGAAATAGAGCTGGGCCGTGAGCAATTCGTGCTCCGGAGCGGACACTTTCACGTGCAAGTGCGCGGGCCTCCACGCATGCCAGCCGGCGGCGGCGATCAGCTTGCCGCACGCGCCGTCGGTCGGGATCTGGTACGGCGCCGGCCGAATTGTGGTGATACTGAACTTCCCGTCGGGTCCGGTCGTGAAGGTGCCGCGCAAGTTCCACTCGGGCAACCCGGGCGCGAATTGCGAGTAGAAGCCGTCGGAGTCGGCGTGCCACAGTTCGACCTTGCCCGCCAAAGGCTTTCCGTCGGTCGAGGTGATCTTCCCCTCCCATACCAGCGGTGTGCCCGCCTCGTCGTCGCGCATCGGGATGACCCCGGCGGCGCCACGCTCGGGCGCGTCCGGCACGTAGTACGGGCCCTCGATGCTGCCCTTGTTGCCCTCCCGATGATCGGTGGCGACGTCTTCCACCACGTGCTCGACCCACACGTCCAGGAACAGGGGCCACTCACCGTCCTCGCCGACTTTGATCAACCATGCCTTGAGGGCGTTGTACTCGTCGTAGTTGACTCGGTGCCGCCGAATGGTCTCGTGGACCGCTGCCAGCACCTCGCGGGCCAGCGCGTCGACCCGTTCCGGCGGCGTGTCCTTGACCACCTCAAAGGGCGACTTGTCGGTGTGGAACCGCTGGGTTGCCGAAGCGCCCGAGGCGGCGGCCGAGGCCTGCTCGACAGTGGTCATTGTTCTCTCCCTACTCCTTTGCGGGCTGTGAATGCTTGCGGCTGTTCAGATATCGGTGCGATAGCGGGCGAGCTTGCCGGGGTCGATGTCGACGCCCAGGCCGACCCCGGCAGGCACGTGCAGCACGCCGTCGCGGATCCGCAGCGGCTGTGCCAGCAGGTCGTCAGACATGTCCAGGTAGTTGGACAGCTCCCCGGCCCGCCGCGACGTGAGCCGATAGGCCGCACCGAAGGTGACCGCGCATGCGGTACCGAGCTGGCCGTCGATCTGGTTGCCCATCACCACCTCGAGCCCGAGGCCCTCGGCGAGGTGGTGCACCCGCTGCGACCCGGTGAACCCGGTGCGGGCCGTCTTGATGCTGATCGCGCTCGCCGCGCCGCCCAGCACCGCGCGAGTGACATCGGCGGGTGTGGGGACCGACTCGTCGGCGATGAAGGGCACATCCAGTTTCTCCACCAGCCAACGCCGGCCCAGCACATCGTCGGCCGGGCACAACTCCTCGGCGAACAACAAATCGAGGTCCGCCATCTCCTTCATCGCGCGCAGTGCTTCCGATGCGCTCCACCCGCGGTTGGCGTCGATATAGAGTTCTATCGCATCGCCGAACCGCTCGCGCAGTGCCCGCACCACGGCGGTGTCCAACGTCACCGGGCGCCGCCCGACCTTGACCTTGAATGTCGAAATTCCATACAGCTCAAGCATCTTCTCGGCCTCGGTCACCATCGCGGCGGGCTCGTCGAAGCCGAGCATGTGCGAGACCCGCATCCGGTCGGTGTATCCGCCGAGCAGCTCGCAGACCGGTAGTTCCAGCGTGCGGCCCAACGCATCCCAGATCGCCATATCGATGGCGGCCTTGGCGGTGGGATTTCCGACGGTGAGCGCCAGCCGCGCGTGCACGACTTCGCGTTCGGTCAGGGTGAGGCCGACGATCTGCCCGCTGAAGACCCCGTTGATCACGGCGAGGATGCCGGCCTGCGTCTCCCCGTAGGTGAATGGCCTCGGTGGGGCCTCGGCTATCCCGACGACACCATCGTCGGTGTGCACCCGCACCAGCACGTGTTCGGCAACGTGCACCTCACCGGAGGCAAACTTCAACGGTTTGGCATAGGGGATGACAAATGGGATTGCCTCGACGGCAGTGATTTTCATGATTTTCGAGGTCCTTCCTGGACCGGGTCGCGGACCAGCCCGGAGCCCAGTAACTCCACGGCTACCGGGACGACGGGGTTGTCATTGCCGGCGCGCCAGGCCAATGCGAGTTCGATGGTCCCCGCATCGAGCAGATCGCGGAAAACCAGGCCGGCCAGCGGAAGTGAGCGCACGGATTCGGGCACCACCGCGACGCCCAGACCCGCGGCGACCAAAGCCAACAGCACCGCGGTGCCGGGTGCGGAGTGCTCGCGTCGCGGTACAAAACCCGCCCGACGGCAGCTGCGCATCACCGCGTCGTTGACAGCGGAATCACGGCTGGCGTAGCAGACGAACGGCTCGCTGCGCAGGTCGCTCATCGAGACCACCGGCTCGACGGCCAGCCGGTGGTCGACGGACACGGCAAGCACCAAGGCCTCGACGTCCAGGGTCCGCAGTTCGATGTCGTCGCCCACCGCGGGTGGGCGTAGAACGCCCAGATCCAGCGCGCCGCTGCGCAACCCGTCACATTGGCTGGGCGTAAGGATGTCGGCCTGGATGTCCAGCGCGACTCCGGGTAATTCGCGCTTGACCATCCGCGCGATGCGGGGCAGATGCGAGAAGGCCGCGGTGCCGGCCAGTCCCAGTCGCAGCAGGCCACTGCGGCCGGCGGCGATCCGGCGCACCCCCTGCTCGGCCTCGTCGACTCCGGCCAAGATCCGGGTCGCCTCCGCACGCAGGAATTCGCCGGCGGCGGTCAGCGACACCTGCCTGGTGGTGCGCTTGAACAGCGGCACATCCAACTCGGCTTCGAGCTGGCGGATCGCATAGGACAACGCCGACTGCGCGACGCGCAGCTGCTCGGCGGCCTGGCCGAAGTGGCAGGTGTCGGCCACCGCGGCGAAGTAGCGGAGGTGCCGTAGATCCATGTCGAGAAGCTCCAGCTCGGGCTCACTAAGGGTGAGGCGTTACCCATCGACGGTAAGTCCGACGATCGATAAAGACAAAGACTTATTTGGTAACTATTGATCTATTTTTACGATTAATAGTCGCCGAGGTCAGGACTAGCAATATGCCTAGTGTGACTGCTCCCACCGGGTGCCAGAGTTCAGGTAAGCGCACCTCAATGCCGCTGCAGTGCCCGAACCTGGAGGAAGCAATGACCGCTTCAGTCACCAATCGCAGCCACCTGGCCGAGGTCTTGGCCAACGCGGTGGTAGATGACCCCCAAGCCGGCGTCTATCGGGCCAACCGACGGATCTTCACCGACGAGGAGATCTTCGAACTCGAGATGAAGCACATCTTCGAGGGCAACTGGATCTACCTGGCCCATGAAAGCCAACTGCCCAGCCCCGGCGACTACTTCACCACCTACATCGGGCGCCAACCCGTCGTGATCACCCGTGACAAAGACGGCCAACTCCACTGCCTGATCAACGCGTGCGCACATCGCGGAGCGATGATCTGCCGCCGCAAAACCGACAACCGAACCACGCTGACCTGCCCGTTCCACGGCTGGACGTTCCGCAACGACGGCACTCTGCTGAAGGTCAAGGACCCCGAGGGTGCGGGCTACCCGGACACATTCAACGTTGCCGGCTCGCACAACATGACCAAGGTCGCGCGCTTCGACAGCTACCGCGGTTTCCTGTTCGGCAGTCTGAATCCCGACGTGCTGCCGCTGGCGGAGCATCTCGGCGACGCAACCGCGCTGATCGACATGCTCGTCGACCAATCTCCTGAGGGCCTCGAGGTGGTCCGGGGCTCATCGACCTACACCTACGACGGCAACTGGAAGGTGCAGGCCGAGAACGGCGCCGACGGCTATCACGTCACCGCCACGCACTGGAACTATGCGGCCACCACAAGCCGGCGTGGCACCGGGGAATCCAGCAACGACACCAAAGCGCTGGACGCCGGGGGTTGGGGAAAATCCGGCGGCGGCTACTGGTCGTTCCCGCACGGGCACCTGTGCCTGTGGACGTGGGCGCCCAACCCACAGGACCGTCCACTGTGGGCCAAGCTCGACGAGCTCAAGCGGCGATTCGGCGAATCCAAGGCCGAGTTCATGGTCAAAGGATCGCGCAACCTCTGCCTGTACCCGAATCTCTATCTGATGGACCAATTTTCGACGCAAATCCGGCACTTTCGGCCGATCGCGCCGGACCAGACCGAAGTCACGATCTACTGCATCGCGCCAAAGGGCGAAAGCGCTCAGGCCCGGGCGCTGCGGATACGGCAGTACGAGGACTTCTTCAACGCGTCGGGCATGGCGACGCCCGACGACCTCGAGGAGTTCCGGTCCTGCCAGCTGACGTTCCGGGCCGGCGCCGCGCCGTGGAACGACATGAGTCGTGGCGCGCAGCACTGGCTTTCGGGACCTGACCCGTTGGCTGCGGCGCTGGGTATGAGCGGGGTCGTGTCCGCCGGAGTCAAGAACGAAGACGAGGGGCTCTATCCGGTCCAACACGGCTACTGGCTGCAAACGATGAAAGCCGCCCTTCACGACGAGAGCTCCGAGGAGAACTAGCCATGACCACTACCGAAAAAGCTCCGAGGGTCATCACCCAGAACGCCATCGAGCAGTTCCTGTACCGCGAGGCGCGCTATCTCGACGACCGCGAATTCGAGAAGTGGCTGGAATGCTACGCCGACGACGTGGTCTATTGGATGCCGTCGTGGACCGATGACGATCGCCTGGTCGAGGACCCACAGCGCGACATCTCGCTGATCTACTACGCGAACAAAGGCGGTCTGGAGGACAGGGTGTTCCGCATCCGCACGGAGCGCTCGTCGGCCACCTCGCTGCCCGAGCCGCGCACCAGCCACAACATCTCCAACGTTGAGGTCATCGAGCGCTACGGCGATCTCGTCGACGTCCGATTCAACTGGCACACCATGTATTTCCGCTACAAGACCGTCGACCCCTACTACGGGACATCGTTCTACACCATTGACTTCTCCGGCGATCAGCCGCTGATCCGCCGAAAGACCGTCGTGCTCAAGAACGACTACATCCACCACGTCGTGGACATTTACCACATCTAGTACCGAATCTAGGAACAGCCATGACCGCCCTGACGGATACTCAAAGCTATTCGGTGGCACTGGCATTCGAGGATGGTGTCACCCGCTTCATCACCTGCCGGCAGGGTCAGACCGTCGCAGACGCCGCGTACTGCCAGCGCATCAACATCCCCCTGGACTGCCGCGATGGCGCGTGCGGAACCTGCAAAGCGCTCTGCGAATCGGGCCGATACGACGGCGGCTCCTACATCAGTGACGCGCTCTGCGACGACGAGGCCGCCGAGGGCTACGTGCTTCCGTGCAGCATGAAACCACGATCGGATCTGGTGTTGCAGATCGCCAGCACCTCCGACGTCGCCAAGACCCGCGCGGCCAGCTACACCGGCACCCTGGTCCAGTTGGATCGAGTCTCCCCCACCACCATCCGCTTCGCCGTCGAGGTCTCGAACCGCTCCGAATTGGCCTTTCTGCCCGGCCAATACGTGAACATCGCGGTGCCCGGAACCGACTTGACACGGTCGTACTCGTTCGCGAATGCCCCGCACGAGGACCGGCTGACCTTCCTGGTCAAGCTGACGCCGGGTGGCGTCATGTCGGAGTACTTGGACCGCAGGGCTGCCGTCGGCGACGCCATCACGTTCACCGGGCCGCACGGGTCATTCTTCCTGCGTGAGGCCGCGCACCCGGTGCTGATGGTGGCCGGCGGTACCGGGCTGGCACCGATGCTGGCCATGCTGCGCAAGATGTGCGCGGACGGCAGCCAACGCGAGGTCCACCTGATCTATGGCGTGAAAACCGACGACGACGTGGTGGCGCTTGACCAGATCGCGGAGATCGCCTCGGCACTAACGGGATTCACGTGGGAGTACTGCGTCTCGGATCCAGCCACCCGCGCTACCAACCAGGGGCGGGTGATGACCCTGATCCGGCCCGCACAACTCCACGACGGTGACGTCGCCATCTACCTTTGCGGACCGCCGGCGATGGTGGAATCGGTGCGCAGCCACGTCAGGGACTTCGGTGTCCAACCGACCGGCTTCTACTACGAAAAGTTCGCGCTCGCCCACACCGCACCCTCGGTCGGCGCGGCCGTGGACGACCTGTTGCCCAACTCGGACGCGCGGGCAGTCGGTGGCCAGGTCATGTTGGCGGACAAGGAACTTGGCCCGTGGCCGGGACCCGTGCAGCTAAGCGAGCGCGGCGACGTCGCCCGGCGGGTGGCCGGTCAACTCATGGCCCCCAGCACTGGGGGCGGGGGCGCGTCAACGCCGCTCGACACGGCCGGCGGCACGCCCCCGGCCACCGGCGCACGCTCGATCGCCGGCCAGATGTTGTTCACCACCCCGGAACCCACCGAGCCGGCCCCACCCCCGGCGGCCCCAGTGGCCTCGGTCACGGAGGACGGTTATCAGATCGGCGAGGAGCACCCCGAGGTGCACGAATCCGATGCTCTCTTCGAAGCCCGTCAGGCGCTGGAACTGGGTGCCCTGGAACTGACGCTGGGCCGACTGTCCAGCCGACAGCTCGCCGGTTACCGCCTGCTTGCCGAGTCGACGCTGCCGTACGTGGCCGGTGACCGGTTCGTCGACGCCGCGCAGTACACCGAGACCAACGCGGCCTTCCACGACTATCTGTTCACGCTGACCGGTAACGACCACCTGCTTGCGGCTTACCAGGCGCTGGGCGTCAAGGGCCGGATGAGCGAGGCGCTGCGCAACGCCACCTGGTGTCACCCACTGTGCGCGCAAGACCACATGGACATCGTGACCGCGTTCGAGGCCGGCGACCGCGATGCCGCGCGGGCGTTGATCGTCGCGCACGCCGACCGGTCCAAGCAGACGATGCGGCGAGCGATGGCCGACGGCCGGGCCGCGCGGCGCCCCAGGTTCATCACGCCCGCACGGTTCGACGGCAAGGTCGTGATTGTCACCGGGGCCGCACAAGGCATCGGCGAGCAGACCGCGCGGCGGATCGCCGCAGAGGGCGGCACGCTGGTGCTCGCCGACCGCAGCGAACTTGTCGAGCGTCTGGCCTCAGAACTGGCCCCGGCACTGGCGGTCGTCACCGACCTCGAGCGCTACGACGGCGCCGAATCGATGGTGCGGCGGGCGCTTTCGGAGTTCGGCCGAATCGACGTGCTGATCAACAACGTCGGCGGGGCGATCAACTTCAAGCCGTTCACCGAGTTCACCGACGCCGAGATCCGCGCCGAGCTCGACCGGTCGCTGTCGACCACGCTGTATGCCTGCCGCGCCGTGTTGCCGCCCATGGTCAGCGTCGGGACCGGCGTCATCGTCAACGTCTCCTCGGCGGCAACCCGCGGCATCAACCGGATCCCGTACTCGGCGGCCAAGGGCGGTATCAACGCGATCACCGCGTCGCTGGCCCTCGAGTACGCCGACGCCGGAATCCGGGTGGTCGCCACCGCCCCTGGCGGTACCGAGGCTCCACCGCGTCGCGTCTCCCGTGGAACCCCGGAGCCCGCCAACGACACCGAGCGCGCCTGGTTCCAGGCGCACGTCGACCAGACCATCGGTTCCTCGCTACTCAGGCGCTACGGCACGCTGGACGAGCAGGCCGCGGCGATCTGCTTCCTGGCCTCCGACGAGGCGTCCTACATCACCGGTTCGGTGCTGCCCGTCGCCGGCGGCGATCTGGGCTGAGACAATGTCCGTCATGGCCCGCACGGTACGCGACGACGGACCCTGTCCCTGCGGATCAGGTGACGGCTACGCCGATTGCTGCCGGCCGCTGCATCGCGGCGAACGTGGAGCCCAAACAGCACTGGCGCTGATGCGTTCGCGCTTCAGCGCCTTCGCGCTCGGTGATGCCGGTTACTTGCTCACGACCTGGCATCCCAGCACGCGTCCGCGACAACTCGATTTGGACAACGGCATTACCTGGCGCCGGCTTCAGATCGTTGACACCGTCGCCGGCACTGAAGACGACGCCACCGGGGTGGTCGACTTTCGCGCCCAGTACGAGCAACGCGGCAGCCGCCACATCATGCGCGAATGCAGCAGATTCACCCGGGACAAGGGGCGGTGGCTGTATCTCGACGGCGACGTGAAGGACTGACGGTGCCCGGGTTCGTCGGGCGTGATCGCGAATTGGGCCGGATCGCTGAGCTTCTCGCCGATGTCGAGCACGGTGCGCGCATCATCGCGGTTACCGGCGACAGCGGCGTCGGCAAAACCGCGTTGTTGCGCACATTGGCCGCCGCGCATCCGTCGCGGTGGGCGCAGGCCGCGGAATGGGAAACGGACATGATCGGCGGCGTGCTGGCGCAGCTGCTGCGAACCGGTGGGCCGGCCGACCCCGCCGAGGCCGCGCAATTCCTGTTCGATCGACTTGAAGCCGTCGGGCCGCAGCTGCTGATCGTGGACGATGCGCAAGACGCCGATGTGCCGTCACTGCAGGCTCTTTCAACCATGAGCCGACACCACCGCGAAGCAACTGTGCTCGTCGTGCTCGGCGTCTCGTCGATCGAGGACTTGCCCGTCCGCGTCGCGTCCACCGAAATCCGGCTGGCAGGACTACCTGCCCAGGCCGTCGCCGAGTTGGCTCACCAGCAAGACGTCAGCCTGCACCCGACGATGGTCGACGCGCTCGCGCGACACACCGGAGGCAACCCGCGCAACATCCTGGCACTGCTCAGACAGCTACCACCCGCCGCGTGGGCTCGGCCCGATACTGTGCTGCCCGCCCCCACGCACGTCGTCGACGCGGTACGTGCCGCGCTGAGCCAGTGTGGACGCGATGCGCGTTCCCTGGTCGAGGCGCTCGCGGTGCTCGGCGAGAACGCCTCCCTACTCGACGTCGCGACGCTGGCCGGACTCGACGATCCGCTCGGCGCCATCGACGGCGCGACAACAGCCGGACTACTTTCGCAGACAGCGAGTTTCGACCCAACGCTGCGCGGCCCGATGACCGCTGCAGCGGTGATAGAACTCATGGGGGCACGGGCTGCCGCCGACGCCCACCGCCGGGCCGCCGAACTTGTCGCCGACCCCGCGCAACGGTTGCGGCACCGGGTGGCTGCGGCACCCGTGCCAGACGAGTCGCTCGCCGACGACCTCGATGCGCTGGCACGCGAGCACGGCGCGAACGGCGCCTGGGCGCAGGCGGCGGCGCTGTTCCGCGACGCCGGCCGGCTGACACCAGATCCGCTGGTCCGCGACGAGCGCCTCACCCGGGCAGTGGACGCTCTTGTCGCCGCGGGCGACTGCGGCACAGCGGCCGCAATGGTGCCAGCGGTCGAGAGCCTGCGCGAAACACCGCTCCGGAATGCGGTTTTGGCATATCTGGCGATCTTGCGCGGCAGGTGCACCGAAGCCGAGGTCCGGCTGTCCCGCGCGTGGGAGATCGTCAACCCTGAGCGCTTCCCCGACACCGCCGCTCTCATCGCCCAACGTTATGTGCTGCACTCGTTGGTGCGCTGCCAAGGCAGTGAACTGGTCGGCTGGGCCGAAGCCGCTCTCGGCCTCGCCGCCCGCGATTCCCCATCCGGTATCGAAGCCGCCGCGATCCGCGGGCTCGGGCTGCTCGCCGCCGGACATCCCAAACGCGCCTCGGCGGCCTACGACGACCTTGCGGCCCGAGTACGGCACGGCGCCCAGGCTCAGCGCGTGACGATGGGCCGCGGCTGGGTGCAGCTGATCCGCGATGACATCGACGGTGCCCGGTCCAGCCTGGAAAGTGCAGTGGCCACAGCTAATCTCGGTGGATCGACGCGGATCACGCTGTGGTCCCTGGGCTGGTTGGCCCGCGTCCAATTCGTCTCCGGTGAATGGGATCAGGCATTGCGGAGCGTCGAGACAGGCCGTGCTCTGGCAGCCGCGAGCGACATCGTCCTCGTGACGCCGCTGCTGGAATGGACCGCCGCACAGGTCCACGCGCTGCGCGGGAACTGGGACGCAGCCGAGGCCGCGGTCCAGTCCGCCGACAAGGTTACTCAAGACTACGAGATCATGAAGATACCAACACTTCTGGCGCGTGCTCAGATCGCGGAGGCAGCGGCCGATTACCCAAAGGTGCACCGCTGCATGCAACCGTTGATCCGGATGGCACCTGGCACGTCACTGACCGAGCCCGGTTACTGGCCCTGGCCGGATGTGCTGGCCAACGCATTGGTGGTCGACGGCCGTCTCGAGGAAGCCGACGCCTTCCTGCGGCCGCACGAGGATCGAGCCCGCGCGCGCAAGCATCGCTCAGCGCTGGCCCGACTCGGTTATGCACGTGGCCGCCTGCTCGGGGCGCAAGGCGAATTACGGTCGGCACGAGACAAGTTCGAAGACTCGCTCGCTCAACTCGACGGACTGCCGTTGCGCTACGACCTCGCGCGGGTCAATTTCGCCTATGGTCAGACACTGCGGCGCGCCGGCAAACGCCGGGATGCCGACGCGATCATCAACACCGCCCGCGATCTGTACCTCTCCCTGGGCGCGCACACCTATGTGGCGCGCTGCGATCGTGAACTCAAAGCCGGCGGACTGCACACCGCACGTGGTTCACGGGACAGCATCGTGCTGACGCCCCAGGAAGAAGCGGTGACGACGCTGGTGACCCAAGGACTTTCGAACCGCGAGGTGGCCGCCGAGCTGTACGTGTCCCCGAAGACCGTCCAGTACCACTTGACCCGGGTGTACGCGAAGCTCGGTGTGCGCTCGCGCGCCGAGCTGGCTGCGCTGCGGCGCTGAGAGTTGGTGTCTACCGGATCGGCTCGTCACCGAGCACGGTGGTGCGCAGCATTTCGCGCGGCGAGCTGGGGTCGTAGGGCGCCGCTCGGTGCAGGACCCCGCGGTTGTCCCAGATGACGGTGTCACCGACCGACCAGGTGTGGCTGTACACCTTGTCGCGCGCGGTGGCGCGGTCGAGGAGTTCACCCAGCAGGGACCGCCCCTGCTCGAGGTCCATGCCGACCACGTAGTCAGCCGAAGCGCCCAACACCAGCGACTTGCGGCCAGTCTGGTGCGTCCACACCAGGGGGTGCTCGTGGGTGCGCCGAGATCGCCAGCGCGCCAACTCCTCTGGGCTGGGGTTCGGGGTAACACGACGTTGCGAAGCCTCCAGCGAGTGCACGACGCGCAACGAGCCCAAGCGGTCTCTTTCTTCGGCGGTGAGCTCCTCGTAGGCGGCGTACGAGTTGGCGAATTCGGTTTCACCGCCCCATTCGGCGACGTGTACGGCCGACAGAATGGTGGCCTTTTGCGGGCATTCGTTTCCCAAGGGTGTGCAGCCATCGATGTGCCAGTCAAATGTCGCCTTCAGGTAGGTCGCCGAGGAGTTCTTCGACGGGTCCAGGGAGATGGGGTAGATGCCGGCGACGGAATGGTGACCATCGGAGGAGTGGTCTACCTCGCCGAGGCGGCGACAGAAGGCCACCTGCGCTTCGGGGTCGAGCCGCAGCCCGCGAAACACGAGGACCCCGTTGTCCTCCAACGCATCCAGGATGGCTTCGCTCAAGGCGTCGTCTGATGCGAGGCGGTTCGGATTCAGGCCGGCGACCTCGGCGCCGACGGACTCGGTGAGCTTGGTGACGGTGAGCAGACCCATGGTCCGTCCTTTCTGGGCGTTGGTGACCGCGATCAGGGCACTGGTTCGCCGGTGCGGATCATGACGGCGTCGGCGGCGCTGACCGGTACTGGCTGGTGCATGATTTCGACCGCCATGGCGACCATGATCAGCGAATAGATCATGTGCAACAGGTTCAGCGCGTCGTCGGGCAGGCAGTCGAGGGCGAACTTGTCGCAGTATCCGATGGCCTCTTCCAAGCGCGGGAAGAACGCGTCGTAGAACTCTTGCATCGCGGGCATGGTGCTGTTCACCCGAGCGTTCCAGCGCTCGGTTTCGGTTGCCAAGCACCAGGTTTGGGCGTACTTCTCCAATTCGGCGAAAGCGCTGGGCAGTAGGGCATCCGACATCGTCACACTCCTGTCACGGCCGATTCACGGCGGCCGGCCTGATATTCACCGACCCAGTCGACGACCACCTTGTGCAGGTGCCGTACCAGGATTTCCTGGTCGCTGAGGGGGAAGTCATCGACGATGCCGTACTCGAGCGCGGCCTGCGTACCGCCGAGCATGCCGGCGTCTTGTAACGCGAATTCCTTGAGCACCACGGCGGCAACTTCGTGCTCGACGCGCTCTCGCACACTACGGGCGGGGTGAAAGTACGTGTAGGCCTCGAAGCGGTGGGTGTTGTGCGAGGTGGGCCAGTACCGGTAGAGCAGATACCATCCGCCGTAGATCAGGATCTCGACGTTGGGGAAGACCTGGAAGTTGCTGATCCCCCACGGTTCGATGCCGCCAGGATTGAGGCCGGCCGGCAGCTCACCGATGTCCGGGGTGCGCCACGGGCCGACCAGCCCGCTTTGGGTGGCGCGTTCGATCGGATACATGTACTCGGGCGCCAGCAGCCAACGACGCCTCCCGGCGGTGGACACCAGCCGATGCGGACCGTCGAGTTGGAAGTGCCCGCAAGTGAATCCGGCGTTGGGGTCACGCACCTCGGCCGGTACCTGTTGCGGATGCAGCGACGGCACGTGGTAGTACTCCTGGAACGCGTCGGCGAAGATCT
>NZ_DATJYB010000390.1:0-4285 GCF_035499775.1 Mycobacterium sp. | reverse complement strand
GTGATGGTCCCCACCGCGGGGCGCGCCGCCCCGTTGTGGCGGATGCTGCCCAGCGCCGGGGCGCACGCGTTCGACGACGACGAGATCGCAGACATCCTGGAGGACAACGGCTTCGTCAGCCTGCGAGTCAAGAGCCTCGGCGTGTTCCAGTGGGTGCGTGGGAAACGCTAGTTGCGCTTGAGAGCCGGGTGGCTGCGGGCCAGGAAGGGCAGCAGCAGTTCGGGTGGCGTTACCCGGGAGATGGATGCGGCGACCCGGTTGACCCGCCCGGGGATCACCACCGCCTTGCCGGCTGCCAGACCGTCGATCCCGGCCTGCGCCACCTTCTCGGCGGGCAGCCACATCACCTGTGGCAGCGCCGATTCGGCTTCCTCCTTGGAAAAACCGGCGGCCTCACCGAATCCGGTGTCCACCGGCCCCGGACACAACGCCGTCGCGCTGACGCCGGTATCACGTAGCTCACCCCGCAGGCTGTGTGTGTAGGACAGCACGAACGCCTTGGCGGCGCCGTAGGCCGCTTGGCCCGGCAAGGGTTGGAACGCGGCCGTCGACGCCACGTTGAGCACCGCGCCGCGACGACGTTCGACCATGCCCGGCAGAAACCTGCTGCACAGGTCGACGACCGCCGCCACATCGACCTCGACCAGGTTGAGTTCTTTCTCTGGAACCGATTTCGCGACGACTCCGGTCGTCGACAGCCCGGCGTTGTTGACCAGGATGTCGGCAACCAGGCCCAGCGCCGCGATACGGTCCGGCAGGGCCGCCCGGTCGGTTCGCTGGGACAGGTCCGCGGGCAGCGGGTGCGCTTGGGGGCCCAACCCCGCGGCGAGCTCCTCGAGGCGCTCGACGCTGCGGGCGACCAGCACGACCTGGTAGCCGCGTTGGGCAAGTATCTTGGCGAGTTCCTCGCCGATTCCTGACGAAGCGCCGGTGACGATGGCGGCGCGGTCGTTTCCTGGTGGTGGGAGAGCCATACGCCGACCGTACTCGCGCGTCAGCCGGGATTGCCGGGCGAACCCAAGGCGCCGAACAACTGCCCGCCGCTGCCGCCGTCGCCCCCGTTGCCAAACCACCCGGCGTTACCGCCGTCGCCACCGAAGCCGCCCCACCGCTCGTTGGTCGACCCGCCACCGGTGCCCCCGGAGCCCCCGCGGCCGAACCACTCCGCGGCGGTGCCGCCGTTGCCACCGGTGCCGCCGGTGCGCGACGTGCCACCCGCCCCCCTCCGTTACCGCCGTTACCGATGATCCCCAGCGCGTTGCCGCCGTCACCGCCGCCGGCGGTGAGGTGATGGCTGTCGAAGTCGTTGTTGTTCCCACCGGCGCCACCGGCCCCGCCGTTACCGAACCACGCACCGCTGTTGCCGCCGGTCCCGCCGCCACCGCCACCCGACCCGCCGCCGCCGATCAGGCGACCGGCGTCGTCGCGTCGGCGCCGTTGCCGATCAACGGGCGATTGAACAGCAGCTGAGTGGGTGCATTCAGCAGGTCGAGCAGACCCTGACCGGCGGCCGCGTTGGGAGCCTCGGTGGCCGCATACGAACCGGCGCCCGAACTCAACGCCTGCACGAACCGCTGATGAAAAGCCGCCGCCTGAGCACTCAATCCTTGATAGGCCTGAGCGTGTCCGGCAAACAGTGAAGCGACCGCCGCAGACACCTCGTCGCCACCGGCGGCCAGCACATCCGTGGTGGGATCGCGGCAGCCGAATTCGCTTCAATCAGCGCTGCGCCGATGCCCTGTAGGTCCGCTGCCGCCGCTTGGACCATCTCGGGAGCCGCCACCAGATACGACATCGCTGATCTCCTGGCCTGACTCGTCAAGCCCCCCGGAGCAAACTGTCAGCATATCGGGATCGGGTCCGCCGATCGGCGTTTACAGCAAAGGCGGTAGCAGCGTCACCCCGACGAGCCGGCGAGCACCGCGAGCCGGTCCAGCGACGCGCGCAACATTTCGGGCGTCGTTGCGCGAGCGCGAGCAATCCGCGTGGCGTCGGTCAGCGCCGTCCAGTCGTAGGTGTGGGTCACGCTGGTGAGGTCGGCGCTGACCGGCTCGAGCAGCCAACGCCACAGGTGACCGGGCGGCTGCTTGCGGGGTTCGGCTGGGCGCCAGGCGATCTGGCTGCCTTCGATGAACTCCACGACGTGGTTCTCCCGCACCGCGCCTCCAGTCAACGTCATCGTGAAGACGTCACCGGCCCGGTGCACCCGTTGGCCTGGCGCCGCCGAGGCGAGGTTGTTGTTGCCATCCCAGCTCGGCTGGAGGGCGGGGTCGGCGATCAGGTCGAAAATCCGCTGCGCGTTGGCCGCGATGATGCGGGTGACGCTCACGATTCGTTCTTCGGGTTCCATGGCGCAATCCAAACACGCCCCCGCCGTCTCAGCTCGCTCGCAGCGCCTCCACCGGTCCGGAGAGGGCCCCCTTGACGTAGCGGGTGAGATCGTCGGCCAGTACCTCGGCGTCACCTTGCTCGACGCCATCGAGGATGTCACGTGCCACCTGCCGCGGGTCGTTCTTCGCGACATCGAACTCGGAGATCATGTCGGTGTCGGTGTAGCCCAGGTGTACGCCGGTCACCAGCGTGCCCTGCTGCTCGAGCTCGATGCGCAGCGAGTTCGTCAACGACCAGAAGGCGGCCTTGGAAGCACCGTAGCCGCCGAACCCGCCCATCCAGGACAGCACCGAATGGATGTCCACCAGGGCGCCGC
This sequence comes from Mycobacterium sp., assembly GCF_035499775.1. Classification (GTDB taxonomy): domain Bacteria; phylum Actinomycetota; class Actinomycetes; order Mycobacteriales; family Mycobacteriaceae; genus Mycobacterium. The sequence continues at coordinate 1,578 of NZ_DATJYB010000390.1, read as the reverse complement.
CGCCATTGGCGGCGAGGATCGGCGCGAACGCGCGGGCGATCCGCAGCGCACCGAAGAAGTTGGTCTCGAACACCGCGCGGACTTCGTCGATGTCACTGTCCAGCAGCTTCGACGCGCCCGAGATACCGGCATTGTTGATCACGATTTGCGCATCCGAGGCTGTACTAGCCAGCGCTGCAACCGAATTCGGCTCCGTAACGTCGAGCTCGACGCCGATTACCCGGGGGTCCTCGCTGGGCTTCGGCGCCCGCGCGGTGGCGTACACCTTGGCCGCTCCCCGCTGCAGCAACTCATCCACGATGGCCTTGCCGAGCCCGCGCTGCCCACCGGTAACCACGACCGTCGAGCCCTTGATGTTGACCATTAACCGATCTCCTTGACTTAGGTAAAGTTGCTTTGCATCTGTCAAGGTAGTTGTCGCTTACGACATAGTCAAGTAGTATTTGCCTATGTCATCTGAATGGCCCGCGACGCAGCGGTACCGACTGGGGTCTGCGCCCGGCGGCCTGGGGCTCGTGCACGACTTCCTCAACACCGTCGGCATCGGCGAGTACGGTCCGGATCTGCTCACCGACACCGAACTCGCCCGGGCCTGGGTCGCCACCGCCGTGCGCTCCTGGTCGGCCGTGCGCGGCGCCGACGCAGAGCCGCCCGAACTCGACGACGCGGATCTCGCGAAACTTCGCGCAGTGCGCGACACGATCGCGGCGATGGTCGTCGGAGCCCCGGGGCGGGCGATCGGCTCGGTTTCCGCATCCTTCGCGCTGTCCGACACCGGTCAGGTACGGCTGGAACCCGCGGGCAGCGGCTGGCGCTGGCTGGCCTCGGCGCTGTGGAGCGAGATCCTGCTGAGCCAGCAGCAGGACACCTGGCGGCGGCTCAAGAGATGCCACAGCCATGAGTGCGGGTCGACGTTCTACGACCGCTCGAAGAACAACAGCGGGGTGTGGCACGACGTGAAGACATGCGGCAACGCCGCGAATCTGCGCGCTTCCCGCGCGCGCCGGCGTGAACGCGACCACGCCGCCGAAGGCTAGCTGCCCGTTTCGGGCGGGCTGGTCAGCAGCGCTCGTCGCCCTGGCGCATCACGCGCGGTTCGCCCGCGGGACGCAGCCGACGTCTGAGCACGGTGTTCAATGCGTCGCAGGCGCGCTCCTTGAGCGGGGTGATTAGGTCGAGGTTCTCAGGGCTCTGGCCGATCCGGTCTGGTATTGATGGCACAGCTGTAGTCCTTCGTTAATTCGGCCTCCCTCGTTCATTAGGTCGAGAGTGGCCTTAAAGAATTTGACCGCGGCACGTTTACGGGAACGCCGCATCGGAGTAAACGTCACGAAAAGCCGCATTGTTCCGTGCGTCACACTCGGGCCGTTACACAGGGCGCGTCACACCCGTTGCTCAGCGCTTGGCCATGCGTGCCGTCACGTCCTCCAGCGGCACGTCATGTCCCGCCGTGCAACGCACCTGGGGAACGACGGGCGCTCCACAGCCTTCGTGAACGAGTTCCATCGAGCTGGACTCACCCTGCAACACCCTACCGAACTCGATCAGGCTGACGAGCACCGGAAACAGGTCACGACC
>NZ_DATJYB010000389.1:0-9772 GCF_035499775.1 Mycobacterium sp. | reverse complement strand
CACGCAGCAGGTAGTGGTCGGGCATCGCGTCGAGCATGTTCGCCTCGTCATTGACCGCGGTGAGGTTGTTGAACCACCCGGCGAAGCCCTCCGCCGAAACTCCGGGCGCTGTCAACTGCGTGACACTGCGGGCGGCGCGGCCACGGCTCGCTGCTACTGCGGTGCGGGAAATCCGTTCCGATGCAGCTATTTCCCGCCGGAGCATGGCGTACATGCCGGCGTGGCCGAGACCGGTCTTGAGAGTGAGCAACGCCTGACGCTGCACGTCCAATTCCGAATGGAGTACCGCATCGAGGTCCAGGCCGGGTGAGATCTCGGCGATCGCCAGTGACCCCAATCGGGAGGCGAACTTCTTCAGCACTGCCTTGGCGCGGCGCGCTTCCCACTTTCGGACATCGGTGCGCGGCACCTGCTTGCCGTTGATGCTGGCGGTGATGGTCGATTGGGGTGTCATGTATGTCGTTGCTCTCCTGTGGAATTGGTTCAGATACTGGGATCGATCAGGACTTTGCCTTCGAGGTGCCCCGAGGACAGCCGGTCCAGGCTCGGCCCGAGTTGGTCCAAGGGGACGGGGGTTTCCACCAGCCCGGTACCCAACTGTCCGTCGGCAAGCACGTCGAGCGCGGCCGGCAGGTCGGCATCACAGATATGAGCCAAGGTCGAATCGATGGTGATCTCCCGCGACCATGTCCTGTTGGCCCAGGCCGGCTTCGAGCGCCCGGTCGAGCACCTGGCCAACAGTGCCGGCTTGGGGCAGTTCGAGGTCGTGCTCGGCAGGCCCGCTAGCCGTCGGGCGCGGCGAGTCGAGCCAATGCGACGGCAATAGGGCAAGCCGGCGGTGGCTATGCGAAACCCGTGCTTTGTCAACGCTTTTTGAGGGTCGATAAATTCGACCATGGGAGGAGTTTATTTGAAATCGATATGCGCCCGCCGGAGAGCGCGATACGCTTCCCGCGGCGGCCGGTGCGCGGTTGCCCGGTCGATCTGATTCTGCGGAGGTGCGCAGTGTCGTCGTTTGTAGACGCGTCTCCGAATCAACGCCCCAAGCGACGCACCAAGATCGCACTTATCATTGCCGCGGTCGCCATCATTGCCATCGCAGCGGGCATCGGGTGCGTGGCGCTGTATACCGAGACGCGGTCGAAGACCGCCGGCCCGTCGTCATCACAGACCTCGTCGACACCCCCAGTGGCGGGAGCCGCGCTGGACGGACTGTTGCTCAGCCCCGACCGAATCGACAGCGCGATGGGTGCCACTGGGATGACGGTTACCCATAACCAAACCGCGATGGATGACGACGCGCCCCACGTGTCCGACAAGGATTGCCTGAGGCTGTATGCCGCGGCGGATTCCACTGTCTACGCTGGCAGCGGGTGGACCGCCGAGCGCGCACAGTACCTCGACGGGCGGCCCAATTATCGGGTCTTTCAGAGTGTGGTGTTGTTTCGCTCCGCGCATGATTCGACCGCATTCTTGACAGGGGTCACCCCACACTGGTTCGCGTGCGCGAACCGGCAGTACACCGACACAGTCGGCAGTCCACAAGTTTGGACCGTGGGCCCTGTTGCCAATAACAACGGCACCCTGAGCGCCACCGAAACCGCCGCCACCGGAACCGGCACAGAAGTAGCCGGGTGGACCTGTCAGCGGGCGCTGACGGTGGCCGTCGACGTCGCCGTTGACATCATCGCGTGCAATTCCAGTCGGTCCGACGCCGCGATCAACATCGCCCGCCAAATCGCCGCAAAAGTAGCCGCAGCGTAGCGATATCGCCAGGAGTTGCTGCCCGGTCAAGGAGTCGGATACGGCGTCCCGTTCAAGATCGAATCAGCTGCTTCTGCAAGGACCGTGAGCTCCAAACCACCTGTGAGCGTGAGCAATCCAACGTTGGCGGCGATCGGATCGCCGATCGCGTTGACGAGCCCCACCAGGGGCTGGCCATTGACCATTTGCAGTGTCCCATTCAGGAACAGGTTGACGTCATAGGACGGCAATGAGATCAGGACGGCGGTTGCGATGTCGGCCGTCGGAAGCAGCGTCGCGTAGGCCGTCGACAAATCAGTCGACACGGTGTCAACGATCTGGGTGTTCGCCGCCTGCAGGTCCGAGAGAAGGTCGCCGAGCGGAGGCAACGCCAGTGTGCCGGGCGCCGAGAATGACGTCAGCGCCTGCGATATGCCCTGCAGCGACGGCAGCTGTGGGGGTCCCTCGGCGTGAAGATCGCTGATCGCGGCGGTGATTCCCTGATGTACCCCGTTGGCCAGGGCCGGCCCCAGGGCGGCGGTGTCGCTGATCGGCGGCAGGAATCCGAACGGGGTAGTCACATCGGCGTACCCGGTGGACCAGCCGAAGTCCGGGTTGCCGTAGCCCCAGTTGACGAGCGGTTTCAGTACCGGCTGGACCAAGTCTGCGATCGGGTTTCCGAGGTACGGGATGGACCGCACCGGATCTAGCAGGGGGAGATTCTGAGTCGGAATCATGTAGTACGTCGTGGAGACGTGTTCGTGCGTCGGCAGGATGATCGCCGAATCAATCTGCGTGGGCGTGAGGCTGTCATAGTCCGCGTGCACGGTAACCATGCCGGCAACGGCATTGAGGTCGGAGAAGACATCGATCGGGTATTGCGGGAAATCGGCCCAGCCGTCGTATTCGAGGATGTAGGACTTGGTCACGAAGTCATTGGTGGGCGCCGGGCCGAGGGTCGAAAAGCCCAGGGTCGGCAGACTCAGACCCGGGAAGCGGGCGTCCCAGCCCCCGTTGGGATTCATCGAATTGCCAAGCAGCACAAAGTTTATCGGTAGTGAGCTCGGCGTGCCGCCAGGGTCCAACGACTGCATCTCCAGCGAGGCGATGTTGGCGCCCTGCGAGTAGCCCACCACGTTGACGGCGTTACCGGCCAGGAGTTGCTGCTGGATCTGGGCGTCGAGGATCGTGACGCCGCGGGATATCGCTACGTCCTGAGGCAAGTCCTTGATACCGCTGTCTGGATATTCACCCGCCGGCATGGTCAGGGGTTGAATACGGCCGACGGGAAAATTAGTCGCGACGTATTTGCCGACAACGTTGGCCACAAAGGACGGCGGAGGTGTCGGCGTTCCGCTGCCGTCCATGACGAAGGTGACGTACGAGTCTGCCGGCACCACTGGGCTGGTCGTGGAGGCGCCGAGCGGGCCCAGGCTGGCGGCTTCGGCGCCGGCGTAGGCGTTGCCGCCCGCGGCCAGCGCCCGAGCGAACTCAGTGTGAAAAGCCGCCGCCCGGCCCATGATCGCCTGGCTCTCCCGGGCGTATGCGTTGAACAGCGTCGTTATCGCGCTGGACACCTCATCGGCGGCCGCCGCGACCATGCCGGTTGTCTTGCCCTCCGCGGCGGCCGTGGCTTGATTGATGGTCGTACCGATCGCCGCCACATCGGTAGCAGCCGTCGCCATCACCTGCGGCTGCGTCAGCACATACGTCAATCGGCCCCCTTGCCACAATGAGCACCGCGAGCGGGCATCGTCCAGCCAGCATAAGCCGATCCGCTGTGACGGGTCGGGCACTTGGCCGACAGCGGCTTCAGCTGGCCAGCGTGCCGTACCCCCACTCGCCGGAGCCGGGACGCGGCTCGGTCGCGGACGGCATCTGCCCGATCGGTTGGTCGCCAGCGCGCACTTCGGGGCGGCAGAACGCGCATAGATCGGGGCCCAGCGTGGGATAGCCGCACGCGGGGCAGATAGCCGTGGTCACTGGCTCCGACCTCCTGGTGGACGTGTGTCGAATGATTCTTTCGACTACCCCCGGCCCACGCCATCTAAACGGTTCTGCTGCAACGATTACCGGGAGCGCTGACCCGCTCCACGTGTGCGTTATAAGCCGGTCGGTTCGGGGAACCCGTGATCGAAGAGGGTGTCCACCAGGGGCACCGCTAAGGCAGGAGCTGAAATGATCGGAACAATCATCCTCGCGCTCGTCGTGGGCGCGATCATCGGGTTGGTGGCGCGTCTCGTCATGCCGGGCAAGCAAAACATCGGCATGATCATGACTGTTCTACTCGGTGCCGTAGGTGGCTTGGTCGGCTCTGCGGTGGCCAGCCACTTCGGATACCACAATGCCAATGGCGGAGTCGCCTGGATTCCGTTCTTCATCGGCGTCGCCGCTGCGGCAGTGCTCATCGCGCTCTACGAAGCCGTGACGGGTCGCGGCAGCCGCACCAGGTTGCCGCGGTAGCTCGCTCGACCATCCGCCAGCTAATCCTCGCGGGTCCGGTTTCCTCCCCGGGCCCGCTTGGCGCGAGCCGTGCGGTACTGCTCTACTCGATTCATAAGATTATCGAGCGCTGCTGATCTCCCGCACGATCTCGATCGCCCTGCCCATGGTTGTCAGCCGGTCGTCCAGGGTGTCTCCGGCAGGATAGAGCCGAACGGTGTTGACTCCGGCGTCCTTCCAGACCGAGAGACGTTGTCGCACCATGGATTCGGTGCCGATGAGGGTGGTGGCCAGGACCATCTCGTCGGTCACCAGTTCGGCGGCCCCGTTCCGGTCGTTCGCCTGCCAGCGGTTACGCACCTCGGCAGCGACGTCGGCCCAACCCTGACGGCTGTAGGCCTGGTTGTAGAAGTTGGTCGATGCCGATCCCATGCCACCCAGACTGAATGCGAGCTCTTTCTTCCGGCTGCCGATCATCACGCGTAGGGCGTCTTCGTCGGGCGCGAACGCCACCTCGGCGCCCTGACAGATATCGAGGTCGGTGCGGTTACGCCCGCTGCGGGCCAATCCTTCCGCGAGGTAGGCGAAATACGCGTCCGCGGCACCTTCGGGCACGAAACTGGTGCCCAGCCAGCCGTCGGCGATTTCGCCAGTCAGGCGCAGCATGGCAGGCGACAGGGTCGCCAGGTAGATCGGGACGTCGTGCTCGGCGCGCATCGACAACCTCATCGGCACCGCATCCCCGCCGGCAAGCGGAATCTGAAACTCATTGCCGGAGTGGGAGATCTTGTCCCCACCGAGCACTCGGCGCACGATCTCGACCGTCTCCCGCAGCCGGCGGAGCGGCCGCTTGAACGAGATCCCGTGCAACCCCTCGATCACCTGTGGGCCTGAAGCGCCGAGCCCGAGCAGGAAGCGCCCTCCGGAGAGGTTCGACAGCGTGATCGCGGTTTGGGCAACTGCGACGGGCGTTCGTGTGCCGACTTGCATAACACCCGAGCCGAGCAGCATGCGGTCGGTGCAGGCGGCGTAATAGCCGATGGCGGACGGCGCGTCCGAACCCCAGGCTTCGGCGACCCACAACACGTCCAGTCCGAGTCTTTCGGCCTCGACGACGTAGTCGCGCTGCTTGGACCAGTCGCCGAAGCCCGAAGCCTCGACCGTGGTGGCGGTGCGCATCAGCTTTCCGCGAGTTTCTTGATGTGGGCCAGGGTGGCGGTCATGTTCTGTTCGAACTCCCGCATCCGCACGAACACGATTTTCTCCTCTTTTTCGGGCATGCGATCGATGGCAAGCGAAAGCCCGGAGCGCGCCGGGCCGATCTGCATCCACTGGGTCAATTGCGTGCCGCCGTCTTTGGGTTCGAGCCGGAAACGCCAAACCGCCGTGGGGTTCTCCGGATCCTCCACGGCCCAGGCAAATACCCGCTCGGGCTCCGCTTCGATCACTATCGAGGTTGTGGACCAGCTACCCAACGAATCGTGCTTGCTGTGTCCCACGAATCTGGCTCCCACTGTGCCTTTGGCGGCCTCGTCCAGCCATTCGACCGACTGCAGTTCTTGGCTCATGGACGGCATCAACTCGACATCGGCCACCAGCTCCCACACCCGGCGCGGGGTCGCATCGATCCACGTCTGCACTTCCACGTTCGGCTTATCCGCATAGCGCGCACCCGTCCACTCCATACCTGGCCGACCTCCTATTCTCGAACTCCGTAAGCGCGGCTCATTGCAACTCGCCCAGCCGACGCAGTGTATTGCTGAGTTGCACCCGTGATCGCACGCCGAGCTTGGCGTAGATGGATCGCAGGTGCGTACCCACCGTATTGACAGACAGACCAAGCGATTTCGCGGTGGCCTTGTTGGTATGGCCGACCGCGACGAGGTGTGCGACGCGCCGCTCCGCATCCGAGAGCACTACTGCGCTTGATGTGTCGACATGCGAACGTGTCCACTTGCTACGTCGGGCTCCGGCGGCGCGCATGGTGCGCTGCACACCTGCGCGCCGGGCCGAGGCGCCCATGCTGTTGTACTCGTCCCACGCGGCGTCCAGTCGGGCCAGCCCGGCATCTCGTTCGCCGATCTCCAACAGCATCATGCCGTGCGCCTCCGTACCCGCCGCCCGCAAAACCCGTCTTGGACTGTGCTGGAGGATATTCGCCGACTCGGCGACCATGGCAAGGTCGTGGTCGAGCAGGCCGCGCAGATTCAACGCCAACCCGGTCAGTGTGGCGACGTCGGGATTGCGTCGTGCGCCTTCCTCGGCAACCTCGACCGCCTGCTCAGTGAATTTAGAAGCGCCGCAGGCCATTCCGGTTTCAAAGAATATCGTCATCCAGCATGGCCACCACGCCCAGTAACTGCGCGACCGTTCGGGTGCGGCCAGCAATTCGGCAAATATTCGACAGGCATCGTCGGGATGGCCCCGGGCAGCAGTCAGCCAACCTCGGGTGAAGGTCACGCCAGGGTGCTCGACGGTATCCGCGCCGTTACGAACGTCGAACGGTGGGCGCAGTCGCTGTCCGGCCAACGCGGGCTCGCCGCGCAGCAATGCGACGAAAGCGCGTATCTGGGCGGCCTCGACGACATGAACCGTGTTGCCGATCACCTCTCCGAGTTCGACCACGGCCGCCGCGGTCTGATCGGCGGCGCGCAGTTCGCCCACGTTGTAATACTGCTTGGCCTGTGCGAACAGCACGGTTGGGATCAGCGACTCGGCGCCCGCCCGGCTGTCGTCGGTTGCAGCATCCAGCAGCATCTGGGCGTCATGGTAGCGATCCAGCAGTTGCAGCTCCATGATCTCTTCGGCGAGGTAGGCCACCCGGGTGACCGAGCGCAATTCCCGGAAATGCTTCAACGCCAATTGATGACGACGTTCGTTGTGGGCGGCTTCGCCGGCGGCTTGCAGGGCAAGCGCCAGCGCGTCGTGATCGCCGGTGGACCTGGCTTCGGCCAGCGCGATGTCGGCCTGTTCGGTGGCCTGGTCGGCAGGAACGATACGGGTGCGGGCCAACGCACCTACCGCTTGGAAGCGGGCAACCAGATCACGCCGCGGTGCGGCGTGGCTGATGCCGCGGTCCGCGCGCTGCGCCAGCTCGGTGAAATGGCCGCTGAGCCACAACGCTTCCGCGGCCTGTGTTTCGATCCGGCTGATGACGTCGGGGTCGTCGACGGTGGCCAGCAACAGGTCGGCTACGGCAATCGCGTCGGCACAGTGTTGTGTATGCGACAGAACTGCCAGCGCGCGCTCACCTGACTCCAGCCAGTGCGCGTGGTGCGGACGTAGTGTCTGGAACGCTTGCAGCGCAAGGCCGGCGGCGTCGACGGCGCTGCTGTTGACCATCGCCTCCGCGCCGGAAAGCATGATGGCGGCGTTGGCGTCGTCGCCAATCGTGATCGCTGCCCGTGCATGGGCTGCGGCCAGCGCCGGATCCCCGGTGGTGGCCAGCAAGTGTTGGGCGAACCGCGTGTGCAGTCGGCGTCGTAGGTCCGGGGCGATCAGGTCATAGACCGCCTCCATGGCCAGGTCGTGGCTGAACCTCAGGTCGGTGCCGGTCGAGACGACCAGGCCAGATGCCAGTACGGCGTCGACGTCGGCATCGTGCGTCGGCCCCGCGGCCACGCCACACAGCGTCGCTGATTCGAGGATCGGCACCGGGCTCCCGGCGGCGGCGATCGCGTCGATGAGATGGCGCGCTGTCGCGGACAAGCCGGCCAGCCGCCTAGCGACGGCCGTCCGGAACGGCGCCGGGATCTGCTCGCTGGTATCCGCACTCAGGGCGACGCTGTCGATAATCTGAGTGGCGACAAAGGGATTCCCACCGGCGGCGGCCAGCAACTCGGAAATGCGGTGGTCAAATCTTGAACCGAGCCGATCGCGTGCGATTTCGGCTATCTCGCGCTGCCCCAGCGGACCCAGTTGGATGTGATCGACCTCGACGACGTCGGCGGCACCGACACTCAACCCGGCTGCGGCGGAGCGGCTGGCCAGCGCCCACACCACTGGCCGCCCCGCTGCACGAGAGATCAAGGTGCGCAGCGCATATCGGCTGACCCGGTCGGCCCACTGCACATCGTCGACGGCGAGCAGCAGTCGGTGATCGGCTGCCAGCCGGTCAAGGTGATCAGCGATCCGATCGACGAGCAACAGCGGCTCGCCGGCGACGCGGGCAACCCCTTCGAACTCGGTGGTGGTAAGAAGCGGTGTCCGCCCGCTGCGGAGCAGTCCGATCATCGGTGCGCCGGGCGCGGCTTGCTCGATTTCGTCGCATTTGCTTCTGGCAACCAGCAGGCTCGAGTGTGCGGCATGACGGTAAATCTCGGACAGCAGCGCCGTTTTGCCGATGCCGGCCTCCCCCGAGAGCAGGACGACGCCGCTCGCGCTGTGCCGTTGTGCGCGCCGCACAACGCTGAGTGCCCTCGCCAGCGCGTCCCCGCGGCCCCGCAGCGGACCGTAGGGCCTCATCCTGAGGTCGGTCACCGGTCCGGCCCGTTGCATTTCACCACGAGCTCAGGATGCCGTCAGACCGCCGTCGACGACGAGCGTCGTGCCCGTGATGTAGGCCGCGGCGGGGCTGGCCAAGAACACGACTGCCGCGGCGAGTTCCGCGGGTTCGCCGGGACGCCCGGCAGGCAGCCGCGGCAGTTGGCTGTCGATGTAGCCCTCGGGAAACTGGTCGGTCATCTCCGACGGAAAGAAGCCCGGGGCGAGCGCGTTGACCCGGATGCCTTTGCGCCCGGTCCATTGCACCGCCAGGTCGCGAGTCAATCCGATCAACGCGGCTTTACTCGCCGAGTACGCTGCCTGGGGCAACCCGCCACTGGTTAGCGCCACGACACTGGAGATGTTGACGATCGCACTGCCAGGTGTCATGACCCGGCCACAGGCCTGGGCCATCCAATAGCACCCGTTGAGATTGATATCGATCACTTCCCGAAATTGTTCGGGTGTCTCCCGGGTGGCCGGCACCGCGGTGCCCTTGCCGGCGTTGTTGACCAGCACGTCGACCTTCCCCAACTCGCTGACCGCCGTATCCACCACCCCTTGAGCGGCCTCAGGAAGGCTCACGTCGGCGGTCACCGTAATGGCGCGGCGCCCCAGGTCGGTCACCAGCTTGCGGGTCTGCTCCAGGCGATCGGCGCGTCGCCCGGCAAGCACCACGTCCGCGCCCGCCTCGGCCAGCGCGGTGGCGAATGCCACCCCCAGGCCCGAGGTTGCCCCGGTCACGATCGCGGCCTTGCCGTCGAGGCGGAATCGGTCCAGCACGGTGGTCGTCGACATCTGATTGTCCTCTCGCGGAGCGCTGCTTTGCCGGAAAATTCTAGTAGCAAACTACTACTAGCTAGATTGGTCCGCCAGAATAATCATTAGATTCCCTGAGTAGGTCGCACCACCGCACCCGACTGCGTCGTTCTCTGTAGTTGCAAACTGCTACTGGTTCGGTAGTGTGTGAACCCGATCAGGCTGCTAAGGAGGCCGACGATGACTCGCGTGAGCTGTCCGTCCAATACCCAGGAGGTCGCCGTCGGTGCTATCGCCGCGGCGGATGTGGGCGCGTTCGCTGGTGAGGCCCGATGAAACACCTCTA
>NZ_DATJYB010000388.1:0-4693 GCF_035499775.1 Mycobacterium sp. | reverse complement strand
CGAGTTCGGAACAGAATCCGGGACCCATCGCAATCATGAGTCCTGGGCTTCCGCTGGGCGGTCGCTTTTCGATGGTGTCACGCAGCACGTGCAGCACCGACGCGGACGACAGGTTGCCGATCTCACCCAGCGAACGCCAGGTCAGCTCCAAGGCCTCCGGCGACAGGTCGAGGCTCTCGTTGATCGCCTCGATGATCTTCGGTCCCCCCGGGTGGCTGACCCAGGCGCCGATGTCGGTGGTGCTCAGACCGTGCGCGGCCAGGAAGCTGCCGACGTCGTCGCCGATGTATTGCCGGACCACCGCGGCGAGGTCTTTGGACAGCACCAGCTCGAACCCGGTGGTGCCGACGTCGTAACCCATGGTGCGCAGCGAGTCGGGATACAGGTGGCTGCGGGAATCGACGATGGCCGGCCCGCCGGCGCCGACCTCGTCGGCGCGACGCTCGCCGACGGCTACCACCGCGGCCGCTCCATCAGCAAACAGGGCGCTGCCGACCAGACCCGCCAGCGACGGCTTGTATCCCGGGTAGGTGAGGGAGCAGAGTTCGACCGAGATGAGGGCAGCGACGCCGTCCGGCGCACCGCGCAGATAGTCGTGCAGTCGCCCCACGCCCGCCGCCCCGGCCACGCAGCCCAGGCCGAACAGCGGAACCCGCCGCACATCGGCGCGCAGCCCGAGGCGCCCGGCGATCCGGGCATCCAACGACGGAACCGCGACACCGGTGACCGTCGTCGTGATCAGCACGTCGAGGTCCTGCGGTTGCAGACCCGCATCGTCGAGCGCGCCGACCAGCGCTTCGCAGCCCAGATCCACCGCGTTTTCGATGTAGACCCGGTTGGCCTCGCCGAAATCGGTCAGCCGGGGATAGCGCTCCAGCGGCAGCACCAGGTGGCGACTGTTGACTTTGGCACTCGCGTGCAGCTGCCGAACGATGTCTTCATAACCCTCGAAATCGGGAATGCTGACGAAAAAATCGGTGAGCTCTTTCTGCGAATAGCGATAGGGCGGCAACGCCCCGAAGACACCGGCGATCACGCTCATAGGTCCCACCCCTTGGTTACGTACATACAGGCCGAAAGGTTCACCCCCGATCGCTTCAAGCTTGAAGTTTAGTCGGCCTCGAAGCCCCCGGCAAAAGCTGGCAAAGTGGAGGTGCCGTGCTCACCTGGTCAATTACCGGCGCAGACGGCCCCTGAGCAGGTCGGAAGTTGCCTGTACGGTGCCCAGTTGGTCAGCAACTCGACTCGGCGCGGTACCGCCCCGGGCATCGCGCGACGACACCGATCCCTCGATCGTCAGGACGTCGCGCACCTGCGCCGTCAGCTCGGGGCTGATGGCCGCGAGCTCGTCGTCGGTCAGCTCGTCCAACCCGATGCCGCGCAGCTCGGCGGCACGCACCGCCGCACCCGCGGCCTCGTGTGCGGAACGGAACGGAACACCTTGGCGCACAAGCCATTCAGCGATATCAGTGGCTAGCGTGTAGCCGGCCGGGGCCAGCTCCGCCATCCGCTCGACGTGGAACGTCAGGCTGGCCACCAGCCCGGCCATCGCGGGTAACAGCAACTCCAGCTGGGCCACCGAATCGAATACCGGCTCCTTGTCCTCCTGCAGGTCACGGTTGTAGGCCAGGGGCTGGGCCTTCAGGGTGGCCAGCAACCCCGCAAGGTTCCCGATCAGCCGCCCGGACTTGCCACGTGCCAGCTCGGCGATGTCCGGATTCTTCTTCTGCGGCATGATCGAGCTGCCGGTGGACCAGGAATCGTGCAAAGTGACGTAGCCGAACTCCGTCGAGCTCCAGATGATGATGTCCTCGGCGAGCCGAGACAGGTCGACGCCGATCATGGCGAACACGAACGCCGCCTCGGCAGCAAAGTCCCGGGCGGCCGTTGCGTCGACGGAATTGTCCGCTGCGGCCGTGAAACCCAGATCCGCGGCGATCGCGTCCGGATCCAGGCCCAGCGACGAGCCGGCCAGGGCACCCGACCCGTACGGGGAAATCGCCGCGCGGTCGTCGAAGTCGACGATCCGGTCGACGTCGCGCAGCAACGGGTGGGCATGCGCGAGCAAATGATGGGCCAGCAGGATCGGCTGGGCGGACTGCAGATGCGTCTTGCCAGGCATGATGGCCGTCGGGTGCGCGGCAGCCTGGGCGGCCAGCGCGGCGACGACGTCGAGCACGCCGCGACCGACCCGGCGCACCGCGTCGCGCAGCCACATCCGGAACAGCGTGGCCACCTGGTCGTTGCGCGACCGCCCGGCCCTCAGCCGGCCGCCGAGGTCGGGCCCGACCCGGTCGATCAGCCCGCGTTCCAGCGCTCCGTGCACGTCCTCATCGCTGACCAGCGGGCCGAAGCTGCCGTCGGCGACGTCCTCGGCGAGGCTGTCCAGGCCGGCCAGGAGCCCGTCGCGCTGCTCTTCGGTCAGCAGCCCGGCCCGGAACAGCACCACGGTGTGCGCCCGCGACGCGGTGATGTCGTAGGGAGCCAGCGCCCAGTCGAAGTGGGTGGATTTGCTCAGCGCGGCCAGCGCCTCCGCCGGCCCGTCGGCGAACCGCCCGCCCCACAGTGACCCCTCGTTGGTGCTCACTTTTCTGTGCCGAGCAGACGCAGAATCGCACTCGGGCGGGCGTCTGCGTGCGATTCTGCGTCTTCTCGCCGAGAACAGGTCACCGCAGATCCCGGCGGGCGGAGAGCTTGGAGGACAGGCCGTGCACGTAGACGAAGCCCTTCGACATCGACTGGTCGAAGGAGTCGCCCTCGTCGTAGGTGGCCAGGTTGAAGTCGTACAGCGACTCGGCGCTGCGCCGGCCGTTGACCGCGATGTGACCGCCGTGCAGCACCAACCGCACCTCCCCGGAGACGTGCTCCTGCGTCTTGGCGACAAAGCTCTCCAACGCGATCTTCAGCGGCGAGAACCACAGGCCGTCGTACACCAGCTCGCCCCAGCGCTGGTCGGTCTGACGCTTGAACCGGCCCAGCTCGCGCTCGAGGGTGACGTGTTCGAGCTCGGTGTGTGCGGTGATCAGCACCATCGCACCCGGCGCCTCGTAGATCTCGCGGCTCTTGATGCCCACCAGCCGGTCCTCGACGACGTCCAGCCGCCCGACGCCCTGCGCGCCCGCGCGGCGGTTGAGCTCTTCGATGGCCCGCAACATCGACACCGGCCTGCCGTCGATCGACACCGGCACGCCGCGCTCGAAGCCGATGATCACCTCGTCGGGGGTGTTCCAGTTGACGGTGGGGTCCTCGGTGTAGGCGTAGATGTCCTTGGTCGGGGCGTTCCACAGGTGCTCGAGGAACCCGGTTTCCACCGCGCGGCCCCAGACGTTCTGGTCGATCGAGAACGGCGAGCGCTTGGAGACGTTGATCGGGATCGCGTTCTCCTCGGCGAACGCGATCGCCTTTTCGCGGGTCCACGCGTAATCGCGGACCGGCGCCAGCACCTCGAGGTCGGGCGCCAGCGAGGCGAACCCGACTTCGAACCGGACCTGGTCGTTGCCCTTGCCGGTGCAGCCGTGCGCGACGATGCCGCCGCCGTGCTCACGCGCGGCCGCCACCAGGTGCTTGGCGATCAGCGGTCGGCTGATCGCCGACACCAGCGGGTAGCGGTCCATGTAGAGCGCATTGTTCAGCACGGTGGGCAGGCAGTAGCCCTCGGCGAATTCGTCGCGGGCATCGACGACGACGGCCTCGACGGCGCCGCAGTCCAGTGCGCGCTGACGTACCACCTCCATGTCCTCGCCGCCCTGGCCGAGGTCGATCGCCACCGCCACGACCTCGCGGCCGGTCTCCTTGCCTATCCAGCTGATCGCCACCGAGGTGTCCAGACCGCCCGAGTAGGCCAGGATGACTCGCTCTGACATGAACCGATCTCCTTACTGAATGTTCTCGAACATGCCGGCGAGTTCCGCGCCAGTCATCGGCTCCCGGGCAACCACCAGGATGGTGTCATCACCGGCGATGGTGCCGACGACGTGGGGCAGGGCCGCGCGGTCGATGGCGCTGGCCAGATAGTGCGCCGCGCCCGGCGGCGTGCGCAACACCGCGAGGTTGCCGCTCGCGTCGGTCGACACCAGCAACTCGCTGAGCAGGCGCGACATCCGGTCGGTGCCGCCCGACACCCCGCGGACGGGACTGCCGTCCTCGGGCACGATGTACACCCCGGTGCCGCCGTCGGCGCCGCGCAGCTTCACCGCGCCGAGCTCTTCCAGATCGCGCGACAGCGTCGCCTGGGTGACCTCGATCCCTTCGGTGGCCAGCAGCGCCGCCAGTTCGCTCTGGCTGCGCACCGGCGCCGACGACAGGATTGCCACGATCCGCGCCTGCCGGCCGGCCCGGTTCGCGCTGACTTCGGGCAGCGCTTTGGCCTGGCCGGTCATCGGGACCGCTCCAGCAGCCAGACCAGCAGCGCCTTCTGGGCGTGCAGCCGGTTTTCCGCCTCGTCCCACACCGCGCTGGCCGGTCCGTCCATCACGTCGTCGGTGATCTCGTGTCCGCGGTGGGCCGGAAGGCAGTGCAGCACAATGGCTTCCGGGTCGGCCAGCCCGAGCAGGCGGGCGTTCAGCTGAAACGGGCGGAACGGCCCGACTCGGTCCAGCCCGTCGTCCTCCTGTCCCATCGACGTCCACGTGTCGGTGACCAGCACATCGGCACCCGCGGCGGCCGCGTCGGCGTCGGCGGTCACCGTGACCGA
>NZ_DATJYB010000387.1:0-3550 GCF_035499775.1 Mycobacterium sp. | reverse complement strand
GACAACGGCGCGGCGCTCAGTCAGTGTCCCCGTCTTATCGAACACAACGGTGTCCACCCTGGAAAGGCGTTCGAGCGCGTCGCCGTTGCGGACGAAGATCCCGAGCGCCGAGGCTCTCCCGCAGCCGACCATCATCGCCATTGGCGCGGCCAGCCCCATCGCGCACGGGCAGGCGACGAGCAGTACTGACAGGGCACTCAGGACCGCCGTGTCGTGGTCGCCCCCGGCGACCCACCACACCGCGAACGTCGCGAGGGCGAGCAGGAGTACGGCGGGGACGAACACCCGGCTGACCCGGTCCGCCAATCGCTGCAGCGGTGCCTTGTCACGCTGAGCTTCCTCGACCAGGCGCTGAAGGCGTGCGAGCACCGACTCCGAGGCCAGGGCCTCGACGCGCACGACGAGCGCCTCCTGCCCGTTGCGCGTGCCGCCCGTGACCTGGCTACCGGGGCCGCGGTCAACGGGCAAAGGCTCGCCGGTAAGCATAGATTCGTCGACTGCTGACCACCCGCTCACGACGCTCCCGTCGAGCGGAATCGCCTCATTCGGCCGCACCCGCACCAGCGCCCCCACCGGCACGCTCTCGGGTGCGACGAGATCGCCGCGCTCGCTGTCAAGATCGGTGACCACCCGGGCCAGGGGCGGACGCAGCGAAAGCAGCGAGTGCATGGCGCCTACGGCGCGGCGGCGCGCGGCGGCCTCGGCGGCGCGCCCGCTGACCAGGACGGCGACAATGAGGGGCGCCATGGCGTAGTGCAGTCGTCCCGCGAACGCGCCGGCGCCGCTGTCGACGTGGATATGGCGGCCCCCGGCGGCAATGACTTCGACGACCTGGACGGCGACCGCACCGAGGGTGCCGATCGCGATCAGGGTGTCCATGCTCACTGCGCCATGACGCAGCAGGCGAGCGGCGTTGCGGAGGAACGGCCAGCCGCCGGCGAACTCGACGACGACGGCCAGGACGAGGGCGATCCATCCCGTACCCGCGGTCTGGGGCAGGAGGAGCGACACCAGCAACGCGGCGATCGCCAGGGGCCAGGAGATGATCGCACGCAGCACCCACCGGTCGCTGTGCTGGCGGCGAGCGGATCCGGCGGCGGCATCGACCGCCTTGGCGCTGTAGCCGACGTCGGCGACGGTCTGGCAGAGTTCGCTGGCGCTAATTGCTGAACCGTTGTAGGAGACGAACGCCCGGGCCGTGGCCAGGTTGACCGAAGCACTGGCCACGCCGGGCACGCGGCCGAGCGCGTGCTCGATCCGTGCAGCGCATGCGCCGCAGTGCATGCCGCCGAGCTCAAGCTCGACGGTGGCGAAAGGAACTTCCCTTGCCTGCGCCGGCGCTGTCGTTTGCGAGGAAGTGGTCAGCACTGCGACCCCGGCTCCTGAAGATCTGGAATTGCTCAGGTACTACGGACGGGATGTCTCCCTAGTTGTGAAAGGTGAGGGTTTGCACGGTGGAGGTGGATGCGTTGTGCCCGGGTAGGGATGCGCCGTCGATGGCGTACAGGGTGCTGCCGATCGCTATGACGGCCAGCCCGTGCCGGGGTGCGGCCAGGTCCGGCAGGCTGGTCCAGGTCGAGCTGGTCAGGTCATAGGCCCAGACGGTGTTGAACACGGTGCCGATGCTCTCGCCGCCGGCCACGATCAGCCGGCCGCCGACGATCGCCGCGCCGGCGTCGCTGACCTTGCCCGGCGCGGCCGGCAGCTGGGTCCACCGGTCAGTGGCCGGGTCGAAGCGCTGCACCGCCGCGGTATTAGAGGTGACCTCGATCCTGCGCCCGCCGACGGCGTACAGGTAGGTGCCGTCCGACGCGGCCGCCAGGTGATCCCCCGGAACCGGGATGCCGGCCGCGTCGTGCCAGCTGGTCCCGTCGAAAACCTCGGTGGGGATGACCTCCTTCGGGGAGGTGCCGCCGGTCCGCCCGCCGACCACGACGATCTTGTTCCCCACCACCGCCGCCGCGCCGGCGCCCCGCGCGTGGTGCAGTTCAGGCCCCTCCACCCAGGCGGTCTCGGCCTGGTTCAGGTACAGCACCCGGGCGGAGGCGACCCCAGCTATTTCGCTGCCCTGCGGCTCGAAACCGCCGATCACCCACACCGTGTTGTGGTACGACACCATCATCGCGTGATGCAACTGGACCGGCAGATTCGGGCCCGGGGTCCACACGCCGATCGAGGGGTCGTAGAACTGCGTCTTCGCGGTGGCGTCTTGCGCGTCGGTCAGACCGCCGGCCACCCAGATCCGGCCGCTCTTATCCACCGCCGCACCCACCTGCTGGATGGCGTACAGCGAAGCAGTGCCCAGCTGCCAGCTCCCGGCAGGCTGAGCGGGCCCCGGGAGGACGGTGAGGGTTTGCATGGTGGAGGTGGATGCGTTGTGCCCGGGCTGGGATGCGCCGTCGATGGCGTACAGGGTGCTGCCGATCGCGGCGACGGCCAGCCCGTGCCGGGGTGCGGCGAGGTCCGGCAGGCTGGTCCAGGTCGAGCTGGTCAGGTCATAGGCCCAGACGGTGTTGAACACGGTGCCGATGCTCTCGCCGCCGACGACGATCAGCCGGCCGCCGACGATCGCCGCGCCGGCGTCGCTGACCTTGCCCGGCGCGGCCGGCAGCTGGGTCCACCGGTCAGTGGCCGGGTCGAACCGCTGCACCGCCGCGGTATTAGAGGTGACCTCGATCCTGCGCCCGCCGACGACGTACAGGTAGGTGCCGTCCGACGCGGCCGCCAGGTGATCCCCCGGAACCGGGATGCCCGCCGCGTCATGCCAGCTGGTCCCGTCGAAAACCTCGGTGGGGATGACCTCGGCCGGGGACGTGCCGGCGGTCCGCCCGCCGACCACGACGATCTTGTTCCCCACCACCGCCGCCGCGCCGGCGGCACGCGCATGGTGCAATGCAGGCGCCTCCACCCAGGCGGTCTGGGCCTGGTTCAGGTACAGCACCCGGGCGGAGGCGAGCCCCTCTATCGTGCTGCCCTGCGGCTCGAAACCGCCGATCACCCACACCGTGTTGTGGTAGGACACCATCATCGCGTGATGCAACTGGAACGGCAGATTCGGGCCCAGACTCCATTTACCGGTCGTCGTGTCGTAATACTCCGTCTTCGCCGTGGCGTCTTGCGCGTCGGTCAGACCGCCGGCCACCCAGATCCGGCCATCCAGCACCGCCGAACCCACCTGCTGGATGGCGTACAGCGAAGCAGTGCCCGGCTGCCAGCCAGTCTTCAGGCCGATGCTGTTGTGTACGGGCACCCACCAGTTCCACACGTCCCCGTGTACCGGTCCAGACACGACTCCCATCATGTTGCCGACGTCCTGGGTCCACACCATGTACTCCAGGCCCTGGGTGTAGTTGCAGAACACCCGGCCCGCGGCCTGGTCGTCCTTCACCGTGCCCGTGGTCATCTGGTCGACGGTGTAATTGCTCGTGTGCTGGAACAAGTGGTTCCAGCTGGCCTCGCCGTTCGTGAACTGGTAGCCGCAGTTGCTGAAGTTCTGCTTGAACTGGCCGGAGTTCAGCGACGAGACCTTGGCCGTGTACGCCGCGTACAG
>NZ_DATJYB010000386.1:0-5752 GCF_035499775.1 Mycobacterium sp. | reverse complement strand
GGCCGGAATGGTCAGGTTCACCCCGGAGTCGACGTCGAAGACGGCGAGTTTCGTGGGGTCGAAAGCCAACTCGACGGACTGCCCGATAGTGGCCGTCGACTCAGCGGGAACCCTTGCCACGAACTGATTTTCGTACACTTCTCCCTCGGCCTCCAGCTCGTCCAGCTGGGCGGCGTGCACGGCCGGGCCCGAGGTGGTGAAGTACACGTATTTGTCGGCCCCCAGCGATTCGACCAGGTCGACCTCGACTTCGAAGAGCAGCGACTTGATGCGCTGGTAGCCGTCGACCAACGCGGCGTCGGTCAGATGCTCGGGCCGTACCCCGACGATGACGCTCTGCGGGGCAGGGTGTTCTGCGATCACTTCTTGGACCTCCGGCGCCAGCGTCACCTCACCGAAGGGCAGTCGCAGCCCCATCGGAATCAGCGTGGCGGGAAAGAAATTCATCGCCGGCGAGCCGATGAAGCCCGCGACGAACAGGTTGGCAGGATGCTCGTAAAGCTCTGTGGGCGTGCCGATCTGCTGCGCGACGCCGCCGTGCATCACCACCACCCGGTCACCCAGCGTCATGGCCTCGGTCTGGTCGTGGGTGACGTAGACGGTGGTGGTGCCCAGCCGCTTCTGCAGCCGGGCGATCTCGCCGCGCATCTGCACCCGCAGTTTGGCGTCCAGGTTGGACAGCGGCTCATCCATCAGAAACGCCTTGGGATGGCGCACGATTGCGCGGCCCATCGCGACCCGCTGCCGCTGCCCGCCCGACAACTGCGAGGGCTTGCGATCCAGAAGTTCGCTGAGGTCAAGGATTTTGGCGGTCTCCGCGACCTTCTGCGCGATCTCGGCCTTCTTCATCTTCGCCAGCGTCAGCGGGAAGGCGATGTTCTGGCGCACCGTCATATGCGGATACAAAGCGTAGGACTGGAACACCATCGCGATATCGCGGTCCTTGGGTGCCTTCTCGTTGACCCGCTCACCGCCGATGCGCAGCTCGCCCGACGAGATATCCTCAAGTCCGGCAATCATATTCAGCGTCGTCGTCTTGCCGCAGCCGGAAGGCCCCACCAGGATCAGGAATTCGCCGTCGGCGATCGTGATGCTGAGATCCCGCACCGCTGTGTGGCCGTCGGGGTAACTCTTGTTGAGGTGCTCCAGCACAATCTCGGCCATCGGGCTATCCCTTCACAGCGCCAGAGGTCAACCCGGCGACAATCCGTCGTTGGAAGATTAAAACAAAAACGATGATCGGGACGGTGATCACCATCGCGCCGGCCGCGATCGATCCCGTCGGCTCCTCGAATTGCGAACTGCCGGTGAAGTTTGCGATCGCCACCGGTGCAGTGATCGCCGCCTTGGTGGCGGTCAGGGACAGCGCCAGCAACAGGTCGTTCCACGCGAAGATGAACACCAGGATCGCGGCCGTCACCAGTCCGGGCGCCGCCAGCGGGACGATCACCTTGCGAAACGCCTGACCCGGCGTCGCGCCGTCCATCTTGGCGGCCTTCTCCAGATCCCAGGGGATCTCCCGGAAGAACGCCGACAACGTGTAGATGGCCAGCGGCAGCGCGAAGGTGATGTACGGCAGGATCAGCCCGGGCCAGGTGTCGAACAGGCCAAGGAAACGTTCGATGTTGAACAGCGGCGTGACCAGCGAGATCGCCGGGAACATGGTGATCAGCAGGGTGGCGCCGACCAGCAGCCGCTTGCCGGGGAATTTCAGCCGGGCAATCGCGTAGGCGGCCATCGCACCGAGCAGCACCGCGATCGCGGTGGTGGTCAACCCGATTCCGACGGAGTTGAGCAACGCCGGTCTGAAGAACTCGCCGCGGAAGATGCCGCGGTAGTTGTCCAGGGTCACCGAGGACGGAATCAGCTTGCCGTCCTTGACCGTTGACGACGGCTTGAGCGACAGGCTCAGGATCCACAGCACCGGAAGCAGCGCATACACCACGACCACGCTGTCGATCACGGCCCAGAACGCCGCGTGCCTAACGGCCATCGGCGTCACCACCCGGGGCGGCAGCGCCGAACACCTTGATGAAGATGAGCGCGATGATGCCCACGCACAAGAAGATCAGCACGCTGATCGCCGAGCCGAGGCCCACGTTGAACCCCTTGAACAGGTTGTCGTAGCCCAGAATCGACACCGACCCGGTGTTGTTGTTGCCCGAGGTGAGCACGTAGATGTTGTCGAAGATCCTGAATGCGTCCAGGGTTCTGAAAAGCACGGCAACGACTACCGCCGGCTTGATGATCGGCAACGTGATCTTGGTCAGCCGCCGCCATGCACCCGCACCGTCGACATGAGCCGCTTTGACCAGGTCCTCGGGAACCAGCGCCAACCCGGCCAGCAGCAGCAGCGCCATGAACGGGGTGGTCTTCCAGACCTCGGCGATGACCACGATGCCCAGCGACGGGATCTGCTCGGTCAGCGGGGCGCTCCCGTGCGGTAGCAGGTTGGCCAGATACCCGGTGCCCGGCGTCCACGCGTAATACCAGCTGTACGACGCGGCCACCGTCACGATGCCGTACGGGATGAGTACCGCCGTGCGCACCAGGCCCCTGCCGACCAGGGTGCGGTGCATCACCAGCGCCAGCGTCAGGCCCACCACGAACTCGATCGACACCGAGACCACCGTGATCGCCAGCGTCACCGCCAGCGCCGTCCACCAGTACCGATCGGTCAGGATCGTCTGGTAGTTGCCCAGGCCGACGAAAGCGGTGTCGTTGGGGGTGGCCAGGTTGTTGCGCTGCAGGCTCAGCCAGACGGCATAGCCGATCGGATACCCGGTCACCGCCAGCATCAGCGTCGCCGCGGGAGCGACGAGAAAGAACGCCAGTCGCCGTTCGGCCCGCGCGGGGGTCCCGCCGCGGCTCAAGCTCAATGGTCGCCGCTCCTCAGCATCGCTTCGCTCTGCATCGTTACGGCTCACGGCAGCAGCCCCTTGCCGTCGATCGCCTTCTGCACCTCCACGGCGAGGTCGTCGGCCGTCCGCTCCGGGTCGATCTCGGTGACCGGGCTCAGCGCGGCGGCAAGCCGGATGGACACCGCCTGATAGACCGGCGTCGCGGGCCGCACCGCGGCGTCGGTGAGCTGCTGGCGGATGACGTCGTACATCGGATACTTCGCCTGGAATTGCGGGTCGGAATACAGCGAGATGCGGACCGCCGGCAGACCCCCCTGGATCGAGATGTACTTCTGGTTGTCCAGGCTGCGCAGGCACCTGACGGCTTCGAAGGCTTCCGCTTTATGCCGACTCGTGCGCGCCACGGTCAGGTTCAGCCCACCGATGGTCACCTTGGCCGGCCGGCCGGGCGCCACCGACGGGTAGGGCGCGAACCCGAACACCTTGCGGCTGGCCTCATAGGCGATCCGGAACTGTTCTTCCGACGGCACGAAGGTCCCGAGGTTGTCGATGCTGCCGGCCAACTCGGGCAGCCCGTTCAACGGCAGGAAGGGCACCCCGCCCTTCACCGCGTTCTCCAGCATGGACGCGAGCACGTAGGGCCAGTTGACCTCCAGCGCGGCCTTGCCCTGCTCAACCGCCAGCCGCGCGCTGCTCCCGTCGGTCCGGGTGATCGACGGGTCGGCCCCAGGCGCGGTAGACACCGACTTCAGGATCCGCAGTGCCGCGACGGTGGCGGCCCGGTGCTCCGGGGTGTCGGTCAGCGTGACCCGGCGGCCGTCGTGGGAAAGGACCTGACCGCCGGCGCTGACCAGCAGCGTGTTGAACCACACCACCAATCCCTCGCCCTCGTTAGCCTGCACCCCGATCCAGCTCGGCTCCCCCGCGGCGCGCAACCGCTCGGCTTCGGCCACCATGCCGGTCCAGTCCTCCGGCGGATGGTCTACCAAATCCGCTCGGTACCAAAGCAACTGGGTATTGGTGGCGATCGGTGCGCCGTACAGCTTGTGCTTCCACCGCGCGGTTTCCAGCGGGCCGGGCAGGATGTCGGCGGTCGCGTCGGCCTCCGCCAGACCGGCCGGGTCGTCGGACAGCGGCAGCGCCCAGCCCGCCTCGGCGAACTCGGCGGTCCACACCACGTCCATCGCCATCACGTCCAGGGTGCGGTCGTTTCCGGTCAGTCGGCGGGCCAGCTGGAGGCGCTGCTGGTCGGGAGATCTGGGCAGGCTGACGTGCTGAATGGTGAAGCGGCCGCCCAACTGCTCGTTGCATTGCTGGGCAACCGCGGTGAACGTCGCAGCGTCGGTGGCGGGCGTGTAGAAGCTGATCACGACCCCGTTGTCGGCGGATCCGCAGGCCGACACCAGCGCCGCGGCGGTCAGTGTGGTCAGCAGCAACGCGGCCGACCGTCGTGCGCGACGCATCTGAACGCGATCGTCAGATCGCCAGGCGCGCCAGCAGATCCCGCGCCTTCTCCGCGTTCTGCGGATCGCACAGTACGTCGTAGCGGCCGGCCACCAATTGCATGGTCGAACTGAAATCCCTGGTGCCGCGCGCCATTGCGTAGGGCACCGCGGAGGTGATCAAGCCGAAGAACACTCCCGCGACCACGCCGGTGGGCAACACCGCCCAGGTATTGCTGAACGCGAGCAGTACCAAGCCGATGAACAGGCCGAGCCAGGCGCCGCTGAGCACGCCGCCGCCCAGCACCTTGGGCCAGCTCAGCCGGCCGGTGACCCGTTCCACCTGCATCAGATCGACGCCGACAATGGTCACCTGCTCGACCGGGAATTCCTGGTCCGACAGATAGTCGACGGCGCGTTGGGCTTCGGCGTAAGTCGGATAGGACCCGACCGGCCAGCCTTTGGGTGGGGTCGGCAGGCCGGGGACGCCACGACCGCCCGCTGCGCCCGGTGTTGCGCCGGGAAGTTGTCCAGGCTGGAAGGGGCTAGTCATGGGTACACATTCTCCTCTGCCTCCTCTGGCTCCCCTACTCTCCGCGGGGCCATCGTTACATTCCACCGCGGATTGAGGCCGAATTCACGGGCCGGCTGTCGTTCATACCGGAATCCCAAACCCGCTCATAAGCTAGTTTGAACACATGATCGCCGTCGGCCGCGCCTCCTGCGCAAACGCGCACCAGCCACCGGTCGCCCGCGCCGGGAATTCACGCTCATGAGCGGCCCAGGGCAGCCGTACGAGTACCCGGGGCAGAATCCGTTCTCGCCGGTCGATCCCTACACGCCGGTCAACTATCCGGAATATCCGCCTTCCTACCCCCCACCGTCGCCGCCCCCACCCCCGCCACCGCCTCCGCCCGGCTACGGGTACCCGCCCTCCCATCACGGCGCCCCGCCCGGGTACCACGCTTCCCCGGCATACACCGGCGGTTACGACCCTTACCAGGCGGGATACGGGTCGACCGGGACCAACGGGTTGGCGATAGCCTCGTTGGTCGTTTCGATCGCGGGCCTGCTGCTGGGCCTTCCCCTGGCAATTTTCTGCTGGATCGGTTTGTTGATCCCCATCACCGGCCTGGTGCTCGGCATCGTCGCACTCACCCAGGTCAACCGCACCAAGCAACCGGGCCGCGGGATGGCCATCGCCGGCATTGCCGTCGGAGGCTCCGCGGTCGCGCTGACGGTGCTGGCGATCATCATCGCGGTCGCAGCCGTGGCTGGCCACACGCACTGATAACCGCTCGGGTGTGCGGCGTCGCCGGGCGCCTCGACCGGTGTGTCTCTTAGGCTTTCTGCCATGGCGTCGGTCAACAGGGTCTATGTGGCGCGACTCGCGCGGATGTTGGTGTTGGGTCCGTTCGGCGAATCGTTCGGACGTGTCCGCGACGTCGT
>NZ_DATJYB010000385.1:0-12293 GCF_035499775.1 Mycobacterium sp. | reverse complement strand
TCCGATCTTGTCGCCGGACTTGTCGTTGGTCATCATCGCCACCCGGATCAGGCGCGGGTAGGACGAGGCGGCGTCGCTCGCACCCGGGGATGCGTAGACGGGTTCGACGTACAACAACCCGGCCTGGCCGACCGGCAGCGTCAGCAAATTGCCCCACTTGATCCGGTTCTGGTTGTCACGCCCGATCTGGCCGAGATACGTCGACACGTCGGGATCGGTGGTGATGGCGTTATTGGCCAGCTTCGGACCGTTGACATTGCCCGGAATGGTCAACACCGTGATCTTGCCGTACGTCGCGGGATCGCAGCTGACGCTGATGTAGGCGGCCAGGAAGTCCTGCTTGAACCTGTTCATCGCGCTGGTCAGCTGATAGGCGGCCGAATTATCTTCTTTCAGAAGATTTTTCGCGACGAGATAATAAGGCGGCTGGTAGCTGCTGGCGGTCGGATTCGGGTCCAGCGGCACATCCCAGAAGTCCGATGAATTGAAGAACGTCCCCGGATTCTTGACGTGGTACTTGCCCAGCAGCATTCGCTGCACCTTGAACAGGTCTTCGGGATAGCGCAGGTGGTCCTGCAGTTCGGATGTCATGTCGCTCTTGGGCTTAACCGTCCCGGGGAAGACTCGCATCCAGGCCTTCAGCACCGGATCCTGTTCGTCCTGCTGGTAGAGCGCGACGGTGCCGTCATACGCATCCACGGTCGCCTTCACCGAATTACGGATGTAGGAGACCTGCTTGTCGGGGGCCAGCCGGTTGAAGGCCACCTCGGTGGAATCCGCCGTCGCCGACGACAGCGAGGTGAGTTCGGAGTACGGGTAGTTGTCCAGGGTGGTGTACCCGTCGATGATCCACACCAGTCGCTTGTTCACGATCGCCGGGTACACGGCGCTGTCGGTCGTCAGCCACGGCGCCACCGCCTCCACCCGCTGCGCCGGATCGCGATTGAACAGGATCCTGCTGTTTGAGCCAATCACACTGGAGAACAAGAAGTTTCGCTCGGCGAACTTGGCAGCGAAGACACTGCGGGATACCCAGCTGCCGATCGGGACTCCACCGCTTCCGGAGTAGGTGTACCGCTTGGTGTCGCCGTTTACTTCGTAGTCGTATTCGCGGTCGTCACCGTTCTTTCCGACGATCGCGTAGTCGGAGGAAGTGTTGGCGATCACCGGACCGAAGTAGACCCGAGGCTGGTCCAACGGCGCCGGCCCGCTGGGCGCCACGCTGCCGTTGGCCCCGACTACATTCACCAGGAACTGCGGATAACCGCCATTCTGGCTCGGGTCGTTGGCAATTCCACGGACCGTATTGGCCGGCGACGCAATGAATCCGTTGCCGTGCGTGTACACGGTATGCCGGTTGATCCAGTCCCGCTGGTTGTCGATCAATCGGTCCGGATTGAGTTCACGCGCCGCCACCACGTAGTCGCGCAGAACGTTATTGCGGTCGTGGTAACGGTCAATGGACAACTGGTCGGGGAAGTAGTAGAAGTTCTTGCCCCGCTGGAACTGGGTGAACGCCGGGCTGACGATCGTCGGGTCGAGCAGCCGGATGTTCGACGTGGTGGCGCGGTCGGCGGCTACCTGCTCGGCGGTGGGCGGCGAATCGCCGCTGTAGCTGCGGTAGTTCACCACATCGTCGGTCAGGCCGTAGGCTTGCCGCGTCGCGTCGAGGCTTCGACTGATGTAGTCGCTCTCCTTTCGCGCGGCATCGGGCTTGACGATCAGCTGCTCGACGATCAACGGCCAGCCGGCGCCCACGATCAACGACGACAGCAGCAAAAGAACCAGGCCGATAGCGGGAATCCGCAAGTCGCGCAGGACGATCGCGGAGAACACCGCGACTGCGCAGATCAGCGCGATCGCCATCAGGATCAGCTTGGCCGGCAGGACGGCGTTGATGTCGGTGTACCCGGCACCGGTGAACGGCTTGCCGCTACGGGTGTGCGACAGCAGCTCATAGCGGTCCACCCAATAGGCAATCGCTTTGAGGAGCACCAGGATACCGGCGATGGTGACCAGCTGGATGCGCGCCGAGCGACTCAGCGCACCGGTACGCCCGGACAGCCGAATACCGCCGAAGATGTAGTGCGCCAACAGGTTCACCACAAACGCCAGGAACACCGCCACGAACAGGTAGCTGAGCGCCAGCCGGTAGAACGGCAACTCGAATGCGTAGAACCCGAGGTCCTTGCCGAACTGCGGATCTCTGATGCCGAAGTCCCCGCCGTGCAAGAACAGCTGAATCCGAACCCAGTAGCTCTGCGCGATGATGCCGGCGAGAAAGCCGATTGCCGCCGGGATCCCGATCCCCACCAGCCGCAGATGAGACAGCACCGAGGTGCGATACCGCGCCACCGGATCGTTGTCGTTGCTCGGGACGAAGACCGGACGGGTGCGGTACGCCACCGCGAGGCCGGCGAACACGATGCCGCCGACCAGCAGACCGGCCACCAGGAACACCACCAGGCGAGTCACCAGCACGGTGGTGAACACCGAGCGATAACCCAGCTCACCGAACCACAGCCAGTCGACGTAGGCGTCGATCAGGCGCGGACCCGCGAGCAGCATCAGGATCACGCCGAGCGCGATGATGATCAGAATCCGGCTACGCCGAGTCAGTTTCGGCATTCGTGCGGCGGGCCGCATCCCCACTGGCTACGCTCCCTGCTCTTCCTGGCCGGTTGCTAGAGAATTTCTAGACTTCACAACTCTACGCATCACCGCGACCGTCATCCCCGGCTCGATCTCAATGCTCACTAGCAACTCGGCGGCTGGCCTCCCGAGGTGACCGCGTGCAGCGCGTCCACCGCCTGGCTGAGGGTCTCGACCTTGACCAGTCGCAAGCCGCTCGGGTTGTCGGAGGACGCCTCGAAGCAGTTCTTTGCCGGCACCAGGAACACCGTGGCGCCGGCCGCGTGCGCGGCGGCCATCTTGTGGGTGATGCCGCCGATCTGTCCCACCTTGCCGTCGGCGGTGATGGTGCCGGTCCCCGCGACGAAGGTGGACCCGGCCAGCTCACCGGTGGTGAGCTTGTCGACAACGGCCAGACTGAACATCAGTCCGGCAGAGGGTCCGCCCACGTTGGCGAGGTTGAAGTCCACGCTGAACGGCGCCCATGGCGCGTCGAGCACCGAGACGCCCATGAACCCGTACTCGCGCTCCTTGATGGACCCCAGGGTGATGTGGGCGACACCGGCCGGCTCATTCTTACGCCGATAGTCGATCGTCACCGGCTCGCCGGGCTTGGTGTTCTTCAGGAACGCGGTGAACTGCTCGATATTGGCCACCGGGGTTCCGTTGACCATGTCTATCGCGTCGCCGACTTTGAGCTGGCCGGCCGAGGGACCGGACTCGGTGACTTTGGCGATGGTCACCGCGGACGGGTACTTCAGGTAACCCAGGGCGGCGTACGCGGCGCTGTCCTCGGACTGCTTGAAGTCGGCGTTGTTGGCCTTGTCAACTTCCTCCCGGGACTTGCCCGGAGGGTAGACGAGATCGCGCGGCACCAGCTGTTCTTGCCCGGAGAGCCACAGCGTCAGGGCTTCGCCGAGAGTCAGATCGTCGCGCTGGGACACCGTCGTCATGTTGAGGTGACCCGAGGTCGGATGGGTCTGGATGCCCTGGATCTGCACAACCTGCTTGCCGTCGACCTCGCCGAGCGTGTCGAACGTGGGACCCGGGCCCAGCGACACGAACGGCACCGTCACGACCGCAAGCAGGACGCCGAAGAGCACGATCGGCACCAGCGCGACCATCAAGGTCAGAATCCGCCTGTTCACGCCGCTAACACTAGACGGACGCCCCGAGCACCGGTTCAGCTACGAGCATGACCCGAGATGGCGCTTTCTGTGCAGGCCTTGAGTACCGTTGACGTTATGGCTAACCCGCCTTTCGGCTTCTCCGCCGGAGACGACTCCTCAAAAGATGAGCCGGGGCGCGAAGAACACGGAAAGAAAAATCCGGATTCCGGCTCAGGCCCGCAGGACCCGCTGGCCGCTTTCGGCATGAGTGGCGACTTCGGCATGGGCGATCTCGGGCAGATCTTCACTCAGCTGGGGCAGATGTTCAGCAACGCCGGCAACGTGATGGCCGGCGGCCAACCGTCGGGCCCGGTCAACTACGACTTGGCCCGGCGAGTGGCTACCAGCTCGATAGGGTTTGTCGCGCCGATCCCGGCCACGACGAACTCTGCGATCGGCGACGCGGTGCACCTCGCGGAGACCTGGCTGGACGGGGCCACCGCGCTGCCGGCAGGCACCACCACGGCCGTGGGCTGGAGCCCAAGCGACTGGGTCGACAACACCCTGGACACCTGGAAACGGCTGTGCGATCCGATGGCCGAACAGATCTCCACGGTGTGGGCGGCGTCGTTGCCCGAGGAAGCCAAGAGCATGGCCGGGCCGCTGATGTCGATGATGTCGCAGATGGGTGGCATGGCCTTCGGCTCGCAGTTGGGCCAGGCGCTGGCCCGGTTGTCGCGCGAGGTACTGACCTCGACCGACATCGGTCTGCCGCTGGGCCCCAAGGGGGTGGCGGCCGTCCTGCCGGATGCCGTCGAATCATTCGCCTCGGGGCTCGAGCGGCCGCGCAGCGAGGTCCTGACGTTCCTGGCCGCCCGCGAGGCCGCGCACCATCGCCTGTTCAGCCATGTGCCCTGGCTGTCCAGCCAGTTGCTGGGAGCGGTGGAGGCCTACGCCAGGGGCATGAAGATCGACATGACCGGAATCGAAGAGCTGGCACGCGACTTCAATCCGGCATCGCTGAGCGACCCCGCCGCGATCGAACAGCTGCTGGGTCAGGGAGTATTCGAGCCCAAAGCGACGCCGGCGCAGACCCAGGCACTGGAACGGCTGGAGACGCTGCTCGCGCTGATCGAGGGCTGGGTGCAGGTAGTCGTGACGGCGGCCCTGGGCGACCGGATCCCGGGTGCAGCCGCGCTGAGCGAGACGCTGCGCCGGCGCCGGGCCAGCGGCGGGCCGGCCGAGCAAACGTTCACGACGCTCGTCGGCCTGGAACTGCGGCCACGCAAGCTGCGGGAGGCCGCTGTGCTGTGGGAGCGACTGACCCAGGCCGTCGGCGCCGACGCCCGCGATGCCGTGTGGCAACACCCGGATCTGCTGCCCTCCGCGGAGGACCTCGACGAGCCGGCCGCGTTCATCGACGGGATCATAGGCGGCGACACCAGTGGTATCGACGAGGCCCTTTCCGACTTGGAAGCCCAACTCGAGCGAGACAGCAACCGTGACGACCCCGACTCCGGCGGTTCTGTGGATAACTGATCCGGGCTGACCCGCCCGGCGTGGCACAGTCTCAAGTCATGCCGCGGTCGGTGCCCACGTTGTATGCGCTGGACCCGGCGATGCCGGTGTTGCTGCGACCCGACGGCGCCGTGCAGGTGGGCTGGGATCCCCGGCGCGCCGTGCTGGTGCGCCCACCGCGGGGCCTGACGGCCACAGAATTGGCCGCGCTGCTGCGGTCCATGCGTTCGCCGATAGCGATAACCGAGCTGCAGCGGCGGGCCGGCGACTCACTCTTAGTGGACGCCGACGGCTTGGGCAGCCTGGTCGCGCAGCTGGTCGGCGCGGGTGTAGCGACCCGTGGACGCCAGGGCGCGCGCGGGCGGGCGGCCTCGATCCGGGTACACGGCCGCGGGCCGCTGTCGGACCTGCTCGTCGAGGCGTTGCGCTGCTCGGGAGCCAGGATCGCACACACCAGCCAGCCGCATGCGGCCGTGACGCCCGCCGCCGCGGATCTGGTGGTACTGGCCGATTACCTTGTCGCCGACCCGCGCATGGTCCGCGACCTGCACAACCAGGGCATCCCGCACCTGCCCGTCCGGGTGCGCGACGGCACCGGGCTGGTCGGGCCGCTGGTGATTCCCGGCCAGACCAGCTGTTTGGCGTGCGCTGACCTGCATCGCAGCGATCGCGACGCCGCGTGGCCGGCCATCGCCGCTCAGTTGCGCGACACCGTCGGGGTGGCCGACCGGGCCACCCTGTTGGCGACCGCGGCGCTGGCGCTGAGTCAGGTGAATCGGGTGATCGCCGCTGTGCGGGGACAGCAGGCGGTGCGCGATCCCGGGCCGCCGCCGGCATTGAACGCCACCTTGGAGTTCGATCTCAACGCCGGCGCCATCGTCGCGCGCGAATGGACCAAGCACCCGTTGTGCTCATGCTGACTTCGTATGCCGAGCAGTCGTGAAAGCACCCGACGCCGGGCATGTGGGCGCCTTTGCGTCTGCTCGCCCCATAACTCGCCCCATAAGCGGGCGTCGCGGACCGGCAGTCATGGATGATGGGTGTGTGTCAGACATCAAACGTGGTCGCGCGGCGCGCAATGCGAAGCTGGCGAGTATTCCGGTCGGCATGGCCGGCCGCGCGGCCCTGGGGTTCGGAAAGCGGCTGACCGGCAAGTCGAAAGACGAGGTCAACGCCGAGCTGATGGAAAAGGCTGCCAATCAGCTGTTCACCGTCCTGGGTGAGCTGAAAGGCGGGGCGATGAAAGTCGGCCAGGCGCTGTCGGTGATGGAAGCCGCAGTTCCCGAGCAGTTCGGCGAGCCCTACCGCGAAGCACTGACCAAGCTGCAGAAAGACGCCCCGCCGCTGCCCGCCCACAAGGTGCACCGGGTGCTCGACGCCCAGCTGGGCACCAAATGGCGGGACCGGTTCAGTTCGTTCGACGACACGCCGGTGGCCTCGGCCAGCATCGGTCAAGTGCACAAAGCGGTCTGGTCCGATGGCCGCGAGGTGGCCGTCAAGATCCAGTACCCGGGCGCCGACGAAGCGCTGCGGGCCGACCTGAAGACCATGCAGCGCATGGTCGGGGTGCTCAAGCAGCTCTCTCCGGGCGCCGACGTCCAAGGCGTGGTCGACGAACTGATCGAACGCACCGAGATGGAACTCGACTACCGGCTGGAGGCCGACAACCAGCGCGCCTTCGCCAAGGCCTACGAGGGCCACCCGCATTTCCTGGTGCCGCACATCGTGGCCAGTGCGCCCAAGGTGGTGATCCAGGAATGGATCGACGGCGTGCCGATGTCCCAGATCATCCGCCACGGAACCGCCGAACAGCGCGACCACGTCGGCACGCTGCTGCTCGAGCTCACTTTCGACGCGCCGCGCCGGGTGGAGCTGCTGCACGGCGATGCCCACCCCGGCAACTTCATGCTGCTGCCCGACGGCCGGATGGGCGTCATCGACTTCGGTGCGGTGGCGGAGCTGCCCGGGGGCTATCCCATCGAGCTCGGGATGACCATTCGCCTGGCCCGCGACAAGAACTACGACCTGCTGTTGCCGACCATGGAGAAGGCCGGGCTGATCCAGCGGGGCCAGCAGGTGTCGGTGCGCGAAATCGACGAAATGCTGCGCCAGTACGTCGAACCGATCGAGGTAGAGGTCTTCCACTACACCCGCAAGTGGCTGCAGAAGGCCACCGCCGTCCAGATAGACCGGTCGGTGGCGCAGATCAGGGCGGCGCGGCAAATGGATCTACCGCCCAAGCTCGCCATCCCGATGCGGGTGATCGCGTCGGTGGCCGCGATCCTGTGCCAGCTTGACGCGCATGTCCCGATCAAGCGGCTCTCGGAGGAGCTGATCCCCGGTTTCGCCGAGCCGGACACCGCCGTCGTCTAAGTCGATCGCCGTCGTCTGACAGCGGTATCCGGTTACGCGGCAACATCTTTACGGGGACGTCCACGCGGACGTTTGTGACTCACGATCGAGCCGCGTTCGAAAATCTGGCCGCCCCACACTCCCCAGGGTTCGGCACGGTCCAAGGCCGCCGCCAGGCACTGACGACGGACCGGGCAGCTCGCGCACAGCGTCTTGGCGCGCTCCAGATCGGCTGGGGTCTCGGCGAACCACAAGTCCGGATCGCCGACATGACACGGCAACTCTGGCAGCGTCTGTCTGGGGACTGTCAGGGTTGACATGTCCTCGTCACCTGCTTCCTGGTCTGGTGGATGTCCTGCTACTTCTGATCCGGACCAGGTTGGGATGTTGCTGCCCCAAAAACTGTGGCCACGGATCCTTCTGACTGCGGGTCCGTGGCCATTTGGCGGAAATCGGGCTAGTTAGTTACGGATAGCCCCGATTCACGGACGCGTCAGTCGCGGCGGCGGCGGCGTGATGCTTACTCGCGGCCACCGGCGGGGCGGCTCGGAAGTTCTGGGCGGCATGCCGGGTGCCCGAGGCGGCCACGCCTACTCCGAACGCGTTTTTATCGAGCATCGTGGGCCACCCTCCTCTCAAACACCGGCCGGCAAGAATGCGGTTTCGAGGGTAGACGGTAGCAGCCGCTGGTGACAACCGATTTTCTGACCTGCGCGTATACCGCTCATTGGGCTTGGCGAACCAACTCCAGCACATCCGGCCCGTACTGCTCGAGCTTGCGGGCGCCGATACCCGGGATCGCGATCAGGGCGGCGTCGTCGTCAGGCAGCATTTCGGCGATCGCGATCAGGGTGTTGTCGGTGAAGACGATGTAGGGCGGCACCTTCTGCTCCTTGGCGATGTCCAGCCGCCAGGCCCTGAGCTGCAGCAACAGTTCCTCGTTGACGTCGCCCGCGCAGCTTTCACACCGTCGCAGCATGACGGCGGCCGGCGTGGTCAGCATGTCGTTACAAACACGGCAGCGCGACGGAGTGCCTTTGTTGCGCCGCGACTTCGCGGGCGCCACGTCCGCACGGGTCTGCGGCGCAATACCGTTGAGGAACCGCGACGGCTTCCGGCTCTGCCGCCCGCCCGGGGTTCTGGCCAGTGCCCAGCTGAGCGCCAAATGCACTCGGGCCCTGGTGATTCCGACATAGAGCAGCCGACGCTCCTCCTCGACCGGCTCGCTGTCGGGACCGTGCGCCAAGGCGTGCGAGATCGGGAGCGTGCCGTCGGCCAGTCCGACCAGGAACACCGCGTCCCACTCGAGTCCCTTGGCGGCGTGCAGTGAGGCCAATGTGACGCCCTGCACCACCGGTGGGTGCCGCGCGTCGGCCCGCATCCGCAGCTCGGCCAGCAGCCCCGGAAGTTCTAACTGTGCCCGCTGCTTCACCTCGGCATCGACCAACTCGGCGAGTGCGCTCAACGCCTCCCAGCGATCCCTGGCGCGGGTGCCGACGGGCTGCTCGGCCGTCAACCCCAGCGGTTCCAGGACCCCACGGACCACGTCCGGCAGGGGTCCGTCGGCACCCCGTTCGGCCGCACGCTGCAGCGCCAATAGCGCCTGCTTGATCTCCTGACGGTTGAAAAACCCCTCGCCGCCGCGGACCTGATAGGCGATACCCGCCTCGGTCAACGCCTCCTCGTAGACCTCGGATTGGGCGTTGACCCGGTAGAGCACCGCGATCTCGGATGGCGGGGTGCCGGATTCGATCAGCCGGGCGATCGACTTGGCCACCGCGGTCGCCTCTGCCGGCTCGTCGGAATGCTCCTGAAACGACGGGGCCGGGCCAGGTTCGCGCTGACCGGAGAGTTGAAGCTTGCTGCCCGCGACCCGGCCCCGGGCGGCGGCGATCACCTGGTTTGCCAGCGACACCACCTGCGGCGTGGAGCGGTAATCGCGTTCCAACCGCACCACCGCGGCGTCGGGGAACCGCCGCGAGAAGTCGAGCAGGAAGCGTGGCGAGGCGCCGGTAAACGAGTAGATGGTCTGGTTGGCGTCGCCGACGACAGTCAGGTCGTCCCGATCGCCCAGCCAGGCCGAAAGCACGCGCTGCTGCAGCGGGGTGACGTCCTGGTACTCGTCGACGACAAAGCAGCGGTAGCGGTCCCGGAACTCCTCGGCCACCGCGGCGTCGTTCTCGATGGCCGCCGCCGTGTGCAGCAGCAGGTCGTCGAAGTCGAGCAGGGTGACCGTTTCGTCGCGGACCTTGAGGGCCTCGTACGCGGTATAGACCGCGGCGATTTTGTCGGCATCCATCGGGGTGTCTCGAGCGATGGCGGCGACGGCGGCCGGGTATTGCTCGGGGCCGATCAGCGATGCCTTGGCCCACTCGATCTCGCCGGCCAGGTCCCGGACGTCGTCGGTACTGGTGTTCATCCTGGTGCGGCTGGCGGCCCGGGCGACGATCGCGAACTTGGTGTCCACCAGCTCCCATCGGGTGTCACCGATCACCCGCGGCCAGAAATACCGCAACTGACGGTGAGCGGCGGCATGGAACGTCAGCGCCTGCACCGCGCCGATACCCGACCCGGTGTGCGCCGCTGCGTCGAGCGCGCGAAGCCGGGACCGCATCTCCCCCGCCGCACGCTGGGTGAAGGTCACCGCCAGCACCTGCCCGGCGGCGACGTGGCCGCTCGCGATGAGCTGGGCGATGCGGTGCGTAATCGTGCGGGTCTTGCCCGTTCCGGCGCCCGCAAGTACACAGACCGGTCCGCGCGGAGCCAGCACGGCTTCGCGCTGCTCGTCGTCCAGTCCGGCGGTCAACGGCTCTGCGACCATCGGCATGCCGTCCATCTTGGCAGTGGCGGCCGACAAACCGGGTGTATCGCCACGCCCCAATTGGCCTCCTCTCTCCGCATCCCGCCGCGCGGAATGCATTGTCGCCGGGCTACGTTAACGGGCTATGACCACTGCTGCGCTCACCCTGTACACAACCTCGTGGTGTGGCTTCTGCCATCGGCTCAAGACGGTGCTTAAAGCTAACGGGATCTCCTACGACGAGGTCGACATCGAACGGGACGCGGCGGCGGCGGAGTTCGTCGGCTCGGTCAACGGCGGGAACCGGACGGTGCCCACCGTGAAGTTTGCCGACGGATCGATACTGACGAACCCGAGCGCCGGCGAAGTCAAGGCGAGGCTGGCCGAGGTCGCCAGCTAGGAGACACGAACCACCGCGGCAAATGTGTGCATAGGAATGCGTCCGGGCTTACGCTGTTGACCATGGCGTCGAAGTTGCGGGCAAACTTCTCCGTGACGTGCCGAACACCCACGATGAAGCCCACGGGCTCGCCTTGCACGCACCCGAACCGGTTTCAAAAGATCGTCGCCGTGTGCAGTGCGGTCATTGCGATCGCGGCCTGCTCGCGCGGGAACTCTCCGGCCAAGCCGAACAACGCACCCCCGACAACTGTGGATGCGATGATCGTCAGCGTCGAAGATGTGCGGAAAATCGCCAACGCCGATGACCTCACGCCGCACCCGCACGCGGACTTGCGTAAGCCACCACCTGCCGACGTCAACGCTCCGGGACCGTGCCGGGCGGTGGGACACACCGATATCACGTTCGGCGGCAACTGGACCGAGTTTCGCAGCGCGGGCTACAACGGCGTCACTGATGACATCCAGCCGGGTGGGGTTCAGCTCGTCAACGAGGTCACCCAGGCAGTTGCCCGGTACCCGGACTCAAGCACCGCACGCGGTGCATTCCATCAGCTGGAACTGACGCTGCAAGCGTGCGTGGACCTCAAAGACCCCAATTACAACTTCGGCCTGGACCGGGCAGATTCCTCGACGCTTCGCATCAGCGCCGACCAGTGGAGCCACCTGTATCGCGAAAAGTCTGGCGTGCTGATATCCGTCGGCGTGGTGGGTCTCGACTCAGCACCGCAGATTGCGAGCACGGTCATCCAGATGATCACCGACCGGGTACCTTAGCCTCCGTCGAGCGCCGCCCACGATTCGATGATCACGCGGGCGATCGAAATCGACCCGGGCAGAAGAAGTTTCGACCCCGACGCACTCGTCCAATCGCCGGCGTCAAGCGCGGCGCGCACCTCGTCTCGGGTGAACCACGCCGCTTCGACGATCTCACCGTCGTTGAACGAGAATTCCTGATCGGGGTCAGCGCGGGCATGGAAGCCGACCATCAGCGAGCGAGGGAACGGCCATGGCTGGCTACCCAGGTATCGCACGTCACCAACGACCAACCCGATTTCCTCGCGGATCTCCCGGGCGACGCAGACTTCGAACGACTCGCCGGCTTCGACGAATCCGGCCAGTAGCGAGAACATCCGCTCGGGCCAGGTGGCCTGCCGAGCCAGCACCGCGCGGTCTCCCCCGTCATGGACCAGACAGATCACCGCCGGATCGATACGCGGGAATTCCTCGTGACCAGTGATCGGATTGACGCGCGACCAGCCGCCCCTGGCGGATTTCGTCGGTGAACCGTCCACTGAGCTGAACCGCGATTTGTCATGCCAATTCAGTAACGCGGTGGCCGACGACACCAGTTGGCTGCTGGTGTCGTCGAAGATCTTGCCCAGGCTACGAAGGTTCACCACCTCGGCCTGTACGCCGGGATCCGTTGGCGCTTCCAGCGCTCCCCGGATAGCCCAGACGTGCCGGCCACCCTCGATGCGGCC
>NZ_DATJYB010000384.1:0-45910 GCF_035499775.1 Mycobacterium sp. | reverse complement strand
CGAAGTGGTCGGTGCTGCCGTCCACATAGGGGATCGGCTTGACCGTCACGCCGGGGCTGCGCATATCGATCAGGAAGCGGCTCAGCCCCGCATGGCGTTCGCCGTCGCCGGTTCGGCACAGCGCGATCATGAAGTCGGCGCGCATCGCGTTGCTTGTCCACACCTTGACACCCGACACCCGCCAGCCGTCGCCGTCGCGCACCCCTCGCGTCCGCACCGACGCCAGGTCGCTGCCGGCGTCCGGCTCGCTCATCCCGATGCAAAAACACAACTCGCCCCGGCAGATTCGGGGCAACAACGACAGCTTCTGTTCCTCGGTGCCATACCGCACGAGCACCGGGGCGATCTGTCGGTCGGCCACCCAGTGGTGGCCAACCGGGGCACCCCAACGCAGCAGCTCCTCGACGACGACGAAACGGTCGACCGCGGTGGCGTCGCGACCGCCATAGCGCGCCGGGACCGCCATCCCGATCCAGCCACGCTCGGCCAGCGCGGCCGAGAACGCCCGGTTGACCGGGGCGGCCATCCCCAGGCCGGGCTCGAATTTGCCCCAGGGCAGCGTCTCTGCCAGGAATGCGCGAACCTGCTGCCGCAATTCCAGCTCTCGGGCGGTGAGCGCGGCAGGCGACGTGACCATACTTGGCAGGCTAACCACATGCTCTGAAGCGCGGCGCCCCAGGGCTCGCAGCTGGACGGGACAACGGGGTCGACTTGTACGAGGATGAAGTGATGCGAACGCTTCTGGTGTTTTCGACCTTGGCCGCCGCGGCCGGCTTGGCGGCGCCGGCACACGCAGACCCCGGCCCCGACGCGAACTTCCTGGCCGCGCTGGACAAAGACGGCATCAGCTATCACAGCGGACCTGACGCCATTGCTGCCGCCAAGCAGGTGTGCGACTGGATTAACCAGGGTCAGAAACGAAGCGATGTCATCCAGACGGTTTCGGCGAGCAATCCAGGGTTCACGATGTCCGGCGCCGCCGATTTCACCACACTTGCGGAGCGCGCTTACTGTCCCCAGCACCCGGCGGAAGCGGCCGCCCAGCCACCACAGCCACAACAGCCGCCGCCGGCCTGGTACCAGATTCAGTTTCCGATCATCACGCCCGGCGCCGGCTAGTTACAGCTGACGCGTCACAGATCCACGATGGTGCCGGCCGCCGGGTCGACTTTCCCGTCGAGCAGCTCGAGGTAAGCCCGCTGGATCTCGTCCTCGCTCGAGATCCGTTCGACGCGAAGCCAATCCGACGCCCACTCGGCGAACGGCACCCACGACTCGGCGACTTTTTGGTCGAGTTGCGCCGGGCCCCAGTCGGCGCCGCGCTTCTTGATGCGGTCCGGCGCGAAGAAGAAGACGGGGCGCGGGCCGTCGAGCTGGCCGGCGCCCGGCGCCATTTGGGTCCAGTGGGTCATACCGACCGCCGAGCTGTGGGCGAGGCGGTCGCCGTAGCGGGCGTGCACGGCGGTGCGGACCGCGCCGTCGCCGGAGATGTCGACGTAGACGGCACGGTCGCCGGGCAGCTGGGACACGTCGTCGTAGAGGTGCACCGCGTCGTAGATGTCCAGTCCCTCGACGAACTCACGGTTGCCTGCCGAGGTGAGGCCCAGGATCTCGATACCCTCGCGCTTGGCGAGCAGATAGGCCGCGATGATCGCCGTTTTCGACGAGGCGCTGGAGATGACGACGGTGTCCGCGCCGAAGAAGCTCTCGTCGGCCAGGAAGTCATCGATGAGGAAAGACGTGAAGAAGAGCGGAAAGAACAGGATGTGCTCTGCCTCGCGGCCGGGCGAGTAGACGGGATCGGTCGCGACGTCGCGGTAGCCCTGGTAGGCCGAGGGCAGCGTCGCCCGGTGCGGGGCGGCGTCGACGAACCCCTTCTCGTTGATGCGGTCCGGGACGACCAGCAGGTGGCTGGCGCAGGGCAGGTAGCCGTAAACACGCGTCCCCTGCGCCAGGCCAGCGTGCCGCGATTCCTCGACGTGGGCGTAGCCCCAGACGTTCAGCTTTCCCCAGTCCGGGTCCGAGGCCGGGAAGAAATCCCAGTACTTCATCGCCTCGCCGAACACGGCGTAGGTGATGTTGTTCGAAGTCAGCCCGAAGGACTCGACCCGAAGGAGCGCTTGTCCGTCTTCGGGCGGCGGCGCGTCGGCGGACAGAAAGCGGGTCTGGCGCAAATCGCTGCGGCGCAACTCGAAGTCCATCTGCCGAAGCCTATCCGGCGCCCTTGCCAGGCGACACCCGTCGGCGAGCGCCCGCAAATGTACAGAAACATGCCGGGCTGGCATTTTGCGCGCGCTCGCCGACGGGCCCTAGCCATCACCATGCCAATTGATGTACCGTATGGTACATGATTACGGAGAGCGGCATCGAAATCGACGCACCGGCAGCCCTGGTGTGGGACGTGTTCAGCGACGTCGAGCGCTGGCCCGAATGGACCGCCTCGATCACCAGCCTGATCGCCCTCGACGGGCCCGGCCTCGCGGTCGGCAAGCGCTTCGAGATCAAGCAGCCCAAGCTGCCGAAGCTGGTTTGGGCGGTGACCGACGTCGTTCCCGGGGTGTCGTGGACCTGGGCGCAAGGCTCCCCGGGTGGCACGACCTCGGCTGTACACACGCTGACGCCGATCGCCGATGGTCGCACCCTGGTGCGCCAGGAGCTCGAGCAGGCGGGTCCGATCGGCGCGCTCGTCGGCCGGCTGATGCTGCGCACCACGCGTCGCTACCTGGAGATGGAGGCCCATGGCCTCAAGCACCGCAGCGAGCAACTGCGGCAGACTCTTGGCCCGCACACCTGACGTCCAGCGGCGCCGGCAACTTCTCGCTGCACTAGTCGAAGAATTCGCCACCGGCGGCATCGGGGACCGGTCGCTGCGTGAAGTCGCCGCCGCCGTCGGGACCAGCCACCGAATGCTGCTGCA
This sequence comes from Mycobacterium sp., assembly GCF_035499775.1. Taxonomy (GTDB): domain Bacteria; phylum Actinomycetota; class Actinomycetes; order Mycobacteriales; family Mycobacteriaceae; genus Mycobacterium. The sequence continues at coordinate 42,993 of NZ_DATJYB010000384.1, read as the reverse complement.
CCACTTCGCCTCCCGCGACGAATTGCTTCTCGCAATTATCGAGGAGGTCGAACGTCGCCAGATGGCAATCTTGTCCGACCTGCCCACCGAACCGGCAGACGGTTTCGCCGCGATGTGGGCCACCCTGTCCCGGCCCGAGCTACGGCCCTTCGAGCGCCTGTTCTTCGAGTGCTACTCGCGCGGCGCCCAGGGCGAGCGGCCGTTTGTCCGGATGGTGCCGGGCGCGGTCGATTCCTGGCTGGCCGAGGTGGACAAGGCGGCCGGTGGGACGGGCGACCCGGCGCTGGTGCGCCTGGGCCTGGCGGTCACCCGCGGACTGCTGCTCGACCTGGTGGCCACCGACGACGACGCGGGGGTGACCTCGGCGGCGCACGTTTTCGCAGATCTGCTCAGGGGCACAAACGGCGGGCATCCTGCGTTGCGCTAGGAACGTGTGCGGCGACGCGGAGGGAGCACCAGGTGAAGATTCGCTTCGGGGTCGGGCTGGGTGCAGACACCGCTCCCGACCAACTCGACGGGATCGTCGATCATCTGGAGTCCAGCGGGGTGGACTCGCTGTGGTTCTCCGAACTCGTCTACTCCCCGGCGGTGGATCCCGTGGTCGGCATGGCTTATGCACTGGCGCGCACCAGCCGGTTGAAGGTGGGCACTTCGGTGGCGGTGTTGCCCGGGCGTCATCCGGTGCTGGTTGCCAAGCAGTTGGCGTCGCTCGCGGCACTCGCGCCCAAGCGCGTTCTGCCCGTATTCGGTTTGCGCTCAGCGATTCCCGCCGAGCGTGAGGTGTTCGTGGTTCCCGGCGGCGAGCGGGCCGCCGTGTTCGACGAGTCGCTGCGGGTGCTGCGCTTGGCGCTGGTCGACGATTCGGCCAGCTACAGCGGCAGGTTCTTCACGGTCAGTGGGGCAGCGGTCGCACCGCGGCCGGCGCCCCCGCTGGACATTTGGCTGGGCGGCTCCTCGCCCGCGGCGTTTCGTCGGATCGGCACGCTGGCCGACGGCTGGTTGGGCAGTTTCCTCACCCCGTCCGAAGCGCGGAAGGGCCGCGAGGAGATCGAACGTGCCGCGGCGGAAGCGGAGCGGCACATCGAGTCCGATCACTTCGGCATCTCTCTGGCTGTCGCCGACAGTGAGTTGCCGGCGCAGGTCGTTGCAGCGGTCCGCCGGCGTCGTCCGGATGTTGATCCCGGCGAGCTGGTCGCTGCCGGCTGGGACCGGCTGCACCGTCAACTCGACGCCTACCTGGACGCCGGGTTGACGAAATTCGTCATCAGACCGGTCGGTAGCACGCCACTGGGCGACTTCATCGATCGTTTCGTCGCCGAGCTGGTCGGCCGCCAGAACTGAGCGGCGTTCGCCTGTCGGACGGGCTCCCGCCGTCACGTCGACACGCGGCGTTGGCCAGGTGTTCGCATCCCCAGTTCGATGTGCGGAGCCACCTCAATCCGGTCATGGACAGCGTCAGCGCCGCCGGGTGAAATGAGAACCGGCGAATCCCTCAAACCGCCGATCCAGCAGAGGAGTCAGACCATGCACGCCTTGTCGACACCGAGAGCCAACACCACATCAGTCGCGCGACCAAGCCGCACTCCGGCGCCAACGCAGCGCCCCCGCCGCTGGGAATGGATTGGGCGCGGAGTGCGGCTCGTCGCCATCGTGGCCGCCACGACGGCGGCAATCGCCCTGACCACCATCGGCAACCGACCGGCGGTGACGCTGACCGCGGCCGACGGGCTCGATCTGGGGTCGGGCATCTCGGTCAACCCCGCGCCGGGCTGGGTCGTCGCAAACCAGGGTCCAGGTTGGGCGGTGCTCCACAACGGCTTCGCCACCGCGGAAATGGAGATCAAGGTCAAACCTTCCACCGGGACGGATGCCATCGCCGTGCTGCAAGGCGACATCGCCAACTTGAGCAACGTGTCGACGACAGGTCTGACCAACGTCAGGGACCTGGGCGCGCCCAACCCGATACCGTTGGGGAGCGGAAACTTTCAACAGCAAGCCAGCATCAGCTTCAACGCTGACGGGTCGACGCGCAGCGGCGCGCTTCCGGTCACCGGCTGGTTCAGCGAGCTGCTGAACCCCTCGACCCACCAGTCGGCCTTCGTGGTCTTCGAGCAAAACGGCGACGCTCCCATTCGCGCTGACGGCGACGCCCAAGCGATGCTCGACTCGTTGCAGTGACGGGTGCCCGCCAGTAGTTCTCAACCGGCAGCGCGGCCCGCGGCATACACCCGGGTAGCCCCCGTTTGCCAATTTGAGTAGTCGACTACGCGCGACACCACGGTGGTCGGTCGCCAGAGTTACCGCCATGACCGAAATGGCACCGACACCCGAACGCCTCCCCGTGGCGAAGCTCGATCGGCGACCGGATGCGGCGCTGCGCGGGCACCTGGGCAAACAACAGCATTGGCCCATCGGCTGCGGAAGCCGCTCGATGATCCTGCCCAACCTGTTGCTGATCAACCCGAACGTGCAGGACAACCCACCGGCGGCCGAAGCCCGCAATCGGTTCCCGATGGGGGCGTGCCATGCTCGCTGACCAACCTGCGCTGCTGGCTCCGCCCGATCAACTGACCCTGATCGGTGCGCGACTGCACGAAATCCTGGTCACCGGTGGCAGTTTCGACGCCATCTACCGCCACATGCTGGCCGCCCCCGGCAAACGGGTCCGGGCCGGCATGGTGCTGGCCTGCGCCCGCCTGCTGCCCTCGGCGGCTGCCGTGTCGCTGCCCGACGCCGTCGACGTGGCCTGCGCGATCGAGATGTTCCACGAGGCTTCGCTCATGCACGACGACATCTGCGACGGTTCGCTCTCCCGGCGCGGTGCCCCGTCGGTACCGGCCATGTTCGGTGTCCGCACCGCCGCGCGGGCCGGATTCCACTTGGCGGGCAACGCTTTACAGGTACTCGCGCGCGTGCTCGCCGACAATCCGGTGGTGTTCGCCGAGCTCGGTGAGGTCCCAGGCGTCACCTACAACACCCGGCTCGCGGACCTCTCCTTCGGCCAGCTCGTCGAGACCCTGCCGCCCGCCGTCGACGACGCCGCCCTGCGCAGGCATTACGAACTCGTGGTGGGGGCGAAGACCGGCACCCTGTTCCGGCTGGCCTGCTCCTACGGCGGCACCGCAGGCGACGTCGACCACGACCGGCTGCGGGCCCTGATGCGCTACGCCGACCAGCTCGCCCTCGCGTTCCAGATCATGGATGACGTGCGCGACGTCGAGGGCGGCGTCGCGCTGGGCAAGGAGGCCGGCGGGGACCTCGACCGCCGGGTGCCGACCTGGCCGGTGATCGAATGGTTGGCGACCGGGCTCGGCGCTCGTGAGATGTGGCTCTCAGGGCGGACTTCCAGTGCCGACCTGCAGGCCGAGCTCGTGCACAGCGGTGCCACCCGTACCGCCCGCTCGGTGGCCGTCGCCGCTGCCGACACGGCCTGCCGGGAGATGGACGCCTTCCCGCCCTCCCCGGCGCGCGAGTACCTGTGCACACTCACGGCGCGGGTGGTCTCCCGGTGACCGGGCAACGGCCGGGCGCGGTTTCGGGGATTCTTCAAGGGTTTCGGCAACTGCGCCGCGCACCCGACCTGGCCGCGCTGCGCGCGGCCAGGTCACCCGACGAGTTGGCCCGCCTGGCGCTGGTCCCGGCGGCCCGGAACCTGGGCATCGCGGCCGCGTTCCTGCCCGCGGGCCTGCGGGCCGAGGCCGGCGCCGCCCTGCTGGCCTGCCGGGTCCTGGACGCCTACGAAGACCTCATCGACCGCTCGCTGGCGAGCGACGCCGTGCTGACCGCCGTGGCCTACCTGACCGGCGCCACCGACACGCCTCCGCAACTGGTGGACGCGGTCGCCGTCCGCGACAGCGAAGCCGTCGACCTGGTGCTGGCCGAGCGCATCCACGACATCCGAGCGCTGCTGTCCGCGCTGCCCGCCGCGGGACGGGAACGGGTTGGCGAGATGCTGGCTGACGTCGGGGCCGTGATGGCCCGCAACCTCGATTCGCCGCTGCCGCGGGTCGCCTACAGCGAGGGCGTGCTCGGCCGGGTGACGCACTACGCGTGCGCACTGGTCGCCGAAGACGCTTGTGCCGAGGCCGATCTGACCGAGCTGGCCGGGTGCGTCGGCGTCATCGCCCAACTCGCCAACGATCTCCGGGACGGCGAACTGGCGCTCTACGGCGCCGGCGACCGTGACGAGTTGACCCGGGCGGTGATGCTACGGCTGCTGGCCCCGGCGCTGGGCGGCTTCGCCCTGTTGGCCCGCGTCGGGCCGCGGACTCCCAGCCGCGGTGCCCGGACGGCGATGGCCTACATGACCATCACCACAACCGCTTTCCTGTGTGCCGCCGTCGGGGCGCCCGCGCCCTACAGTCGCCGGCTGCGGCTGGGCGCGGCCGTGCTGGCCGCCCGCTCGCCCGCTCGGTGGACCGCGATGCTGCAGCGGGTGCGGCGATCCGTCGACGAGGCGATCCACCGGTTGCTCGACGGTTCCCTCGACCCGGCGAACAAGGCCGCTGGGGAGGTGCTCGGTCTGAGTGACCCGCGCTCGATGGCGCCCTCGATGGGGCCGCTGATCGTCGGCACCACCTTCGCGCTCGTGGACGCTCTGCCGGAAGAACCGCTGAACGGCGAACTTTCGGTCGCCGACGTGCGCCGGATGATGGTTGCCGATCATCTGGCTTTCGGCGCCCTGGAGCGGTTGCGGCCGCGCGACACCGACGCGATGCAGGTCCTCGCCGCACAATTCCAGCTCGCGGCCCTCGACGCTTCGACCCCAGGAGCCCAAGCATGATCACCGAATCGACCGCCCCCAGCCCGGCAGCGCCCGCCGCACAGGCCGAGAAACCGCCGTTCAGCCGCAGGGTGCTGAGGCTCGAGCATCCGGCGAATGTCGGCCCGCTGATGCACATCGTGTGCTGGTTCGGGCTGCTGGCCGTCGGCCTGCTGGTGCCTGCCGCGACGAACTGGTATCTGGCGGTGCCGCTCATCGTGACGCTGTCGCTGCTGAACCTGTCGATCACTATCGGTGTGCTCCACATGCACACCCATCGACCGCTGTTCGTCTCACGGCGGGCGAACCGAGTGATCGACGTGCTGTGCTGCGTCCCCGCCGCGCTGACGGCGGCCGAGATGCGCGAGGTGCACGTCCTCAACCACCACCGCTACGACAACGGGCCCGGCGACATTACCTCGACCGAAGGACGTGAGCGGGGGTTGCGCGCTGTCTGGTACTGGATCAGGTACGGCACGATCGTCAAGAACCACACGGTGCGAACGGTTTTCGCGGCCGATGCGTCGGCCGGTCGGCGCAAGCGGCGCCGCCAGTTCGTGATCGACTTGACGCTGGTCGTCGCAGTGCTGCTGGCCACCTGGCTGGTCGCCGATCCCACCAGATATGTGCTGTTCTATTGGATCCCGTTCCTGGTGACCCAGGTCAACTCCGGCTACTTCGCCTGGCTGAGCCACGCCCCGGCGCGCATCTATGAGGACGACCCGAGCAAGTCGGTGAACACCGTGGGCAACGTGCTCAACTTCCTGATCTTCAACCAGGGCTACCACAGCGTGCACCACCGCTATCCCGGCATCCACTGGAGCCAGATCCCCGACAAGCTCGATTTCATGAATCAGGTCCGGCCCGCCGTCATCGTGCCCTACTGGATGGTGCTCAGCTCGGCCTGGCGCCTGGTCGTTCCCAAAACATTCCTCGACGTGAGCTACGGCGAGCGGTGGAAGGCCAAATTCGAAAAGCGGCTCGAGCAGGGCACCATCCGCTCGCGATACCTGCCGTGGTTCGCATGGATCTGATCACGCCACAGCAGGCGCAGGAGGTGCTGACGGACCGGCGTCGGCTGGTGCCAATCCTGCTGGCGTTCAGCGGATATGCCTTCGCCGGGGTGACCGTGCCGCTGCTGCTGCTGTTCGCCGGGGGCTGGTGGCTGCCGAAGACGGTCGACGCCGGGCCGCACCTGTCGACCGCCCCGTCGGTGCTGATCGACCTGTTGCTGCTGGCGCTGTTCGGTCTGCAGCACTCGGGCATGGCCCGCCCGGCATTCAAGTCGTTCGTCACCCGCTGGGTGCCCGAAGCGCTGGAGCGCACCGTCTATATCGTGATGGCCAGCCTGGCCGTCTGGGTGTTGTGTCTGGGCTGGCAGCCGCTGCCGCAACGGATTTGGTCGTCCACCGGAATCCTCGGAGCTGTGCTCGACGCCGGGTTCTGGCTCGGCTTCGTGCTGGTCTACGCGGCCACCCTGCTGCTCAACCACTTCCACCTGCTCGGCATCAGCCAGGCCTACCGCGCATACGTGACCCGCGTCGCTGACGCGACCTCCGACCGGCTGCAGGTGCAGGGGCCCTACCGCCTGGTGCGGCATCCGCTGATGACCGGCCTGCTGCTGTGCTTCTGGTGCGCAAGCACTTTCACGGTCGGGCACCTGCTGTGGGCGGCCGGCCTGACCGGCTACATCCTGCTGGGCACCTTCCTGGAGGAGCGCGACCTCGTCGCCCGCTTCGGCGCGGCCTACCGCGACTACGCCCGTCGGGTGCCCGCCTTCTTCCCGTCGCCGCTCAAGAGAACGGACAAATACGCATGAACCAGACCCATCACCTGGAAACCACCGTCGCAATCATCGGCGCCGGGTTCTCCGGGCTCGGCATGGCGATTCAGTTACGCAGACGCGGGCGCGACGACTTTGTGATCCTGGAGAAATCGCACGACGTCGGCGGGGTCTGGCGCGACAACACCTACCCGGGCTGCGGCTGCGACGTGCCGACGGTCGCCTACTCGTATTCGTTTGAGCAGAACCCGTTCTGGTCCAAGGTGTGGTCTTCGCAGCCCGAGATCCACGCATACCTACGACGAATCGCCGACAAGTACGACTTACGCCGCAAGACGCTTTTCGGCGCTGAGGTCGTCGAAGCGCGCTGGGATGCGCCGGCTTCGCGTTGGCGCCTGCGCTCAGCCGACGGGCGCACCGTGACGGCCCAGTTCCTGGTGATGGGCGTCGGCCCGATGACGGTGCCAAAATTCCCCGACCTCAAAGGCATTGAGTCGTTCACCGGGAAGGCGTTCCATTCCTCGCGCTGGGATCACACGGTGGATCTGACCGGCAAGAAGGTCGCCGTGATCGGCACCGGCGCCAGCGCTGTCCAATTCGTGCCGGTCATCGCCGGGCAAGTGGGGCAGTTGCAGCTGTATCAGCGCACCCCGTCCTGGGTGGTGGGTCGCTTCGACCCGGGCGTCCCCAAGGCTGTTCGGCGACTTTTCGCCAAAGTGCCGTTGATCCGCAACATTTTCCGAGCCTCGGCATACTGGTTCGCGGAGGCGCAGGCCATCGCGCTGCACGGGTACGGGACGCTGCACAAGCCGATGGAATGGGCGGCCAAGGCCAACATCCGCAAGAGCATCAAGGACCCGGTGCTGGCGGCCAAACTCACCCCCGACTATCAGATCGGCTGCAAGCGCATCCTGTATTCGCCCACCTACTACCCGGCGCTTGCCCGCCCCAATACCGAAGTCATCACGGACGGTATCGCCGAGGTGCGGCCCGGGAGCATCGTGACCGCGGACGGCGCCGAACGCGAGGTCGACGTCATCATCTACGGCACCGGGTTCAACGTCACCGGTGGCATCGACTCGCTGGATATCCGCCTCGGCGATGGCGAGTCGTTGCAGCAGCGGTGGAAAAGATCGGGCATGCACGCTCACCTGGGTGTCACGGTCGCGGGGATGCCCAATGCGTTCTTCATCATGGGCCCCAACAGTGCGATCGCACACAACTCGATCGTGTTCATGATCGAGCAGCAGATCAAATTGGTGCTGCGCGCCATGGACGGTATACAGCAGCGCGCGGCCGTCTCCATCCAAATCCGCCGCGACGCACAGGACCGGTACAACCAGCAAATCCATCGCCGGCTGGCGAAACGCGTGTGGTCCACCGCGGGCTGCAACCCCTATTTTCTGGACGACGCCGGTATCAATCGGGCCCTCTGGCCGGGCTTCAGCTGGGAGTACTGGCGTGCGGTGCGTAACTTCGACGAGGCGCAGTACGAGTTCGCCGGCGCTGATCAAAGCTCCTCCGGCAGCCGCGAATACGCAAGCCCGGTCGGGGCTTCCGCTTAATCGCGTAAGACCGGGTAGTGCTTTCAGGCGTAGGACGTGACGCGATGCGATTCGAGTGGTCGACTACGCAAGACACCGGCACCGACGATCGGCAGAGTTGCGGCATGACAGTAATCTCTGATCGGGACGACACGGGGGAAGTTGCGGTCTCAGCCGACGTGCTCGGCCGGGTTCGGGGCCCGCGCTGCCTGGACGGTCTGTCGCGGGACGAGTTGACGAAGCTCGCCGCCGAGATCAGAGCATTCCTCATTGCGAAGGTCTCGGTGCGAGGCGGCCATCTCGGTCCGAACCTCGGTCTGGTCGAGCTGACCATCGCGCTGCACCGGGTATTCGAATCACCGCGTGACGCCCTGATTTTCGACACCGGCCATCAGGCCTACCCGCACAAGCTGTTGACGGGCCGCCAAGACCGCTTCGATGAGTTGCGCGCCTCCGGCGGCCTGTCGGGTTACCCGTCGCGAGCAGAAAGCGAACACGATTGGGTCGAATCTTCGCACGCGTCTGCTGCGCTGTCCTACGCCGACGGATTGGCCAAAGCGTTCGAGCTGGCCGGCCGCCAGGACCGTCGCGTGGTCGCGATAGTCGGTGACGGCGCGCTCACCGGTGGAATGTGCTGGGAGGCAATCAATAACATCGCCGCCGGCAAGAGCCGTCAGGTCATCGTCATCGTCAATGACAACGGCAGGTCTTATGCACCGACGATCGGTGGGCTTGCCGATCATTTGACCAGCCTGCGGATGCAGGAACTCGAGGATGCGTCGAGTCCGCGGACGTTGTTCACGGATCTGGGCATCCAGTATCTCGGCCCGATCGACGGACACGATCTTTGCGCCCTCGAGCAGGCTTTGCACACCGCAAAGGAACTCGGTGGCTCGGTCGTCGTCCACACGGTCACCAAAAAGGGGATGGGATACCCTCCGGCCGAGCAAGATCCGGCTGACCGCATGCATGCCTGCGGACCGATCAACCCTCGAACCGGCAAACCCATCTCACCCGGTGGCGCGGTGCAGTGGACCGACGTCTTTGCCACCGAGCTGCTCGAGTGGGGCACGCGCCGCGACGACGTCGTGGCGATCACCGCCGCAATGCCGGGACCGACCGGTTTAGCCGCGTTCGGAGCCCGGTTTCCGAACCGAATGTTCGACGTGGGGATCGCCGAGCAGCACGCGGTCACCTCCGCGGCGGGACTGGCGCTCGGCGGTATGCATCCGGTGGTGGCTGTCTACTCCACGTTTTTCAACCGCGCCTTCGACCAAGTGGTCATGGACGTCGCACTGCTGAAATTGCCGGTGACATTCGTTTTGGACCGGGCGGGCGTCACCGGGCCCGACGGCGCCAGCCATAACGGCGTGTGGGACTTGTCGCTTCTCGGCATCGTGCCCGGCATGCGAGTCGCCGCCCCGCGCGATGCCGCCTCGCTCCGTGAGCAGTTCGGCGAAGCGCTCGGGGTCGACGACGGGCCGACCGCGATCCGGTTCCCGAAGGGATCGGTGGATGCCGATATCGAAGCCGTGGAACGAATCGACGGCGTGGATGTGCTTTGCCGCCCACAAGATCCCGATGTTCTGCTGGTCGTGGTCGGGCCGCTGGCCGCGATGGCGCTGACGGCGGCGACGGCATTGGCGGAGCGCGGTGTGGCCGTCGCGGTGGTGGACCCCCGATGGGTTCTGCCGGTCCCCGAACAAGTGGTGAAGCTGGCCAGCGACGTGAAACTGGTCGTGACGCTGGAGGACTCGGGTCTGCACGGCGGGGTCGGCTCGGCGGTGGCGGCCCGGATGAGCGAGGCGCGAGTCGACACACCGGTGCGCAGTATCGGTGTGCCGCAGCGATTCCTCGCTCACGCCTCGCGCAGCGAGATCCATGCCGGCCTCGGCCTGACGGCCGCCGACCTGGTCACCAGCATCAGCTCTTGGGTAGAGCGGCCGGGAGGACAGCTGTGCTAGAACGCATCGCTCGACTCGCGATCGCGGCGCCGCGGCGGGTCATCGCGGTGGCGGCGCTGATCATGGTGGGCGCCGGGATCTTTGGCATCGGGGTGGCCAAGAGCCTGTCCGCCGGCGGTCTTCACGATCCGACCAGCGAGTCGTCCCAGGCCGCCCGGCTGCTGTCCGAGAAGTTCGGCCAGGGCGACATGCAGATGGTCATCGCCGTGACGTCGGACGCCGGCGTGCAAAGTCCCGCCGCCCGCGCCGTCGCGACCGACATCATCCAGCGTCTGCAGGCGTCGCCCTACGTCGCCGGCCTGAACTCGGCGTGGACCGCGGCGCCGTCGATCGCGCCGTCGTTGATCAGCAAAGACGGGAAGACCGGTCTGATCGTCGCCGGCATCACCGGCGGGGAAAACGGTGCGCAGAAACACGCCAAGGACCTGAACGACCAGCTGGTGCACGACCGCGACGGCGTCACGGTCCGCGCGACCGGCGATGCAATCACCTACATACAGATCAACGCGCAAACCGAAAACGACTTGTTCCTGATGGAGTCCATCGCCATCCCGCTGAGTTTTGTGGTGCTGGTATGGGTGTTCGGCGGTGTGCTCACGGCCATGCTGCCGTTGGCGGTCGGCGGGTTCGCGATTCTGGGTTCGATGGCGGTGCTGCGCACCGTTGCCCTGGTGACCGACGTGTCGATTTTCGCGCTGAACGTGACCGTGGCGATGGGGCTGGCGCTGGCCATCGATTACACCCTGCTGGTGGTCAGCCGGTTCCGCGACGAGCTGGCCGAGGGCGCCGGGCGCGAGGACGCGCTGGTGCGCACCATGGCGACGGCCGGGCGCACCGTGCTGTTCTCGGCGGTGACGGTCGCGTTGTCGATCGTGGCGATGGTGCTGTTCCCGATGTATTTCCTGAAGTCGTTTGCCTACGCGGGGATTGGCGTGGTTGCGTTCGCCGCCGTGGCCGCGATCGTGGTCACGCCGGCGGCGATCGTGCTGCTCGGGGACCGGCTGGACGCACTGGATGTGCGCCGGTTGGGCCGCCGCGTCTTCGGTCGTCCGGAACCGGTGCGGCGTCCCGTTGAGCAAGCCTTCTTCTACCGCTCGACCAGGTTTGTGATGCGCCGGGCGATTCCGGTGGGAGTCGCCATCATCGCGGTGCTGTTACTGCTGGGCGCACCGTTCCTCGGCATCAAATGGGGCTTCGCCGACGATCGGGTGCTGCCTTCGTCGGCCTCGGTGCGCCAGGTCGCCGAGCAGCTGCGCACCGATTTCGGCGGCGATGCGACCGCCAACGTGATCGGCGTAATTCCGGACATGAACCGGGTTACCCCCGACGAGCTCGCCCGCTATGCGGCTGCGCTGTCAAAGGTTCCCGGCGTGACCTCGGTGTCTGCGCCGGGCGGCACCTTCGTCGGCGGCTCGCTGGTCGGGCCGCCGTCGGCGGCGGCGGTGATCAAAGACGGCAGTGCATTTCTCACCATCGGCAGCGTCGCGCCGCTGTTCTCGCCCGCCTCGGAGATTCAGCTGGACCGCTTGCACGCCGTCGCCGGCCCCAGCGGCCAGCGCGTCCTGATGACCGGCTTGGCGCAGGTCAACCGCGACAGTTCGCACGCGATCACATCCCGGCTGCCGCTGGTCCTCAGTCTGATCGCGGCGATCACGTTCGTGGTGCTGTTCTTGCTGACCGGTAGCGTGGTCTTGCCCTTGAAAGCGTTGCTGCTCAACGTATTATCGTTGAGCGCCGCGTTCGGTGCGCTGGTGTGGATCTTCCAAGACGGGCATTTGGGCGGATTCGGCACCACGTCCACCGGCACGCTCATGGCCGCCATGCCGGTGCTGTTGTTCTGCATCGCATTTGGGCTGTCGATGGACTACGAAGTGTTTCTGGTGTCGCGGATCCGCGAGTACTGGCTCGAGTTCCGACGCTCCGGGGCCGATAACGATGAAAGCGTCGCGCTGGGCCTGGCCCACACCGGCCGCGTGGTGACTGCCGCCGCACTGGTGATGTCGATTTCGTTCGCGGCGTTGATCGCGGCGCAGGTGTCGTTCATGCGGATGTTGGGTGTCGGACTGACGCTGGCGGTGTTGGTCGATGCGACGCTGGTGCGGGTCATGCTCCTGCCGGCGTTCATGCACGTGCTGGGCCGCGGCAACTGGTGGGCACCCAAACTGCTGGTGCGGGTTCATCAGCGGTTCGGTATCAGCGAGGCAAGGTCACCCGAGCCGACCGAGGCCGTCGTAGTGGAGACCCCCGTCGGCGCCGAGCAGTAACGATTGTCACCTGCCCGTCGGTACCCAGCTGCCGCAGCATCCGGCGGGCACTCGGTGCGGCAGTTTGATGCTCGCGACGTGCTCGAGGGTCTGCGCATCGAGGATCGCTAGTTCGCTGCGGTCGGTGCTTCGGTCATACACATACCCCAACAGCACGCCGTCATCCTCAGCGGCGTCGGCGGACGAAGGATGGAAGATGAACTCGCCGACCGCCTTTCCCGCGCCGAGGCAGCGCGACTGCGTGTTATTGCGCAGGAAGTCGTGCTTGAGCAGGGTGTCGCCGAAGGCGATCTCGCCGACGGGCGCGTAGCCGTACCGATGCCGCTTGCCGAAAAGGCGCTCGTCGATGCGGGGAAACTCCTGCCCACGATCGTCGAAGCGCGATTCGCGCACCTTGCCGTCGGCGAGATCGACGGTCCAGCGGTCCAGCGTGGCCGGTCCTTCGGTGGGCCCAAGGCAGTTGCGGTCGAACACCTTCGGGTGCCGCACCACGTCGATCACGATGGTGTCGCCGTCGTCGTAGGCGTTCATGGGGTGGAATACGAAGCACGGTTCCACGTCGAACCAGCGAATGTCGGCGTTGCTGCCCTCGCGTGGCATCACACCAATGCGGGCCGGGTGCTTCGGATTCCACGAGTACGGGAAGGGGTGGTCGTTGAGCTTCGACCGGAGCGGGCGTGAACTGAACGGGCCCGGGATGCGGACCCGGCCGACCATGGCCGACAACAACAGTCGCGTGGGCAGGCGCAGGCCGGGTGGCATCATCAGGGCCGCACCCCGTCGGGCGTCGAAGGTTACCGGCAGGTCGTAGAACACGACGTAACGCTCGGTCAACGACAAATTGTCCATCATCGGGCCGCCGGCCACCTCGATGTCTACGGTCCGGCGCACCCGACCGTCGACGCCGATCACCGAGTATTGGACCCGGTCGCCGCGGAACGGGCTATGCGAAACACCGTGCAGCTCACCGGTTTCCGGATCGCGTTTGGGGTGACCGGTATACCCGCCGGTCAGTGTCCCGCCGAAGTCGCACACACCTACGGTTTCCAGCTCATCGGTGAGCTGGTAAATAGCGGCGCCGGCTTCCATCACCGCGAGGGTCTTGCCGGCGTGCCCAATCACATTGGTATTTGCACCGATTGGCAAGGTGCCGCAACGCGACGACCGTGGCCGCTCGCCCAGCGCCCTGGCCACCTGGGGACCGTGCACCCAGCGGTTGCGGTACCACTCCGCCCTGCCGTCGCGGATGCGCAGGCCGTGCACCATGCCGTCGGCCAAAAACCAGTGGTGACGCCGGGGGTCGAGCTCACCGATCGCATTGGGCCCGTTCCGTACATACCGCCCGTCCAGGTAATCGGGGATCGTCCCGTCGACCTCGAGGTCGGTCAGGGTGTACTCCTCGTGCAGCGGAGCGAAATGGCCCTCCAGGTACGGGTTTGTCACGACCCAACCTGCAGCAGCAGGTCGATGTCCCGTTTGGTGAGCACGACGGCAGGCGTCGCGACAACCGCCGCAGCGGTCAGCACCGCAGCCAATTTCTTGAGCTGGGTCGCAGCGGTGGTGTCATGCGGTTGACTCATGATCACTCCTTGACGGCGATTCGCGGTGATCCTTCGGATCAGCCGCGTGGCTGCGTGCTCTGACGCGGGCAGGGATCGGTGCTGCGGCAACTGTGGTCATCGGCACGGCGAGCGGGAAATCCGCTTCGAGGGAGTCGATTTCGGTGCGCCTGATGACGGTGGCCAACGCAAGGGTGGCTTCCAGCATCGCGAAGTGATCGCCGATGCACGACCTGGGGCCACCGCCGAACGGAATATATTGCCAGCGGTCGCGACCCTGCGATTTGCCCGGGCCGAACCGGTCCGGGTCGAAGGTCAACGGGTCGTCCCAGAGTGCGGCATCGCGGTGAACGGCGCAGACGCCGTACACGACAATGGTTCCCGCCGGGACGCGGTACCCGTCGACCTCGACATCCTGCAGCGTGGTCCTGCCGATCGCGGCCGCCGGGGGACACAGCCGCAGCGCTTCGTGCAGCACCTGAACCGTGTAGCCCAACTGGGGGATGTCTTCAGGTGTCAGTTCCCGATCGCCGATCGCGATGGCCTCGGCGGCGACCCGCTGCTGAATATCGGGGTTGCGGCCGAGGGCCCAGAACGCATACGCGAGCGTGGTTGCGGTGGTGTCGTGGCCGGCGGCCATGAATATCACCAGCTCGTGGCAGATCTCGTCGTCGGACAGCGCCTGGCCGGTCTCGGGGTCCGTCGTCGCGATCAGAGCCTGCACCAGGGGCGCATCCCGGGTTGGGTCCGCACGGCAGCCCTGCAGGATGTCGTTGGCGATCTGGTGCAACGCGGAGTTGGCGGCGCGTGCGCGATGACGCGCGGGCGTCGGCAACCATCGTGGCGCCCGGAACGGCCGAAGGGAACGATCGGCGACGTAATTCAGTACCACCCGCAACGGCTCGGCGATGAGGTCGGCGCGTTCATCGAGGTCCAGGTCCAACACCGAGCGGCCCAGCGCGCGTAGCGTAAGCCGGCGAGCTTCGGTGTCGAGATCGATCTCGGCGCGGTCGAGCCAACCCGCGCAGACCGTCTCGGCGGCCTGGGACATGTGACGGGCGAAGGCCCGGACACGCTGCTTGGTGAAGACGGGTTGCAGCGCTCGTTTGCGACGCACCCATTCCCGGTGGGGGACGTCGAACAGGTTGTCGCCCAACAGATGCCGCATCTCGGCATGAAGACTGGTTCGGTCGACGGAGGCATCGGTGCGGCTCAGAATGTCCCGCCCGCCCTGCGGTGACGTCACGATGACGACAGCCGGGATCAGCCGGGTAAAGCGCGGGCAGAACTGGCTAACCGGTCCGCCCGCGTCGCGCAGCGCTTCCAGCCCGGTGTGAAAATTCCTGAGCGCTTTCAGGCGCTGCCGGAACGAAAGCGGATTCTTCGGCGGAAGCGGCAGCGTGCCGACTGGGACCCGTTCGGTCAGATCGATCACGTCCGCTCCTCCGCTGCGAGCCTCAACAGTCGTGTTGTCCGCATGGTCGAGGATGCCCGCTCGCCCGCGAGCCGCATAGAGTAGGCCAATACTCGGTTTTGTGGGCGCCCTTCGTGGTTTGGCCGGCGCAGGTGTGCTGTGCCCTATGGTGAGCCAGTGGAGGGGACGCCGTTCGGCCGTTATCGCCTGAGCGAGTTGCTGGGCCGTGGCGGTCTGGGCGAGGTGTGGCGCGCCTACGACACCGCCACCGGCCGGTCGGTCGTGCTGAAGCTGGTGCCGTCGAATTTCGCTCGAGATCAAGTGTTCCGAGAACGGTTCCAGCGTGAGGCGAGCTCGGCCGCCGGGCTCGATGAACCCCACGTAGTCCCGATTTATGACTTCGGCGAGATCGAGGGTCGTCTGTACGCCACCATGCGCCTGATCCGCGGACAGGACTTGCGGGTAGTCCTTGACGGCGGTCCGCTGGAGCCTGCACGGGCGGTGGACATCATCGATCAGATCGCCTCGGCGCTGCACGCCGCGCACGAGACCGGGCTGGTGCACCGCAACGTCAAACCGTCCAACATCCTGGTTGCCCAGGATGACTTCGCCTACCTTGATTTCGATTTCGCAAGCGTCGCTGTGGAAGGTCGATTGACGAGCGCCGACCCGACGACAAGCACCTTCTCCTACATGGCCCCGGAACGGCTTGCCGGACGCGCTGACCGCCGCGCCGACATCTACGCCCTGGCCTGCGTACTTCATGAAGCGCTGACCGGCCGGCCCCCTTACCCGGGCGACACTCTCGAACAGCAGGCCGCCGGACACCTGACCAAACCCCCGCCCCGGCCCTCCCTGCTGCGACCCGCGGTGCCCGAAGCGTTCGACGCCGTCATCGCCACCGGCTTGGCAAAGGTCCCAGACCAGCGCTACCCGACCGCCAAGGACCTCGCCCGCGCCGCGCCGCCGCCGACATATCACGACGCCCGACGCGCTGAGTCGGCGTCGCGGCTGCGCATCGCCGAGGTGGGCGTTTCTTGGGGCACGAGTACCTCGACCCTGGCTGCGCTGGTTGGCGGGCGCCCGATCATCGTGCCGAATGCTGAAGGTTCCCAGGTCACTCCGTCGGTCGTCGCGTTCACGCCCAGTGGCGAGGTGCTGGTCGGCCAGCCTGCGAGGAATCAGGCAGTGACCAACGTCGACCGCACAATCCAATCGCTCAAGCGCCACATCGGATCTGATTGGTCGCTCGAGATCGATGGCAGGGATTTCAGCGCGCAGGAGATCAGTGCGCGCACACTGATGAAGCTGAAGGGCGACGCCGAGAGCTACCTCGGTGGGGACATTACCGACGTGGTTATGACCGTGCCCGCATCCTTCGATAACGCGCAGCGGCAGGCCATTAAGGATGCCGGGCAGATCGCCGGGTTCAACGTAGTGCGAATGATCAACGAGTCGACCGCTGCGGCATTGACCTACGGGTGGACCGCCGCAGCCCGAGAACAAACAGTTTTGGTGTTGGACCTCGGCGGCGGCATGTGCGAAGCGTCGCTGCTCGAGATGGGCGATGGCGTCGTGGAAGTGCGGGCCACCTCTGGGGACAGTCAACTCGGTGGGGACGACTGGGATCAGCGCATCGTCAAGTGGGTCCTGCGCCGATTTTGGGACAGTCATGGCATCGACCTGGCTAGAGACAGGGTGACGATGGAACGTTTGCGAGAGGCCGCGCACCGAGCCAAGGTCGAATTGTCCAGCGTTCAATCGACTTCCATTCAGGTTCCCTACGTCGCGCGCGCCGCGACCGGCACTTCGTTGTCCATCGACGAGGAACTGACCCGCGCGGAGTTCCAGCGAGTTACACAGGATCTGTTGGACCGCATACGCATTCCGTTCCTTTCGGTCATCGTTGAAGCCGATGTCTCGGTGGCCGACATCGACCATGTAGTGCTGGTCGGCGGTTCGACGCGGATGCCCGCGGTGACCGAACTGGTCAAGGAGCTCACCGGTGGCAAGGAACCCAACAAGGGCGTCAATCCCGACGAGGCCGTTGCGATCGGTGCCGCCCTGCAGGCCGGTGTACTCAGGGCAAAGGTGAAAGAGATTCTGCTGCTTGATGTTACGCCGCTGAGCCTGGGTATCGAGACCAAAGGTGGCGTGCTGACGAAGCTGCTGGAGCGCAATACCACGATCCCGACCAAGCGGTCGGAGACCCTTACCACCGCCGACGACAATCAGCCGTCGGTGCAGATTCTGATCTACCAGGGCGAGCGCGAAATGGCCTCGGCCAACAAGCTGATCGGCGCCTTCGAACTGACCGGCATCCCGCCGGCTCCGCGTGGTGTGCCGCAGATCGAGATCACGTTCGACGTCGACGCCAACGGTATCTTGCACGTCACCGCTAAGGACAAGGGCACCGGCAAGGAGAACACGATCAGGATTCAGGAGGGCAGCGGCCTGTCCGCGTCAATGCCGTCGCGGCGAAATCTTCCCACCCTGCCCTAAACAACGTGAATGTTCAATAGATGCAAGGTATCTCGTCCGGCGACGCCGTCAGCCCGTCGGGAACTTGAGTACGAAACCGTGACTGTTGTCAGGCGGCCAATTGGGCAGCATTGCGCCCCCGCCCTGCTGCCGGCTACCGGTGTGATCGGTGACGTACACGTTTCCCCGGGTGTCCACCGTCAAGCCCAGCGGGTCCACGAAGCGGTGCCCGCCGGGCACCTCGGTCCAGCTCTTCGACCCGGGCGCCAACCTCACCACGCCTCCGCCCGAGACGATCGCGTATAGATTGCCCGCGGTGTCCACCGCCACGTACTTCTGCTGGCGGCCGGTGGGCGGCAGCTTGACCCAGGTGTCCGATCCGGGTGCCAACTTCAACAGGTAACCGCTGCAGGATTTTCCGCATCGGGAGACGCTGATGTAGACGTTGCCGGTAGTGTCCACCGCCACATCGCCGGCATAGACCCGATTGCCGAGGGGCGGCAGCACGGTTTGGGCGCTCGACCCGGCCGCCAACTTCAGCACCCGACCGTGGCTGTCGTCGACGACGTACACAGCGCCGGCGGTGTCCACCGCCACACCCAGAGGATTACCCAGGCCGCTGAATGGCAGCGTGGTTTGGGTGTTCGACCCGGCCGCCAGCTTCACCACCCGATTGTGGCCGGGATCGCTGACGTACACGTTGCCGGCGGCATCTACCGCGACGCCGGCGATGGAGTCGTCATTGACGCCGCCGTGGAAGAGATCGAGCCCGGTGAACGGCAGCACGGTTTGGGTGTTGGACCCAGCCGCCAGCTTGATCACCTGATTGGTGCGAGTTTCGGCGACATAGACGTTGCCGGCTCCGTCCACAGCCACACCGTGCGGAAGGCGCAGGCCGGTGAACGGCAACGCGAAGGGCCGCTCCCGATCGGCTACCAGCTGCTCGGCGTGTTGCTGATGACGGTCCATCACGATGATCGCGGGCATCCACATGATCGGGATCATCAAGAAGGTGGCGACAATGGCAAGAATCCACAGCTTGGTCCGGGGCCGTCGGGCCGTACCGGAGGCAACTGCAGGTGTGGTCCCGGCTTCGTCGCGCTCGGCTGCGGCTTTGTCTTCCAGTTGGGTGGCCAATCCGAATTTCTCGACGAGGGTCAGCCAATCCATGTCCGAAACCACAAACGCCGGTTCCTGCTCCCGGGGCACCGTGCCCCGCCACGAAAACCGATAGTTGAGCCTGCTCCGGCCGTTCCACATGATCTGTGGCGGGCCGATCACATCGGGGCAGCCAATGGTCAGTGGTTGCGCGTCGGGAACGCGCACGACCAGAACGGGCGTCGTCTGCGTACCCACGTAAGGCATCGAGCGCGTGCTCAGCGCCGCTGTCGCGGTCACCTGCGCAACCGGCGCCGAGGCCGTGGGCGAGTTGCTCTTCAGGTCGATCAGCGAGACCGCGTCCTTGTCCACGTCGATGGCAATGCTGGGTTGCGGTGGGTTGGCATTCAGCCTCAACGCGGTTGCGGTGTTTTTGAACATCCCGAAAAAGGAGGACGAGATCGATCGCATGGAGTTCGGAACCAGCAGACAACGGGTTTCCTCTGGCGCTTGCCCATCGATAGGCCAACGACCGGCGCTGGTGAGAAGCTCGTCGAACTCTGCGGCCCACACCCACGCGTCGACGCCGTCCACGGGCGCCGCTTCCAGTGGTGTGCCGCTGGTAATGCGGTGATCTCGTCCGCCGAGAACAAAGCGGTCGGTGCCGGCTCGCAGGTGCAGCGCCGTTCCCTTCGTCATGCCGCCATACCCCGCGGGAGTCCATCGGCCTAGCTGCGCAGCACCGAATGAGAAAACCGCACCCGGCTTCGTATCGACGGTCAGGCCATCGCCCCCGACTTCGACCAGCATCTTCTTATCGCGATATATCCGCCGCTGGAATGCGGCGTAAGCCGGAAAACCGAGCAACAAGAAGCCGAAGAAGATCACGCCGCCGCCGACCTGCATCGCACTTGGCCACCCCACGATGGCACCAACGAGGACTACCGCCCCTTGCAACAGGCCAAGCAAACCGATGCCCGCCAGGATGAACCTGGAGGTGTACCTCATCATCTGCTTGGTGGTGGGTGCGGCGGCAGTTGCCACGAAACTGCGAGATGCGGTCGCGTCGTCCCCGCCCGCCGGTTTCTCGGGGTCGCCCTGATCCGTCAGCAATTTGTCCATCGTGTTCCTTTCGGGCCGAAGTTTAGCGCGGAACACTTGTGAGATCCTTGCGTTCGCTCGTTACCGATCGGCGGGAAATCGCGGGTCCGCCGAGTGCGAGTGATCGGCGCGAGCATTGTTTTCAACAAACGGCCGGATGCCGGACCGGCTCGCATTGCGGCCGACAGCAGGGACGAGGCGTTGAACGAGACTTTAGGCCAGCGTGATCCAGTAGCGTTGGGCTAGATTGCCGTCATCGTTCGTAAATTCGCTTTGCAGTACCCCGCCGTTGGCTCTAATGACATTTGACGAGCCAGTATTGTCCTTGTCGCAGGTCAGCAGCACTTTGTAGATTCCCATTTGCTCGCAGACGGATAATGCCTGCTTCAACATTTTAGTCGCATACCCTTTGCGACGCTCAGAGCGACGAACGCTATAGCCGATATGCCCACCCTCGAATTCCAGCGCTTTGGTCAACCAATGCCGGATTGCCAGCATCCCAATCAGCCGTTCGTCGGGATATCTGACGGCAAGATATGTTGACGACGGGACATAGCCGTCTTGGACGGTCTCCTCGTTCTCGAAGTTACGGACACGCTGCAGCCATTCTTCGAATGTCGCCGCTTTGTGCAGGGAAGCCGTTCCGTGGCCGTCGCTGTCCGATACGAACTCTTCGCGGTAGCCGAGTACCGCGTCTTTAGATTGTTCCGTCGGCTTCACCAGAATGAGAGCATCTCGCCGGCCATTCACGGAGTGAGTGTATCGGAGGAGCCCACGTAATTCCGTAAACAGCAAAGAGGCATATCCACAATTGTTCGGTCCCCGCGGACCCCGTCATTCGAAGGTGTTGGCGGGGATCGGGAAGGCCGCGTCGGTCGGGGCAGATCAGCTCGCGGGGAACGTTGGGGACGCCCGCCCGCGGCCGAGCAGCATCAGCCCAGCGCAGCGGATTTGTTTATGGCCATTCGGATCGGGAAATCCCTTCTAGGTTCGGGTCAATCGAAATAAGGGGCCAGCGTGACGGTCAAGAATCTCTCCGGCTTTGCCAGCGCCTGTCAGGAGGCCGTGGCTGCGGTACTGGATGCAATGGCCACCGCCGGAGAAGATCGGCGTGGGCACTTTGCCAGCGCCAAGCTGGCAGCCGAGAAGGCGTTGCATCATTCCCAGAGCGGTGAGGAGTGGTACCTGGCCGACCACCTACGCCGCGGGATCAAGGACGCGGAGGCACGCGCCCGCGACGCCGCCTAGCGCTCCGACTGCTCGATCTCGTCCAGCTGTCGGTCGAGTTCCGCTAATTCGATTGCCAGGCGACGCATTTGCTGCGCGACGGCGGCGCGTCGTCGCTCCAGCTCCGCGCGGCGCTCTTCGCGGCCCGCGTCAGGCGCATTCGTGTGCATGGCGGTCGTTTCCCGGTGGTCTGTTGGGTGAAATCGCAGACAAGCGGAGTGTGCGCGCAGTTCGCCGGTCCGGCCGGCAGACACCGCGCCTGACAGCACAACCGACAGGCAACCGACACGAACCCGTGATCCCGCACCTAGTCCGGTCGGGACTTTCGGCAGGGCCATTTCCGGCCTTGCGCGACGAAATGGCCTAGGCCTGAATGTGATAGATCGACTGCTGACCCCCGGCCAGACGTGCTGGCGCGTGGCGCGTGCCGATCAGTTCGCCTGTGTCATCGACGCGGCCGACTACTTCAGGTGTGCCGCGGCTACGGGCCGCGACACGAAGTCGCGGTAGCGGTCGACGGCGCCGCCGCGCGGGCACTCAGCGAGCAAGCCCGAGACCGGTGGCAGACCGCGACCGACCGATCGCTGCAGCCGGTTGACCCGGCGCACACCACCTGGCCCGGCAGACTGCAACCGTCGCTGCGCAACGTCGACGTCGGAATCGCGCGCACCGTGCCGGAACTGGGTCGTCGCCGCGAGGTTCGGGAAGTGGAGGCACTCAACCTTGCCGCCATCGCGGCCGCGCGGCACGGGGCAACAACCCGCTCGAGCGGGAAACGATGGACAGCGCACGCCACCGGCTCATTCAGGTGCTGTGGGCCGCCGACGAGCATCGCCGTTGGGCATCTACTGGCCGGTGACCGACGGCGGTACGCCGATCTATGTCCACTCGAAGGTACTGGTGGTCGACGATCGGCTGCTGCGCGTCGGCTCATCGAATCTCAACAACCGGTCGATGGGGTTCGACAGCGAATGCGATGTGGCGATCGAGGCGGATCCGAACGACTCGGACCACGACGACGTGCGCCGCGAGATCACCTCGGTGCGACATCAGTTGGTGTCAGAACACCTGGGCGTGTCCGTCGAAGAGCTTGAAACGACGCTGCATCGGTGCCCGTCGTTCCTGAAGGCCGTCGAGGAGCTTCGAGCGCAGGGCAAGACGCTGCGGCCGTTCACCGGGCAAACGGTGTCCGGTGAGACGAGCCCGCTGGCGGAAAACGATCTGATGGATCCCGACCATGTCCCGGGATCGCTGGCCCGAAGTGTGCAACGGTTTATCGCCGGGCTGCGACGATGACCTATTTGACGGGACCGTGCTGGGTGCATCGCGGTCAACCTCGGTAGGGTCGACGTAATGTGTGGAACCACCGGCGAGGTGCGACTCGACGGCCTGCTGCCTGATTTGGCCGCAGTCTCAGCGATGACTGCCGTGCTGGCGCCGCGCGGGCCCGACGCAGCCGGGGCCTGGTCACAGGGCCGGGTCGCGCTAGGTCATCGTCGGCTCAGGATCATCGACCTGACCGAGGCCGGCGCTCAGCCGATGGTCGACTCCGACCTGGGCCTGGCGATCGCCTGGAACGGTTGCATCTACAACTACAAGGAGCTGCGGACCGAGCTCAAGGACCATGGCTACCGGTTCTTTTCGCACAGCGACACCGAGGTTCTGCTCAAGGCCTACCACCGCTGGGGCGACGACTTCGTCAGCCACCTCAAGGGAATGTTCGCGTTTGCCATTGTCGAGCGTGACAGCGGCCGCGTGCTGCTCGGGCGGGATCGGCTCGGTATCAAACCCCTGTACCTGACCGAGGACGGGCACCGGATCCGGTTCGCCTCCACGCTGCCGGCGTTGCTGGCCGGTGGCGGCGTGGACACCCGGATCGACCAGGTCGCGCTGCACCACTACATGACGTTTCATTCCGTGGTGCCGGCGCCGGCCACCATCCTGCGCGGAGTCCGCAAGGTCCCGCCCGCTGCGCTGATCGCCCTCGAACCCGACGGCCGGCGTACCACCACCATCTACTGGAAGCCCGACTTCACCAGGCATGAGGACCGCTCCGACTGGTCCGAGCGCGACTGGGAAGACGCCGTGCTTGCTTCGCTGCGAACCGCGGTCGAGCGCCGACTGGTCGCGGATGTCCCGGTCGGCTGCCTGCTCTCCGGAGGTGTGGACTCCAGCCTGATCGTCGGCCTGCTCGCCGAAGCCGGTCAGCATGGCCTGTCGACCTTCTCCATCGGCTTCGAGTCGGTGGGCGGCGTCGAGGGCGACGAGTTCCGGTACTCGGACATCGTGGCCGAGCGCTTCGGCACCGATCACCACCAGATCCGCATCGGAACCGACCGGATGCTGCCTGCGCTCGACGGGGCGATCGGCGCGATGAGCGAGCCGATGGTCAGCCACGACTGCGTCGCCTTCTACCTGCTCAGTCAGGAAGTCGCGCGCCACGTGAAGGTCGTGCAATCGGGCCAGGGCGCCGACGAGGTGTTCGCCGGATACCACTGGTACCCGCCGATGGGGTCGCCCGAGGCGGGCACCCTGCAGGGATCCGTCGCGGCCTACCGTGCCGCGTTCTTCGATCGCGACGTGGCGGGACTTGCGGACGTGGTGGCGCCGGAGAACGTCGCGCACGGCGATCCCAGCGAGCGCTTCGTCGCGGAGCACTTCGCGGCGGCCAATGTCGACACCGGTATCGACCGTGCGCTGCGGCTCGATACGACCGTGATGTTGGTGGACGACCCGGTGAAGCGCGTCGACAACATGACCATGGCCTGGGGATTGGAGGGACGGGTTCCATTCCTCGATCACGAATTGGTTGAGCTGGCTGCGACCTGCCCCCCGGAGTTGAAGATTGCCCACGACGGCAAAGGTGTCCTCAAACAAGCTGCGCGACGGGTGATCCCGGCGGAGGTCATCGATCGGCCCAAGGGCTACTTCCCGGTTCCGGCGCTGACCCATCTCGAAGGGCCCTACCTCGACATGGTCAGGGATGCTCTCTACGCGCCAGTTGCCAAGGAGCGCGGGCTTTTTCGCCCGGATGCGGTCGACACCCTGCTGGCCGACCCCAACGGCAGGCTGACCCCGCTGCGCGGCAACGAACTCTGGCAGATCGCCCTGCTCGAACTCTGGCTGCAGCGCCACGGTGTGACGGGGCCCGCGGCATGACCGCCATCGACCCGTCAGGCGACCATCCAGAGGCGATCACGCTCGGCCTGCACGACGCTTCGCCGCCGCATCTGGTGGACGCCATGGCAAAAGACGTCGAGCTCGAATTAGGCTGGGGCCGACTCATTTTCGGCCAGACATTTGCCGACCCCGGCACGCTGGCCGAGGCGCTGCGACGGGAAGCCCCCGGGCGGCGCGACATCTGCATCTACGCACGCGAGTCCCACGTGGTGGTCGCCGGGGCCGCCGCGGAACTCTTCATCGACCCCAGCCACACCTATCGACTGCGCTTCACCGATGACTTGACTCCGGAAGAGCTGGCGCCGTCACCACAGGGTGTCACGGTTCGCACGCTGAACGACCCCGACGATGCCGACGCGATGAATCGCGTCTACGTCCGCTGTGGGATGGTGCCGGCGCCGGTTGAGACGATCTGGCACAACCACCTGCATGAGGAAGCGGTGACCTACCTGCTCGCGGTGCGCGACGACGACGGTGCCGTGGTGGGCACCGTCACCGGCGTCGACCACGAGTTGCTGTTTTCCGATCCGGAGCGGGGGACGAGCTTGTGGACCCTGGCGGTGGATCCCGCGGCCGGGCTCCCCGGGATCGGCGAAGCCCTGACCCGGGCGCTGGCTGAGCGCTTCCTTCGCAAGGGCCGCGCCTACATGGATCTGTCGGTCGCACACGACAATGTCGCCGCCATCGCCCTCTACGAGAAGCTGGGTTTCCGGCGCGTTCCGGTGCTGGCGATCAAGCGGAAGAACGCGATCAACGAGCCGCTGTTCACCCCGGCGCCGGAGACCGTCGACGACCTCAATCCCTATGCGCGGATCATTGCCGACGAGGCGTTGCGCCGCGGCATCTGGGTTGAGGTCCTCGACGCCGAGACCGGCGAGATGCGGCTCACCCACGGCGGCCGCAGCGTGGTCACCCGAGAGTCGCTGTCCGAGTTCACCTCGGCGATCGCGATGTGCCGCTGCGACGACAAGCGCTTGACCCGACGCCTCGTCTCCGAGGTGGGCATCACGGTGCCCCGAGCCCGCCTGGCCACCTTCGACGACGACGACTACGCCTTCCTCAAGGAGGTGGGGGAGGTCGTCGTGAAGCCGACTCGCGGCGAGCAGGGCAAGGGCATCACCGTGGGCATCGCAGCGGAAAGCGGTCCCGACGCCCTTGCCGCCGCCTTGGCCCGCGCTCGTGAGCAAGATCCGGAGGTGCTCATCGAGCAGCGCGTCGAAGGCGACGACCTGCGGCTGGTGGTGATCGACGGCCGAGTGGTGGCGGCCGCGCTCCGGCTGCCGCCCGAGATCATCGGCACCGGCGAGCACAGCGTGCGGGAGCTGATCGTGGCCGAGAGCCGACGACGATCCGCGGCAACCGGTGGAGAGTCCCGGATCCCCCTCGACGACGTCACCGAGGAGACCGTCGCCGAAGCCGGTTGGATACTGGACGATGTGCTGCCCGTGGGAACTCACCTGCGCGTGCGCAATACCGCCAACCTGCACCAGGGCGGCACGATCCACGACGTCACCGCGCAGGTGAGCCCGGAGCTTTGTCACGTCGGAGTGGCGGCGGCCGAGGCGATCGGTATCCCGGTGACCGGCATCGACCTCCTGGTGCCCGACATCACCGGTACCGACTACGCCTTCATCGAAGCCAACGAGCGACCGGGGCTGGCCAACCATGAGCCACAACCCACGGCTTCGGCGTTCATCGACTATCTGTTTCCCGGCCAGCCCGGCCAGCCGCCGGCCTGGACGCCCGAGGGAGTCGCGGCGCCCTGAGCGGTCGCCGGTCATAGAGTAGGCGAGTATGGCCGACCCCAGCGACGTGTATGGATTGTCGACCCGAAGCGTCCATGCCGGCGATCATCGCGATCCGCAAGGAGCGATGCACGCTCCGATCTATCCACATTCGACCTTCGCGTTTGCCAGCACCGCTGATCTGCTCGACGTCGTCGAAGGTCGCCAGGCGGGCAATCTGTACACCCGTTACGGGCTCAATCCCACCATCTGCTCGTTGGAGGCCAAGCTGGCTGACTTGGAGGGCAGCGAGCAGGCATTGGCGTTTTCCGCGGGCATGGCGGCCGAAGCGGCCATGTTCCTGGCTCACACCCGGTCCGGTGGGCAGATCGCCTGCATCGGCGACATCTATGGCGGCACGTTCGAGCTGCTGAGCGACAGTCTGCCGCAGCTCGGCATCACTACGACGTTTCTGCGGGCAGACGAGATCGACCGGCTGCCTTACGTTTTGAACAGCAAGACCAGCATCGTGTTTTTCGAAACCCCGTCGAATCCGAGGCTGGAGATCGTCGACATCGCCGCGATCGCCGACCAGGCGCACAGCGCCGGCGCACTGACCGTCGTCGACAACACCTTCGCCACGCCCGTCAACCAGAACCCGTTGCGGCACGGCGCCGACCTCGTCGTGCACTCGGCGACCAAATACCTGGGGGGACATTCCGACCTGACCGCCGGGGCGCTGATGGGCTCGGCGGAACTCCTTGCGCCGGTGGCGGTCTGGCGCAAGAACTTGGGCCAGATGATCGCCCCGGAGGTCGCTTACCAGCTCGCCCGCTCGATTCGCTCGCTGCCGGTGCGGGTGCACCGGCAAAACGAGACCGCCGCGGCGGTGGCCGCGTTCCTGAGCACTCACCCCCGGGTGATCGACGTGCACTATCCCGGCTTGGCCACCGGGCCGGCCAAGACGATCGTCGACAGCCAGATGCGTGGCGGCGGCGGCATGCTCAGCTTCGTTGTGGACGCAACCGCCGAACAAACCGCGGCGTTCGTCGACCGGCTCCAGCTGTTCGGCATCGCGCCCAGCCTGGGCGGCGTGGAGAGCCTGGTCACCCAACCCGTCACCACCAGCCATCACGGATTGACGCCCGAGGAACGGACTCAGCGCGGCATCAGCGACGGCATGGTCCGGCTATCGGTCGGGCTGGAAGACGCCGCCGACCTCATCGCCGACCTCGCCCAGGCCCTGAGGGCGAAAAGGTAACGGCATCGATGCTCGGGCCTGGTTACCATCGAATGATGCTCGGGCCTGTCAAAACGCTTGCAGGTATTGCCCTGGCGGGTACCGTCCTCGTCTCCCTCGTCCTTGCCCCGATCGCGCACGCGGATCGGACGGTCACCGCCAAGGAGGCGTGTGCGGAGGCCATTCCGGGATCGATACCGGTACAGCTGACATTCGAGCTGTCGTGTCAGAATCCCGACGTATGGAGAAGGCAGGGAACGGTCCCGGGGACCGAACCGATGCCTGCCCTGATGGCCCGGGTGTTTCCCGGTTCGTACCGCGTCAACCCGGCCAACCGGTGGTCGGACTGGGTCATTCCCGGGTGATTTCTGCTGGTCCGGGGAGGTGGCCCGGCGGATCTTCGCTGCAAACCTAATATTTGTTCGCCAGACGGTATAGGCTCGGCGGCCATGAGCATGACGACGACCAGCCGCGAGGACAGCACAGACCTGCCGGTCATTCCGAGGCCGCGCGCCGCGAGTTGCCCGTTGGCTCCACCGGCCGAATTCGTCGAATGGCGGAACTCCGCGGGTCTTCGGCGGGTCATGTGGCAAGGTCGGCCCACCTGGGTGATCAGCCGCTACCAGGACATTCGATCGGCCCTGATCGATCCGCGGCTGAGCGCCGACACCATCAAGGCCCGGCTGCGGGCCTCGAGTGCGGACGGCGTGCTTCCGATCATCTTCCCGCGGATCGACGACCCCGAACATAATCGCCTGCGCCGCATGATGACCCGCGACTTCACCGTCAGGCGGACCGAGGCGATGCGACCCCAGATTCAGGAGATGGTCGACGGCTTCCTCGACACGATGATCGAGAAGGGGCCACCCGCCGACCTGGTTCGCGACTTCGCGCTACCGGTCCCGTCGTTGGTGATTTCGTTGTTGCTGGGCGTGCCTTACGGCGACCACGAATTCTTGCAACAGCACAGCACCATCGGGCTCGACTCGCGGTCGTCTGAAGACGAGAAGGCGGCGGCCATCGGTGCGCTCTTCGGCTACATGTTCGAGCTGGCAGCCCTCAAGGAGCGCGAGCCGGGTGACGACCTGATCAGCCGGCTCATCACCGACTTCGTCGCCTCGGGCCAACTCAGCCGGGAGACCGCGGCCATGAACGGCCTGATCCTGCTGCAGGCCGGCCATGAAACCACGGCGAGCATGGTCGCACTGGGAACGGTTGCGCTGCTGCAACATCGGGACGTCTTCGAACGGCTGGGCCAGACCGATGACCCAGCGGTCATCGCGAACTTGGTCGAAGAGCTGATGCGCTATCTCACCATCGTGCACAGTCAGGTGGACCGGGTGGCGATCGAAGATCTCACGATCGGCGGTGAGTTGATCCGCGCCGGCGAATTCGTCCTGATGAACCTGCCCGCCGGCAACTGGGACGCCGAATTCACCGACCATCCAGAAGACCTCGACATCGACCGGAACACCCGAGGGCACTTGGGTTTTGGCTATGGCGTTCACCAATGCATCGGACAGAACCTGGCCCGCGTCGAAATGCAGATCGCGCTTGCCACGTTGGCACGGCGCCTGCCCGGGCTTGCGCTGGCGGTGCCGTTCGAGGATTTGCGATTCCAGAACGAACAGGAAATCTTCGGGATCGAGGAACTGCCCATCACCTGGTAGCAAGCACTGCTACTGCAACGCGACGCCGAGCTCGTCGGCGAACACCCTGATCATGTGCTGCACGCCAATCTCGTTGCGGCACACGGTGATCTCGATCTTCTGCGCGGATCTCGCCGATCGCGGCATCGCCTTCACGCGGCGCGACGACGCGTTCAATGACGAGGCATGGAGCACGCTGCTCGCACAGACTTACCTGATCGGCGCCTTCACGTAGGCCTGGCACTGATGCCCGGCCCGGGTTCGGGCGTCACATTTCGCGCCGTGATCTCCTCGCCGCAATGCGCACAGATCAGGCGCGCATCGATGAGTTCGCCGCAGGCGTTGTGGCGCAACACAATCGGTGGGCCATCTGGGCTCGGCAAGTGTTCGTCGCCCCATCGCATGAGAATGACGATCGCGCCGAAGAGTTCGTGGCCCGCGTCGGTGAGCCGGTACTCGTGACGTTCGGGATCCCGGGAGTAGGGCACCCGGTCGAGCAGACCCACCTCGACGAGCATCCGCAGCCGGGAGGACAGTGTGGGCCGCGGAATGTTGAGGTTGCGCGCCAGCTGACCGAAGCGCTGCACCCCGAAGAAGGCTTCGCGCAGGATAAGCAGCGTCCAGCGCTCGCCGACGAGCTCGAGCGCGCGTCCGACCGATTCCCCTTCGAATCGGTGCGACAGTTCGGCAGGCTCCATAGTTCAGCAACTGTACCCGGTTCAATTCCTGAACCATAGGTGGTAACGTA
The DNA here is from genome assembly GCF_035499775.1 of Mycobacterium sp. Taxonomy (GTDB): domain Bacteria; phylum Actinomycetota; class Actinomycetes; order Mycobacteriales; family Mycobacteriaceae; genus Mycobacterium. The sequence goes on along the minus strand of NZ_DATJYB010000384.1, from coordinate 13,255 downwards.
ACTGAACCACCACCGTTACCAGGAGCCGGGATGAATCAAAGCGACACCGAGATCGAGACCCTCGCCGAGAAGATCGCGCTTTCGGCGCGCGAGATGTCGGCCGAGATCGACCGGGAACGGCGCCTTCCCGACGAGCTGCTGGCCCGTCTGAACGAGGCCGGGCTGCTTCGCGCCACCATGCCGCGCGAGGTCGACGCGCTGGAACTGGCGCCCGGACGGGCACTGCGGTGCGCCGAAGCGGTGGCCCGGGGCGACACCTCGGCGGGATGGTGCGTATCGATCGCGATCACCAGCGCCCTGCTCGTCGCCTACCTGCCGGCGTCCAGCCGTGACGAGATGTTCGGCGGCGGAAGGGGTGTCGCGGCCGGGGTGTGGGCGCCGCGCGGCACGGCGCGGTCGGTTGACGGCGGCGTGGTGGTGTCCGGGCGCTGGCCATTCTGCAGTGGCATCAACCACGCCGACATGATGTTCGCCGGTTGCTTCATCGACGATCGGCGGGTGCCGTCCGTCGTCGCGCTGCCCAAAGCCGACCTGCAGGTCCTCGACACCTGGCACACGCTGGGCCTGCGCGGCACCGGCAGCCACGACAGCGTGGCCGAGGACGTCTTCGTGCCCACCGAGCGGGTGCTCTCGGTATTCGACGGACCGGCGCTGGACCGGCCGCTGTATCGCTTTCCGGTGTTCGGATTCTTTGCGCTGTGCATCGGCGCGGCCGCGTTGGGCAATGCGCGCGCCGCGATCGACGACCTCGTCGAGTTGGCCGGCGGAAAGAAGGGGCTGGGCGCGACCCGCACCCTGGCCGAACGTCCGGCGACCCAGGCCGCGGTGGCGACGGCAGAGGCGGCGCTAAGTGCCGCTCGCGCACTGTATTACGAGTCGATCGAGGCGGCCTGGCAGGCCAGCCAGGATCCCGGCGCGGTATCGGTCGCATTGCGCAACCGGCTTCGGCTGGCGGCCACGCACGCGGTACGGACCTCGGCCGACGTGGTGCGCAACATGTACGACCTGGCGGGGGGCAGTGCCATCTACGACACTTCGCCGCTGCAGCGCCGGTTCCGTGACGCGTTCACGGCCACCGCGCACTTCCAGGTCAACGAGGCATCCCGCGAGCTGCCCGGCCGCCTCCTGCTCGACCAGCCCGCCGACGTGTCGATGCTGTGACCGGCCTCGAAGTCGCCCTACCGTTCTGGCTGGACCGGCCCGACGACGAGGCAATGGATGTCGCGCTGGCCGCGTCGGCAGCGGGATTCGACGCGCTGTGGATCGGCGAAATGGCCACCTACGACGCGTTCGCCCTCGCGACCGCGGTCGGACTTCGCGCTCCGGGAATGCCGTTGAAGATCGGGCCGCTGGCCGTCGGCGTGCGCGGCCCGGTGACACTCGCGCTGGGGGTGAGTTCGGTCGCCTCCCTCACCGGCAGCCGCGTAGACCTCGCATTGGGAGCCTCCAGCCCGGCGATCGTGGCCGGCTGGCATGACCGCCGATGGGCGAACCACGTGCCGGTCATGCGCGAAACCATCGAATGCGTGCGACCGATACTGACCGGTGAACGCATCGCCTATACCGGCCGGCACGTCAACTGCCACGGCTTCCGACTGCGTCACGCGTGCCCGGAGACGCGAATTGCGTTGGGGGCGTTCGGCCCTGGCATGATTCGGCTGGCGGCGCAGCAGGCCGACGAGGTCGTGCTCAACCTTGCCTCGCCGGCCCGGGTGGTGCAGGTTCGCGCGGAACTGGAAACTGCCGCCGTCACCGCCAACCGCCCCGCACCGCGTCTGTCGGTCTGGGTGCCGGTCGCGCTGGATCCCGGTGCTGCCGCGCACGCCCAACTGGCGGCTCAGCTGGCCGTGTACCTCGGCCCGCCCGGCTACGGCGAGATGTTCAGCGCGTTGGGTTTCGACGACCTCGTGCGCATGGCCCGGGCCGGCGCGACCCGCCGCGAACTGGCGGCCCGCGTTCCCGTCGAACTGCTCGATCGCGTCTGCGCGTTGGGCACCCCCGATCGAATAGCGGCCAGGCTCAACGCCTACCGCGAAGCGGGCGCCGACTGCGTCGCCGTCGTGCCCGCCACGGCCGAAGACCCGGGAGCACGGATGGTCCTGGGCGCTATCAGAAAAGGTGAATCGTGACGCTTACCAACACCGTGTGCCGACTGGCCGCTCGTCCGGTCGGCCTGCCCACGCCCTCGGACTGGCAGATCGGCGACGAGCCGGCCCCGAGTCCGGCCGACGGCGAGTTCCTGGTGCGGGTCGAGTACTTGTCGGTCGATCCGGCGATGCGCACGTGGATGAACGCCGGGCGGTCGTACGTCCCGCCGGTCGAGATCGGCGAGGTGATGCGCGCCGCCGGCATCGGGCGCGTGATCGACTCGCAGCAACCGGATTTCGCCGTCGGCGACGAGGTGTACGGCACCTTTGGGGTGCAACGGTATGCGCTTTCCGACGGTGCCGGGGTCACTCCGGTCGACACGACTCTCGCGCCCGCTCCGGTACATCTGGGCGCTCTCGGCATCAGCGGGCTGACGGCCTATTTCGGGCTGCTCGACGTCGGTCGGCCGCAGCCGGGCCAGACCGTCGTGGTCTCCGGGGCCGCGGGTTCGGTGGGCAGTATCGCCGGGCAGATCGCGCGGATCAACGGTTGCCGTGCGGTCGGCATCGCCGGCGGGGAGGACAAGTGCCGCTGGCTGGTGGACGAGCTCGGCTTCGACGCCGCCATCGACTACCGAGCAGGTGACCTGCGTAAGCAGCTCAAGATGCACGCCCCCAACGGTATTGACGTCTTCTTCGACAACGTCGGGGGAGAGGTTCTGGAGGCCGCGCTGTCGCGGCTGGCCCGCGGCGCGCGCGTCGTATTATGCGGGGCCGTCTCGCAATACAACGCCGCCGGCGAGCTGCGCGGGCTGACCAACTACATGCAGCTGCTGGTCGCACGAGCATCGATGACCGGCTTCGTGATCTTCGACTACGCCGACCGATACGGCGAAGGCGTTGTGCAGCTGGCGGATTGGCTGCGCAGCGGCGAGTTGCGATCGCGTGAGCAGGTCATCCACGGCGACGTCGGCGACTTTCCCGACGCCCTGTTGGCGCTGTTTCGCGGGGACAACACCGGGAAGCTGGTTCTGGCACTCGATAACGGTTCCTAGCGTCCTGAGTCGCGTCGAAGGTGGGGGATATGCACGCATTTTGGTCGCTTTTCGGGCGGACTGGGTGACCTGGGCTTTTGTCGTGAGCCCAGAGCGTCGCGTGCATACTGAGGGCGTCGGGTCTGCAGCCTGGGCGTTGAGTGTGTACTGACGGCGTTGGCTGTGAACATAGGGCTTTGCGCTTGTACGTAGGGCGGAAATTCGTGCTGATTTCCGCCCAGGCTTCACACCGAAAGCCGAGGCTTCACACCGAAAGCCAAGGTTTCACACCCAACGCCGTCAGGCCGTGAGTCCCACGCGTCACAGGAAATCCGGATGTGTCTTATTAGTGAGCACCACCACTCGCACGGGGTCGTCGCGGTCGGCGGCCACCCGTATACCGTTGTGATCGCTGGCGCGAAGGTGCTCGCTCATCGCATCTCCTCTTGCCAGGCGGCAGCATCGCGCGTTAAAAAAGCAATGGTTTTTTACTACCAGGCCGGTGGCTGATCACGAGGGATGAGGGGGCATGAAGGTACATCTGCAGGTCGACGGATCGCCGGACCAGGTTCGCGAGAGCGCCCGCGAAATCGCCGAGTTGGGGGCCGACGGCGCCTTCTCCTTCGAAGGCCCGCACGACGTTTTCTTCCCGCTCGTGGTGGCCGCAGGGGAGACCGAACTGGCGTTGATGACCAACGTCGCGATCGCCGGGCCGCGCAGTCCGACGCATCTTGCGCACTCCGCCTACGATCTGCAGGTCTACAGCCGCGGCCGGTTTCGGCTTGGCCTGGGTTCACAGATCAGAGCGCACATCGAGAAGCGATACAGCAGCCAGTGGGGCAAGCCGGCGAGCCGGATGGCCGAGACCGTCGCCGCGGTCAAGGCGATCTTCGCGGCCTGGGAAGGCCAGGCGCCGCTGAAGTTCCGGGGCGAGTTCTTCACTCACACGTTGATGCCGCCGACGTTCAATCCGGGCCCCAATCCGTACGGTCCGCCCGCGGTGCTGATGGGAGCGCTGGGACCGGTGATGACCCGCAAGGCAGCCGAAGTGGCCGACGGACTGCTGATCATGCCGTTTCACAGTGCGCGGCACTTGGCCGAGCGGACGTTGCCGGCGGTGTCCGAGGGGTTGCAGCTGTCGGGACGTGCCGACTTCCAGGTGATTGCACAGGCGATGGTCGCCGTCGGCAGCACCGAGGCGAAATTGGCCGCCGCGATCGACGGCGTCGCCACGCTGATCGCGTTCTACGCCTCGACGCCCAACTATCGTCCGGTGCTCGAGGTCGAGGGCTGGGGCGACCTACAGCCACGGCTGAACGCGATGTCCAAGTCGGGTGACTACGCCGGAATGCGCGCGTTGATCACCGACGAGATGGTGCGAACCCTCGGTATTGTCGGCACCCCGCGAGATTGCGTCGCAGAGCTGGAAAGGCGTTTCGGCGCAATCGCATCCGATGTCTGCTGCTATTTCCCGGGTTACACACCTGACGCCGGTGACGTCGCCGCTTTGGTTGACGGGCTGCACAGCCACGGTGTAGCGGGTGTTACCGCTGTGGGAGACGCCGGAACTGACGCCCGTTCGAACTAGCATGTAGCCATGGCCAAGCCGCTGATGCCGGTGGAGGTGATTTACGAGCGTGCGCTGGCCCTTCTCGACGCCGAGGGCTCCAAAGCGTTCACCACGCGACGGCTGGCCACCGAGTTGAAGATCTCGACGGCCACGCTCTACCAGCAGGTCGGGTCCCGAGAAGAACTGATCCGGGCCCTCGTCGGCCGGCATTTGTCACAACTCAAGCTCGACTTCCACGAGCAAGAAGACTGGGAGTCCACGGCGCTGCACTGGTGCATGGCCCTGCACGACGCGCTGCAGGCCCATCCCTACCTCACCGAGCTGATGACCGTCGACGACCGCAACGCAGTGATGTCCTATGTCGACGCATTGGTCAATGCCACACTGCGGGAAGGGATCCCGAAAGGGCTGACGATCGAATGCTGCCGGGCGCTGGTGAACCTCACCATCAACCATTCGATCGTCGAGGTGCGTGGCCTGCACGAACCCAGGCTTTCCCGGACCTCTGCTGCGGAATCGGCGCGTATCGAGAAGAATTTTTCGATGACGGTCGGCTGGATCCTGACCGGAGTGCGCGCCGAGGCAGCTGCCGCCCACCGGTCGAAGGGGAGATCGCGGCGAACGGCGGTCGGCCGGTCGGCCTAGTTTTTAGGCGCAGTACTACGAATCAGGAGCGCGCTGAATGGATTTCTCGGTTGTGGCCCTGTCCGCGGCGGACCAGCAGTTCCTCGAACGGGCGCAACGGTTCTTGGCTACCCATGGCACCGACGACTTACCGCGCCGGGAGCGCGAGACCGGCGGCGGATTTATCGCGGAGTTGCATCTGGCCATGGGCGCCGCGGGTTGGCTGGAGCCGGAGGCGAAAGGCGCCGACGCGCTGGGTCTGGGCCGGCCGGCCTACGCCCCGACCAAGGAGGCGACGTGACGATCGACGTTCTCGCCGACGCCCTGGGATTCACCGAGGGACCGGTGTGCTTGCCGGACAACAGGATCGCCGTGACCTCGATCAGCCATGGCTGTGTCTACGTCGTCGACCCGGCAGGAGGCCCGACGGACCGGATCGACACCGGCGGCGGCCCCAACGGTCTGGCCGTCGGGTCGCAGGGAGAGATCTACGTCGCGCAAAACGGCGGCATCTTCGGCGCTTCCGGTCCCGCCGAGCCGGGCGTGCAGGTGATCCGCGACGGCCGGGTCGACTATCTCGCCGAGGGCATGGACGCACCCAACGACCTCGTGATCGGGCCCGACGGCCGGCTGTGGGTGACCGACACCCGCGCCGAGATCGACTTCTTTCACCCCGACCCGGACCGGCCGGGGTGGGTATGGGCGGTCGACACCGCAACGGGGGCAAAAGAACTGATGCTCGATGCGGGCCCGGTCTTCATCAACGGTTTGGGCTTCAGCCCGGACGGGACGCGACTGTTGGTGACCACGACGTCGGGGGCGCAGGTGTGGAGCTATCGGCTGGGGCCCGCGGGTAGGCCGGACAAAGACTCCGCCGAGGTGCTGTGTGTCTTCGACGGCGGATGGCCGGACGGCATGGCCGTCTGCCCGGACGGAACCGCCTGGGTGGCGCTGACGGGCGGCAACCGACTCGACCTGGTCGACGAACGCGGCCGCATCGTCGATGCCCTACCGATGCCCGACGGTTCACTACCGACGAACGTCTGTCTGGGCACTGCGAACGAGCTGTGGGTAACCGCGTCCTTCCACCAGGCGCTGCTGAGAGTCGGGCTAGGATGACACGGTTGCTGGTCAGCCCGATTTAGGCCGGTGGGCGGCGGTGGCTGGGATAGCTGCGTGCGAGCGGCAGGCCGGACGTCCGTATAGTCGAGCTATCCAGCGCTCGGCACGAGCCGGCCAGTCCACGACGACGGAGAAGTGATGCACCCGACTCCCGCGCATAGATACCGCGTGATGCGTTGCGGCGCAGCGCTTCTCGCGGGCACGATCATATTCGGGCTGGCCGCTTGCGCCCAGCCGGCCAGGTCAGCGACCCGCGCGCCGTCTCCGGTGGCTTCCCGCTCGCCGTCCGCGGTAGCCTCTCCCACGCCGTCTCCGGTCGCGACCACCCTTCGGGCGCAGCCGCCGCTGGCAGCGGACCCCGCGCTGCTCGCCGCCGACCTGGTCTCCGATGAGCAGACGCTGCGCGATCCGTCCGCGTCGGGCGCCGCGCTGGACGCGGCGGCGCGCCGTCAGCAGGCGGCTTACCGCGCGATCGGACGCAACCCCGAGTGGGACCCGGTCGTCCGACCGAAAATCCCGCCGTCGCTCGTCGACACCTACAACCGCAATATCGAGGCGCGTCACCATCTGATCGCCCTGAACGGGGGAGAAGCGAAAGACACCGTGCCCCCCTGGACGATCGTCCCGCCGGCGCCGGCCGACGCGTTGCTCGGTTTCTACCACGAATCCGAGGCGGCCAGCGGCGTCGGCTGGAACTACCTGGCGGCGATCAACCTGGTCGAAACCGGCATGGGCCGCATCGTCGGGTTGAGCACCGCCGGCGCCCAAGGTCCGATGCAGTTCCTGCCCTCGACCTGGGCCGGCTACAGCAACGGCGGCGACATCAACTCGCCGCACGACAGCATCATGGGGGCCGGGCGCTTCCTTTCGGCCAACGGCTTCGCCAACGACCGCGACCGCGCCATCTTCGCGTACAACCACTCGAACCAGTACGTAGCCGCGATCGACGACTACGCCGCGGTGCTGGCCGCCGATCCGGGCGCCTTCGCCGGCTATTACCGGTGGGAGATCTACTACTTCACGACTGCCGGTGACGTGCTGTTGCCGGTCGGGTACGCACAGTCCCAGCGGATTCCGGTAGCCGACTATCTGGCGAGTCACCCGCAGTGAGAATCCACCACGGCTAGCGGGCCAGCTGCAGGTAGCGATGCACCAAGGCGATCGCGATGCCGCCTTCGCCCACTGACGCCGCCACCCGCTTGACCGATCCGGAGCGAATGTCCCCGATCGCGAAAATCCCCGGAGCGCTCGTTTCGAGAGCGAACGGCTCGCGATCGGCGTTCCACTGTCCCGACTTCGTCGCGTCGGTCCCCGTCAACACGAAGCCGTGCTCGTCGCGCGAGATCTCCGAGGGGAGCCAATCGGTCGCAGCTTCCGCGCCGATGAGCACGAAGAGCACCTTGGCATCGCGTCGAGATGTCTTGCCGGTGTGTCGGTCGACGAGCTCGATGGCCTCGAGTCGTTCGTGGCCGTGTGCGGCGACAACCTCGGTTTGTGTTTCCACCCGGATGTTGGCTTTCGTGGCGATCTGCTCGATGAGGTAGCGAGACATGCTCTCGGCGAGCGACTCGCCCCGCACGAGGAGCGTGACCGATCGGGCGTGGTTGGAGAAGAAGACCGCGGCTTGGCCGGCCGAATTGCCCGCGCCGATCAAATACACGTCGTTTCCCTGCGCCAGGCCGGCGTCGCTGCGCGCCGCACCGTAGTAGACACCGGAACCGACGAATCGATCGACCGAATCGACCCGGAGGCGCCGCCACTCCACGCCCATCGCGAGGATGATCGCCCGCGTTCGGAGAACTTCTCCTCCGTCCAGCGTGACGGTCATGTCGGCGGCGTCGATGTCGTGGACCCGACGGGTCACCACGATCTCGGCGCCCAGTCGCCTCGCCTGTTGCAGCGTCCGCGTCGCGAGCTCGTCACCAGAGACGCCGAACGGGAACCCCGTGTAGTTCTCGATCCGAGTTGAGGTGCCGGCCTGCCCGCCGGGGGCGAAGGATTCGATCAGTCCGGTCTGCAGGCCCTCGGAGGCGCCGTTGACCGCCGCCGTCAGTCCCGCCGGCCCGCCGCCCACGATCACCACGTCGTAGTGCTCGCGGCTCGGCGCGACTGTCAGTCCGGCCACGGTGGCGACGGCGCGCATCGTCGGGGAAGTCAGCCGAGTGCCGTCACGCAGCACCACCACCGGGTAACCGCCAGCCCTGCCTTCAGTGCGTGCGAGAGCTGCAGAGTCGTCCGGGTCCAGGCGTTCGTAGGGAATCTGATTGCGGTGCAGGAAGCTATCGCATTCGTGCACTCCCGGGTCGACGCGCGGGCCGATTACGAACATTGCAGGCTCGCGTGTCTGCGCGGTGGCGTTTCTGAGCATGTCCATCCGCTCCAACGCGGCAGCGCCGACCGTTTCGGAGATCTGGGGGGCCATGGCGGCGAGCGTATGGAATACCTCGACGGTCACCTTCAGGACGCGCGACGGTTCGACGGCTCGCATGCTGGCGGGCAACGGCGTGCCGAGGGTCATCGGGACCTCGCCCCCGACTTCGCCTGGCAGCCGAACGCCGATCACCTGCTCGACGCCGTTCACCAGCTTCGTCAGCTCGGCCTTGCCCTCGACCACGATCGCCAGCGACCGGGCTTCGCCCTCGTGGCCTACGTACTCGCCCGGGATGAGGTGGATGTCCTCCACGGCGCCGGCAAGGTATTCCAGTTCCTTGTCTCCCAACGTCGAGAAGAGTGGGATCGTGGCAAGCTCCTCGATAGTGAACATGACTGCCTCCCAGCCTTTTACGCAAGGGTGCCGCTGAATCAGGGGAGCGGCGTCAGGTGCGTGTCGGAATTCTCGATGCAGGAATCGTGCACCGCACACCCGTGGCGGCACATGAGGCATCTGCCCCAAAAGCGTGGGCGATCAGCCTGGGCTGGCAGCCACTCAGCTGGTGTAGCAGTACGAGTCGCTGGACGCGTCGCCGCCCTGCAGCCGGGTTTGATGCACCCGCAGCCCACGGAAAGCGTCGTCGTGCGGAAAGAATCGGACATCGGGGACAAGACCGCCCACCGAGGTGTCGGCGTCCAGCTTGGCCATCCAGGCACCGACGCCGTCTGGATAGAACACCTCGTCCCAGGCCGCGTACAGCGAATTCGTGACATACACGCGGCGGCCGTCTCGGCTGATCTCGATCATCTGCGAGCCGCCGCCCAGCGGCCGGTCCGGAGCCGCTGGATGCGGTGTGCGGTTGACCATCCCTCCGAGCCGAACCGATGCCGTCTCGCGTGGCCGGAATGGGTCGCTGACATCGTATTGCTTGAGTTCTCCTGTGCCCCAACAGGAGACGTAAAGCCAGCGATCGTCGACGGACAGATCGATGTCAGTGACCAACGGAGGCACAGCACCAAAGGGCTTGAGCAACGGTGGCAACGCGTCCGGGTCGGCCGGCTCGGCAGGGATAGTGATCACGTTGTCGGCGGCCCACTGGTCACCGTCCCGGTGCCACAGCCACACCGAGGCCGACAGGTCCTCGGCGTTGATTACTACACCAACGAAGCCCCATGCCTTGGCCGGATCGTGTGCGGGCCGGAGCTCCAGCACCATCTGGTGCTGGTCACCGAGGTCGATACGCTGGGTCAGCTTTCGCCCAGACATGCTCCAGAAGTTCAGGTGGTGTCCGAACTTCCTGCCGAGCAGATCGTCGGGGTTGACCCCGTTCTCGACCATTGCGGGCGTCCCCCACTCCGATGTGATCACGGTGTCGTAATTCAGGTGCCACCACACGTCGTAGGACAGCAATTGCGGTCCGCGGTCGACCTCCCACGGTCCGATGACCTCGAACGTATCGTGATCGATCAGCGCGATGCCGCCGGGACCGTCGTCCCCATTGGGGCCGCCCAGCGCTGACATGAAAATGCCGCCCGATCCACAGTGGACCGTGTGCGGGCGCGAATATCCGGCCTTGGTTGCCAATTCGCTGGCCTGGATTGTGTGCGCCAGCACGGGGCGGCGAGGGTCGGGTTTGGTGTCGAGCACATACGTGGTCGACGAACGGATGCCGGGGACTAGCAGATATCGCCGCTCGATCGCCTCGTGATGGCCATGCCCTTCGTGGCAGAGCGCACTCGAACACGCACTCCAGCCGAAGTGGTGCAGTTCGTTGCCGGCCGTTGGCAGCTCGGCCCAGCCGACGACGCTGCCGTAGGTGTCGGAGTCTGCATCGCAGTCCACCACAACGAGCGCGTCCTTTGCCCGCCCTGCCGGATCGAAAGCGGCGACATAGGCCATCTGCTCGGGCGCGGCCGAGACGGCGGCGGCTGGGCTGCGGTAAAACGTCGGATCTGTTGCAGGCATGATTCCTGCCTCCTCGCGACAATTCGCTGGACCGCCGGCCGGCTGCCCGGCCAGTTGAGGCAGCCAGGGACGCTCTGCTGATTTTTCTCCGCAAATGCCGCGCTGTCTATTCCTCATTCACGTCGACGAATGCTTTCGGGCTCGGCCGTTTGCGTCGCCGGCAAACCTTCATCCGGCGGATCGTGAGCACAGCGGGTAGCCTCCAGCGAAATGTTGGGGACGCGATGAGCGCGGGTCTGTTCGGGCTCCTGGACGACGTCGCGATGTTTGCGCGGCTAACCGCCGCCACCGGCCGCGCGACCGCAAAGGCCGCCGGAGTGGTCATCGACGACACCGCGGTGACGCCGCAGTACATCGACGGGATCGCCGCCGAGCGCGAGTTGCCCATCATCAAACGCATCGCGATCGGCTCGCTGCGCAACAAGCTGCTGTTGATCCTGCCCGCGGCGATGCTGCTCAGCCAGTTCGCGCCGAAGCTGCTGACCCCGATCCTGATGCTGGGCGCCCTCTACCTGTGCTTCGAGGCCGTCGAGAAGATCTGGGGCAGCATCCGTGGTCACGGCGTCCAGGCCGGACCGGCCGATGAGCAGGAGATGGTGACCGGGGCGATCCGCACCGACCTGGTCTTGTCGGCGGAGATCATGGTGATCGCGCTCAACGAGGTGGAAGACCAGGCGTTCGTGCCGCGGCTCGTCATCCTCGTCGTGGTTGCCCTGGTCCTGACCGTGTTGGTGTACGGCGTCGTCGCCGTCATCGTCAAGATGGACGACATCGGCCTTCGCCTGACCCAGACCGCGTCCCGAGTCGGGCAGATCGTCGGCCGGGGCTTGGTGGCCGGGATGCCCAAGGTGCTCTCGGTGCTCTCGGCGGTCGGGAGCCTGGCGATGCTCTGGGTGGGCGGCCACATCCTGCTGGCGGGGGCCAGCCACCTCGGCTGGCGCACCCCGTACGGCTTGCTTCACCACCTCGACGATCAGGCACGCCACGCCGTTCCGTCCGTCGGTGACGTGCTGGCCTGGGTGGTCGATACCGGCGTGTCCGCGGTGGTCGGATTTATCGTCGGGGCCGTGGTCGTCGTGCTCGTGCACCTGGTGTCGTTCCTGCGCCGGCGTCGACGCCAATGAAACTCTCGTTCGCGCTACCGCACATGGTGCGCCTCAAGGTGATGACCCAGCCCTGGGAAAGCGGGGTCACCGGGCCCGACCAGACTCGAATGGTCAAGTGGGCCGATGCGCTGGGCTAAGACATGATCGCGATCCCGGAGCATTTCGTCATCCCCAACGAGCACGTCGAACTTTCCGGTCCGCACTATCTGCAGTCGACCGTCGCCCAGGCCTACATCGCCGGGGCCACCGACAGGATCCGACTCAACTCCTGCGTCACCCTGCTACCGCAGCATCCGATCGTGCTGGCCAAGGCGAGGGTAGGTTTAGCGGTGACATAATCTTGCCGCCCAGGCAGGTGGCTGTCTGCGGACTGTTAGGCGATGACATCGGTGTATCGGAACGATGCAGATCCCTTGCAGCGCAGGGGATTGCGCGCGGTTGCCGGCGGCGGATATGGTCGAGAAGTTCCAACCACAGGACAGTCCCAACCCAACCACGGAACTCCAACGATCGAGGGGGTACACCGTGAGACAACCGGAACTAACCAGCCTCATCGGCCTGCGCGACAGTGACGGCGATCTGCTACACCTCGTTCGCCTCGATCGGGCCAATGGCTCCCGCAGGTATCTGATGGCAATCGGTCAGGAGAGGGTGCTCCTGACTCCCCGCGATCTGGATCGGCTGAGCACCGTCATCCGGTGCGAAGTAGGTGGCCGGAATGATGATCTGAAGGCCGCGTTTAGGTTCCTCGCCCACGCAATCTGGCTCCTGATCTTCTGCGCGGTGTTGTCGCTCCTCGCGTCCGCACTCACCGGGCCATTGTTTGCGTACCCCTGGTCGAACTGAAGTCACTCGGTGAGTGGTCTCCGATTCTTCGGCCAAAGGCGCTCGCCACCGCCGACTGGATGAGCGGCGGCCGGATGATGGTCACTTTCGGAGTCGGATGGCTCAAACCCGAATTCGACCTCCTCGGGGTGCCGTTCCACCGGCGCGGCCGGATCGCCGACGCATATCTGGCGGCGATCATCGAACTGTGGACCAGCCAATCGCCTTGCTTCGCGGGCAGCTACGTGTCGTTTCACGACGTGGCCTTTGAACCCAAACCCGTTCAGAAACCGCATCTTCCAGTGTGGATCGGCGGCGATGCGGATGCCGCGCTCAAGCGCGCAGCCAGATTTGCCTCCGGATGGTGGCCGTTTCTCACCCGCCGGACAAGATCGCCGAGCGGGTCGAGTTCATCAAGAGCCAACCCGGCTACGACGGGCGCCCGTTCGAAGTCATGCGCGGATTGGCCACGACGCGAGTATCTCGATTACGCCCAGTGGGTGATCGAGGAGATCAAACCCAACGTCGGCTAGCGGTCAGACGAAATCCGA
>NZ_DATJYB010000383.1:0-4014 GCF_035499775.1 Mycobacterium sp. | reverse complement strand
CGGTCGGCGCGCCGCGGCGCTTCGGTTCCACCGAGCATCTGTCCATCGAGGCGATCGCCGCGTTCGTCGACGGTGAGCTGCGGATGAACGCCCACCTACGGGCCGCCCACCATCTGTCGCTGTGCCCTCAGTGTGCGGCCGAAATCGAGGACCAGAGCCGGGCGCGTGCCGCGCTGCGCGACTCCAACCCGATTCGGATTCCCACCGAGCTGCTCGGGCTGCTGACCGAGATTCCGCACGGCTCATCCGACGATCCGACATCAATTCCCCGGCCGCTATCTGGCCGTTTCGCCGACGGCGACCCACGCGACCAGCGCAAGCGCCGGTAGCTTGTCGGCTATTCGCGGAGCGCCCCCGAGCCGGCCCGGCGCGTGCGTTCCTGCCCACCACTCGAGATCCGTGGATACTAGGGTGGACACGGGCAATGCCGTTGCCTATATATCGCCCGGTAAGCGGCCTGTCTCGAGCGATCAGCACAGCATCCAGAAGAGGACAAAGTGACCTCCGACCAAGGCAACAACATCGGCCAGGACGGCGGCAACCGCCTAGCGCCGCGCCCCGTAGCCCGGCCGCCGGTCGACCCCGCGTCGCGTCAGGCGTTCGGTCGTCCGCACGGACTCCGGGGATCCTTCCTGGCGGACCGCGTACGCCCGCAGAAGTACCGGGAGCAGACCGACTTCCGGCCGCACGATCAGCCGGCCGACCCGGTCTTGCAGGAGGCGTTCAGCCGGCCTTTCGCGGGCGCCGACTCGCTGCAGCGCCATCCGATCGACGCCGGTGCGCTGGCCGCCGAGAAGGACGGCAAGGACCAGGACGAACCGGAGGACCCGTGGCGAGACCCCGGGGCCGGGGCGGCTCTGGGGACCCCGGCGGTGTCTGCGCCGGCGCCACACGCGGTGCTGGGCCAGACCGGCAAGCTGGGCGTCCGGGATGTGCTGTTCGGCCGCAAGGTGTCCTACCTTGCCCTGGTTGTCCTGCTGCTGATCGCGCTGGTCATCGGCGCGCTCGGCGGGCTGATCGGCCGCAAGACCGCCGAAGTCGTCGGCGCGTTCACCACCTCGAAGGTGACGCTGTCGACCAACGGCAACGGCGAGTCGCCGGCGGGCCGGTTCGCCAAGGTGGCCGCCGCGGTGGCCGACTCCGTGGTGACCATCGAGTCCAAGAGCGACACCGAGGGCATGCAGGGCTCCGGGGTGATCATCGACGGCCGCGGCTACATCGTCACCAACAACCACGTGATCTCCGAAGCGGCGAACAACCCCAGCCAGTTCAAGACCAAGGTCATCTTCAACGACGGCAAGGAAGTGCCCGCCAGCCTGGTCGGCCGTGACCCCAAGACCGACCTGGCCGTCCTCAAGGTCGACAACGTCGACAATCTGACCGTGGCCCGGCTCGGTGATTCCGACAAGGTGCGGGTCGGCGACGAGGTTCTGGCCGCCGGTGCGCCGCTGGGTCTGCGCAGCACCGTGACACACGGCATCATCAGCGCACTGCACCGTCCGGTGCCGTTGTCGGGGGAGGGCTCTGACACCGACACCGTCGTCGATGCCCTGCAGACCGACGCCTCGATCAACCACGGCAACTCGGGTGGCCCGCTGATCGACATGGACTCCCAGGTGATCGGCATCAACACCGCCGGCAAGTCGCTGTCGGACAGCGCCAGCGGGCTGGGCTTCGCGATCCCGGTCAACGAGATGAAGAACGTTGCCCAGACGCTGATCAGAGACGGCAAGATCGTGCACCCGACGTTGGGGATCAGCACCCGGTCGGTGAGCAACGCGATCGCGTCGGGCGCGCAGGTGGCCAACGTGAAGGCAGGAAGTCCCGCGCAGAAGGGCGGGATCCAGGAGAACGACGTGATCGTCAAGGTCGGCAACCGTAAGGTCGCCGACGCCGACGAGTTCGTCGTCGCGGTGCGGCAGCTGACCGTCGGGCAGGATGCCCCGGTAGAGGTGGTCCGCGACGGCCGGCACGTCACGCTGACCGTCAAGCCCGACCCCGATACCAGCTAGATGTTCGCCAACGTCGGCTGGGGGGAAATGCTGGTGCTCCTGATGGTCGGGTTGGTGGTCCTCGGGCCCGAGCGTCTCCCCGGAGCTATCCGCTGGACGGCGGGCGCCCTGCGCCAGGCCCGCGACTACCTCAGCGGTATGACTAGCCAGCTGCGTGAGGACATCGGGCCCGAGTTCGACGATCTGCGCGGGCAACTGAGCGAGCTGCAGAAGTTGCGCGGCATGACACCACGCGCGGCGCTGACCAAGCACCTGCTCGACGGTGATGACTCGATATTCACCGGGAACTTCGACAAGCCGGCCGGCCCCGTCAATGGGGCTCCGGCGCCCGCGCAATCGGGACAGCCGGTCGAGCCGTCGCACCCGCTGGAGCCAGGGCGCGCCCCGTTCGATCCTGACGCGACGTAGGGCGGTGAGTAACCCCGAAACGCCCTAGCGACGCGTGGGGTCCAGCCCCAACGACACTCCCGCCAGCCCGCGACGGCGCGACGACAGGCTGTCGGCGATGCTGAGTAGCGTCTTGCCCACCGGGGAATCGGGTGCGCTCAGCACGATCGGCATGCCGGCGTCGCCCGCGGCCACCAGCGCGGGATCCAGCGGGATCTGACCCAGCAGCGGAACCTCGGCGCCGACCGCACGCGACAGCCGCTCGGCGACTTGGGCGCCCCCGCCCTCGCCGAAGACCTGCAACGTCGAGCCGTCCGGCAGCAGCAGCCCCGACATGTTCTCCACCACGCCCACGATGCGCTGGCGGGTCTGTATCGCGATGCTGCCGGCCCGTTCGGCGACCTCGGCCGCAGCGACCTGTGGCGTGGTCACCACCAGGATTTCCGCGTTCGGGATCAGCTGGGCCACCGAGATGGCGATGTCGCCGGTTCCGGGCGGCAGATCGAGCAGCAGCACGTCCAGATCGCCCCAGTACACGTCGGCCAGGAACTGCTGCAACGCCCGGTGCAGCATCGGGCCGCGCCACACCACCGGGGTGTTGCCCTCGGTGAACTGGGCGATCGAGATGACCTTCACCTCGTGGGCGATGGGCGGCAGGATCATCGACTCGACCTGGGTGGGCCGGTCGGTGGTGCCCATCATCCGGGGGATGGAGTGGCCGTAGACGTCGGCGTCGAGGACGCCGACCGACAGGCCGCGGGCGGCCATCGCGGCGGCCAGGTTGACCGTGACCGACGACTTGCCGACCCCGCCCTTGCCGGACGCGACCGCGTACACCCGGGTCAGCGAGTTGGGCTGGGCGAACGGGATGACGGGTTCGGGGGCATCGCCGCGCAGCTGTTTGCGCAGCTCGGTGCGCTGATCGTCGCTCATCACGTCCAGGCTGACTTTCACCGCCCCGGTACCGGGAACGTCGGCGACGGCCTGGGCGACGCGCTCGCTGATCTCGGTCTTCTTCGGGCAGGCGGCGGTGGTCAGGTAAATCGCGACGTGCACGCCGCCGTCGGGGTCGACGTCGACGCTCTTGACCATCCCGAGTTCGGTGATGGGGCGCCGCAGCTCGGGATCGATCACCTTGGCCAGCGCGGCGCGGACAGCCGCGGTCAGGTCGGCGGGGTCATGTCGGGACATCACCGCCAAGTCTAGGCGGCGGTCTGACGAGTGGTCAGCCGGGCGGAGGCGGCGGCGGCTCGCCCGGGGCCGGCGCATTGGGAGCGGCCGGCGCCGGCGGACCGGTCGGCTTCTTGGGCGCCGGTGTGGCCTTGGGGGCTCCGGCTGCGCCTGCCGGTGCTGCGCCCGGGGGAGCGGCGGGCGGCTGAGCTACCGGATCGACGGGCGCGGCGGGCGGAGGCGGTGCCTGCCCGACCGGCGGCATCGCGGCCGGTGGCGGTGCCTGCCCGACCGGCGGCATCGCGGCAGGTGGCGGTGCCTGCCCGAACGGCGGCGCCCCGGCCGGTGGCGGTGCCTGCCCGAACGGCGGGACGGCATCGGATGGCTGCGTGGCTAACGGTCCCGGCCCCGGCCCCGGGGCCGTTGAGCCGATGCAGATCAGCGT
>NZ_DATJYB010000382.1:0-3824 GCF_035499775.1 Mycobacterium sp. | reverse complement strand
GTGGTACTTCCCGGGCAAGGGAGAGGCATTCGATCCAGCCGGGCACTACAACATCTGCACTGGCGGCTACGTGAAGGGCAACTAGTCACGAGTGCGAGGAGCGCCAATGCGCGGCAAACGATTACGTCAACTGATCCTCATCGCCGGGGTAGCGGGCGTGGCGGCATGCGGCAATACGACGACCAACTCCGCCAAGGACAGCGGCAATGCAGCGGAACCCGCAGGGGCGCCGTCGATCACGACCGAGCCGTTCGGCGAGGTGGGCGGGACGCCGGTGAGCCGCTACACGCTCAGCAGCGGGCACGGCATGCGCGTCCGAATCCTGACCTACGGCGGCATCATTCAATCGATCGAGGTCCCCGATCGCACCGGACATGTCGACAATGTGGTACTGGGCTTTCCGACCCTGATCGGCTACCTCAACAACACCGGATCCGCCAAGACCTATTTCGGCGCGATCATCGGTCGCTATGGCAACCGGATCGCCAAGGGCGCTTTCTCGTTGAACGGCAACGAATATCACTTGCCGATCAACAACAATGGCAACAGCCTGCATGGCGGCACCGCGGGCTTCGATACGAAGGTGTGGCAGGCCAGTCAGCAGAACGGTGGCGACAGCGTGGGTCTGAAACTCCAATATATAAGTCCCGCAGGCGAAATGGGCTATCCCGGGACGCTGACGACCACCGTCACCTACACCCTGGACCACAAAAACGAACTGCGCGTCAACTACCACGCGACCACCGATGCGCCGACCGTTGTCAACCTGACCAATCACAGCTACTTCAACCTGGCAGGTGAGGACAGGCTCGACGTCTACGGCCAGAGGGTCACCATCTTTGCCGACAACTACACGCCAACCGACCCCACACAGATCCCGACCGGGCAGATCGCCCCGGTGAAGAACACACCGTACGACTTCACATCACCGATCACGATCGGCGCGCATATCACCGCGAATGACCCGCAGCTGCTGCTGGCCCACGGTTACGACCACAACTGGGTGATCAACCGCGGCAACAACACTGGTCTGGTGCAGGCGGCCAGGGCCGAGGATCCGCAGACGGGACGCACCCTGATTGTGTCCACAACCGAGCCCAGTGTGCAGTTCTACACGTCCAACTTCATCGACGGGACGTTCACGGGCACCAGCGGGCACATCTACCGGCAGGGCGCGGGATTCACGATGGAGACCCAGCACTACCCGGATTCGCCGAATCATCCGAACTTCCCGACCACCATGCTCAACCCGGGCCAGACCTACGATTCGACAACGGTTTTTGCCTTCGGCACCGAATAAGCGCCGTGCGGCGCCTATTCGGCCGATGTTTCCCGACCGTCCGTCGCAATCGAATTCGCGAATGTCTAGACCAGATCGGGAACCCGCCCTACGCTGCGGATCGCAGGCTATCGAGTTGGTTTCCGGGTGAGTGAAGCTGCAGAGCAGGTAGTGCGAAGGTTTTTGGCGGCCCTCAAGCAATCCGACGTGAACGAACTTGTCAGTTTCTTCGGCGCCGACGCCGTCTGGACCGACGGGCCGAGAGGTACCTATCGCGGGGCCGACGCCATCAGGGCCGAGATCGAAGCGCAAGTGCAACTCGTTCCAAGTATCACGGTCGAGGTCAGGAACCTTGTGGCGAGTGGTGGCACCGTCATGGTTGAACGGGCCGATGTTTTCGAGATTCAAGGGAAGTCATTCGACCTGGAGGTCGTCGGCGTCTTCGAGGTCGACGGCAATGGCAGGATCGTGCGCCTGCGCGATTACTACGACCTCAACTCGCTGATGGATCGCATCGCCGCCGCGTTTGCTTCGGGCACCTGACACGGTTGCGGCGGTGAGCGCACCCTTATCGGCGCGGCGGGCTAACGGTGATGCGGCGGCTGCTCGTCGCGGAGCCGGCCCTCGTCCCACTCCGCGCGCACCTGATCCTCGTCGCCGAACCGCTCCAAATCGTCGGGCGCGACGTGCGGCCGCGGCGGTTTCGGCGAGGCGGGTGGCGGGGGTGGGGGTTCGGTGGGCATGAGGAGATTGTCTCTGCCTTAGGCAGATAGTTCCGGCAGGCACCGCGGCCGCGTGAACGATGTGAATTCGAAATAGCCACAGCGTGACCGTTCGGGACGCCCTCCCGCGATTTGTCGACAGGTGTGGCCGGCGCGGGCTATGAATCTACGGTGAGCAACCACCATGTGAACCTGACCCCGCAGGAAAGTTCGTTGATCGGCGCGGCTCATCCCGAGGCTCTGGCCCGCATGGACGAGAAGTCGCTGAAGGAACTGCAGGGCAAGCTCAGGCGGGCACGCGAGAAGAACTTCAGCCTGTTGCGGCGCCAGGGTGCGGCCCGAGTGGAGGTCGAAGGTGCCCGCGGCGCCGCCCAGCCGGCCAACGAAAAGCGCAGTGAAAAGGTAGAGGTTTTCGACGAGGCGCTGGCTCGGGTGAACCAGCGCCTCGAAGCCGTCAGCGACGCCGGGTAGCAGTGGGCTCTTTACGGCTCTTGAAGCGACGATCGATACGCGGCAAGGCGAACGATAGCTAGCGCAAGTAGACGAGGGCATTGTTGCCGCCCTGGCATACCGAGCCGGCGGCGGTACATGTCATGGAGTAAGTCTGACCGGTAACCGGGCTGCGCACGTTGAACGGAAGCGAGCCGTTTCCATAGGAGTGGTAAGCCTCGGCTGTGGCCATGGCGAATTCGCACGAGGTCTGCGAGTTGCCGGCGTAAACCGACGCCCCGCGGCTGGACTTGCCGCAGTAGGTGTCGGCTACGGCCGGCGGGGCCCCGATCACCGTAATTCCCACAGCGACTGCGAATGACACAGCAGAAACTCCGAGAACTTGCTTGATCATCAGGCGAACCTTTCATTGCGGGTTGCAGTTAGCTGACCGGAATTGCGTCCGATCCGCAAGGCCGTTTCCTCCTCCCACGCCGCGCGGGCCTGCTCCTCGTCGCCGTACCTCTCCAAGTCCTCGGGTGTGACGTGCATCCGAGGCGGTTTCGTCCGAGTCGGCGGCGTGTGCGGGTTCAGCGGTGACCGACATCACAATCGGCGTTTCGCCGTGTTCCACGGCGGTCGCTCAGGTACGGTCATCGCGTTGGAGGCGCTCAGCAGGCAGTTCGCTCAGCGTGTGGGACCATCCCGGGGCCAACGCGAGGAGGTCACGATCTTTCGGTGTCGCGCTGAATTCTTTTCGGGACAAACGGCATTCGAAGCCCAGCGGCTTCAGCATTACCGGTGCGCGCGAGATCTCGACACCATCAGTTCCCCTAACGCTGCGCTTGCAGAGGGATCCTCGTGAGCAGATTCACCGAGACGATGTTTTCCAGTGCGCAGTGCACCATCCACGGCATGGTCACCGGCGAGCCGAACGCGCCTGTCCGGCACTCCTGGGCGGAAGTGCATCAGCGGGCTCGACAGGTTGCTGGTGGCCTGGCCGCGACGGGCGTCGGACCTGGTGACGCCGTTGCCGTGCTGGCCGGTGACCCGGCCGAGATCGCGCCGACCGCGCAGGGCATCTGGATGCGGGGTGCCAGCCTGACCATGCTGCATCAGCCCACGCCGCGCACCGACCTGCAGCGCTGGGCCGAGGAGACCACCTCCGTCATCAAGATGATCGACGCGAAGTGTGTCGTCGTCTCTGACCCGTTCATGGCTGCGGCACCAGTGCTGTCTCAGCTGGGCATGCGGGTGGTGACCATCGGTCAACTGCTCGACAGCCGCCGGATCGACCCGGTTGAGACCGACGACGATGACTTGGCATTCATGCAGTTGACTTCCGGATCGACGGGATTTCCCAAGGCGGTTCGCATCACCCACGCAAACATCGT
>NZ_DATJYB010000381.1:0-18648 GCF_035499775.1 Mycobacterium sp. | reverse complement strand
AGCCGCTTCACCCCCGAGCAGGCGCAGATCAGCATCATCGATCCCAAGACGTCGCTCATCGGCAAGATCCGAGGTCCGCACGTGCGCGCCTACGCCTACACCCAGGACGACATCGACGCGGTGATCGAAGGATTGGCGCAGATCATGCGCGACCGCCTGCCGCCGTCCGGACTGAGCCAAGAAGAACTGCTGAACCGCACCGCATGGCAGGGCGCGCACCACTTCCTGCTGATCGACGACGAGCACGAGTTGCGGCCGCACGGTGTGATCGGCAAGAACGCGGCGACGGCTCCGTTGTGGGGATTGCTCGACCGCAGCCGAGAGATCGGCCTGCACGTGCTCGCCTCGCGGTTGCCCGGGAACTGGGCGGGCGTGTCGGTGACGAACCCATTCCTGCAGAAGATGACCAGTTCGCGAGCGCCGACGCTGTTCATGGACAACGACCCCGCGGCCGTGAAGGTCTTCGGCCGGGTCAGCGCGCAGCAATTGCCGGCGGGCCGGGGCCTGCTCGTCACGACCGACGGCGCGATCGAAGGAGTGCTGGTAGGAGCGCCGGAATAGCTGACTCGACAGCTTGCGTGACCGTCCATAAACTCAGACAACTTCGGGCCAAGCAAGGGAGATAGACACATGGGTGGCTTGTTCAGCATGATTCCGGGTGCCGTCGATTTGTCGGCCGCCGCCGAGGCCGGGATCAGCGAGGAGATGGCGGCCACTACCGCGGCTGGGGCGGCGGCGCTTACCGGCGTACTGCCGATGGCTGCCGACGCCGACTCCGTCGAGTTCGCGGCCGCGCTGAACGCCGCCGGGGCTGCGTACCTGGCCACCTCGACCGAGCATGTCGGGCAGCGGGCCGGCTTCGCGGGTGCGCAAGGCATAGCTTCTGTCACCACGACCGCCGTCGAAACGATCAACGCGGGCCTGCTCTAAGAGGACAGCATGCCCGACCCCAGGTGGACAGGTCCCCCCGAGCTGATCGCGCTGATCTTCGAGGCAGGCAGCGCGGCGTCGGTGCTAGCCAACAATCTGGTGTGGGTCACTGAGACCGCGAACAAGGAACTGTCGATGGGTCTTTCGGCAGTCAACACGATTGCCACGGCCGCGCAGTGGCAGGGTCTGGGCGCGATCGCCTCGATGGTTGCGGCGACCGGCCTCAACGCGGGACTGCAGACACTGGTCGGCTGGACCGCGCACAAGATCAACGTCACCCAAGCGGCCGTGGAGGCCTTCGTCATCGCGCAGTCCACGGTCATCCCGTCGGTGGTCTCCCAGACCAACCGGGACGAATGGGTCGTGCTGAACGCCACCAACTTTTTCGGTCAGAACACCCCGGGCATCGTCGAACGTGATACCGAGTACTTCGGCGTCCACTGGCCGCACAATTCGCGCATCGGCTGGACATATTCGGGCACCACGCACGCGCTGATCGCCGCACTGGGCATTCCCCCACCCGCTGCACCGATGGGCGCGTCGCCGGCCACCCCGGCTGCGGCCGCGGCAGCGGTCGGGCAAGCCGCCGGACAAACCGGGATGGGCGACGCAATGCAGGTTTCGGGCCAGGTCGGCCATACGGCAGGGCAGGCGGCGGCCGCGCCCGCCGATGCCGGCGGCCAGCTGAGTTCGCTTATGCAGCAACCGATGTCGATGGTGTCAAGCGTGACCGAACCACTCAAGGGGATGGTCCAGGCGCCGATGCAGGCGCTGCAAGGTTTTGGCAGCCTGCCGCAGTCCATGCTGCAGTCCATGGCCGGCATGTTCCCCGCGGCCGCGTCGCCGAATGCGGCTGCGGCGGTCGCCGAGCCGGTGCTGGCAGTGGGCGGTACCGCGGGTGGTCTGGGCGGCGCGTCGGCCGGTGGGGCAAGCGGGCTGGGTGCCTTCCCCGGCGCCGGATTGACCAGCTACACCAGGCCCACCAGCAGTTTCGAGCCGGAGAACGGCGGGCGGCCGGTCGGCCTGCGCGCCGGTGTGCTCAATGCCGCCGAAGTACGCAGCCCCACCACCTCGGCAGGGATGGGCGGCGCTCCGATGCCGATGACGCCGGCGGGAATGTTGGCGCGGGGCAGCGGCGGTGAGTCCGACAAGGACGCCGTGACGCGCGCCCGCGTTGTCGTTGCCGGTCACCCGCACGACGCGCGCTGACGCCGCATGCGACGGCCGCATACTGGACAGGTGATTGCCGTGCCAGCTCAGCTCAGCGATGGCGCGGCCTAGGAGATGCTCAGCGCCGGGTCGGTGTTGGCGGGGTACCGGATCGAACGGGTGCTGGGCGCCGGCGGTATGGGCGTCGTCTATCTGGCCGCTCACCCGAGTCTCCCCCGCTCCGACGCGTTGAAGGTGCTCAGCGGCGAGCTGTCGGGGGATCCAGATTTTCGCGCCCGGTTCGTCCGGGAAGCTGATATGGCCGCTCGCCTCGACCATCCCAACATCGTGTCGATCTATGACCGTGGGCAATCCGACGAGGGCCAGCTGTGGATTGCGATGCAGTTCGTCGACGGTACCGACGCCGACCAGGCATTGCATGCGGGCACCATGAACCCGGCGCGCGCGGTGTACATCGTCGGCGAGGTTGCCAAGGCGCTGGAATACGCCGGTCAGTGCGGAGTCGTACACCGCGACGTCAAGCCGGCGAACTTCCTGCTGTCCGGACCCGTCGGGCCTGACGAGCGGGTCTTGTTGGGGGACTTCGGGATTGCCCGGGCGCTCGGTGATGCGGGGTTGACGGTCACCGGTTCGGTGATGGCGACACTGTCGTACGCGGCGCCGGAGGTGCTCAGCGGCCAGCCGTTCGACGGTCGGGCGGATCTGTATTCGTTGGGATGCTCGCTGTTTCGCATGCTGACCGGTAAGGCGCCGTTCGCGTGGGCCGAAGGCATGGCGGCCGTGGTGGCCGCGCACTTGCAAGCTCCGCCCCCGCGGGTCAGTGAGTGGGCCCCGGGGCTATCGCCGCGCATGGACGCGGTGATCGCGACCGCGATGGCCAAGGATCCCGCCCGCCGCTTCTCCTCGTGTCGTGAACTCGCGGCAGCCGCCGCGGACGCACTCGGTGCACCCAGCGTCCCGTCGGGCTCCCTGACTGCCCCATGGCAATCGAGTCCGAGTCCGGACCTCGGTTCCTACTCGCGACCGACGGATACGAACGGACCCGGGTGGTGGCAGCCGGGCGGGGCTCGCACCACGATGGCTCCGTCGGCGCCGCCCCGCTACCCGTCGCTACCCCCGCCGCCGAATCCGCGGCGACCTCGCCGCCGCATTGCGGCCGCGGCGGCTGTCATCACTGTTGTCGCCGCAGCAACGACCGCGGTGATGCTGGCTACGGAATCGCATCCACAACACAGCGCGTTCCCACCCGCATCGAGCACGCCGGCGTCCGGCAGCCTGCCGTCCAGCGCGACGACGTCCGCCCCGGCGGGCGGCCCGGCGGCACCGGTACCCACCTCGGCGCTGAGCGGGTTTTTGCTGCCCGCGGAACAGATCGCCACGATGATCGGCGTGCCCACAATGCAAGTCGTGGAGTCATCCGCGGACTCATTTGCCGACGTCTCGTCCTATATCTCGGAGAAAGACTGCACCGGGCCCTACCAACCCGCTGACCGGGCGAGCTACGCCAACTCCGGAGCGATCGGTGCGCAGCTTCAGTTCATCAAGAATCCCGCCGGTGCCGACGCCGTCCAGCAAGCCGTCATTGGCTTCCACACCGCTGCTGCCGCCCAGAAGGCGCTCGCCGATCAACACCAAAAGTGGTCGGCATGTGCTGGGCGAACCTTCACGCTGACCCTTCCCAACGAGTCACCGCACCAATGGGCCTTCAGCCCGCTGACTACCCCCGACGGCATTCTGGTGCTGACAACGTCCCGAGAAGGCAAAAGCTATATGGGTTGTCAGCGTGCACTGACCGCGCGCAACAACGTGATCGTCGACGTCGGCTCGTGCTCTTTCAACCTCGACAAGAAAGGCGTCGATCTGCTCAAGGCGATCGCCGCGAAAATCCCGCAGTAGCTGCAGCGCTGTCGCGGGCAACGGGAGGGATGCGGGCCGGCGATTAATTATTAATGTGGGATGACGATGAGCACGCTGGGCGCCGGGTCGATGGTGGCGGGCTACCGCATCGAGCGGGTACTGGGGTCCGGCGGCATGGGCACGGTCTATCTGGCCGTCCACCCGAGCCTTCCGCGGTATGACGCGCTGAAGGTGCTCAATCCGCAACTGTCCGGTAATCCCGCATTCCGCGCCCGCTTCAACCAAGAGGCGGATATCGCCGCTCGACTGGATCATCCCAACATCGTGTCCGTCTACAACCGTGGGCAAACCGACGAAGGTCAGCTGTGGATCGCCATGCAATTCGTCGACGGCACCGATGCCGACAAGGCGATGCGATCGGGGGCCATGACGCCCGCACGTGCGGTGTACATCCTGGGCCAGGTCGCCAAGGCGCTCGACTATGCCCACCAGCTCGGGGTGGTGCACCGCGACGTCAAGCCGGCGAACTTCCTGCTGTCGGGGCCGGTCGGGCCTGACGAGCGGGTTTTGTTGGCGGACTTCGGGATTGCCCGCGCGCTCAGCGATGTGGGATCGACACACACCGGCTCGGGAATCGTGACACTGCCCTATGCGGCACCCGAGTCGCTGGCCGGCGGGCCGGTTGACGCTCGGGCCGACCTGTACTCCTTGGGATGCAGCCTGTTTCGGATGCTCACGGGTAAGGCACCGTTCGCATCGGCAGACGGGATCGCCGCGCTGGTGGCCGCGCACCTGCAAGCGCCGCCTCCCACCGTGACCGATCAGGTGGCGGGATTGTCACTGCGGATGGATTGGGTGATCGCGACCGCGATGGCCAAAGATCCCGCCCAACGGTTTGCATCGGCGCGCCAGTTCGCGGTCGCCGCCGCCGAGGCCCTCAACGACGCCGCACTCGGTGGCCCGACCCCGCACTGGGGGCATCACGGCCAGACACGCCCAGCTATGTTGCCGACGCCACCTGGCTACCAGGTTGGCCCGGCCTTGCCACCCTGGCCGCCACCGGCCCCCCGGCGGCGCCGACGCACGATCGCAGCGCTGGCCGCCGCCGTCCTGGTGCTCGCGGCCATAGCCGCCAGCGTGGTAACAGTCGTCGCGCGGGGACATTCACGACCCACCGCGGCGCCACCGGCATCGACCGCAGCGGTGTCACCTTCGAGCTCGGCGGCCACCACCACCGCTGCTGGTCCGGCACCGCCGGCACTGGCCACGGCGCTACCGGGATTCCTGCTGACCACCGAACAAATCGCCGCCGTATTCGGCGTCCCCTCGATGACTGTTTCCAGCTCTTCCAGTCATGGACTCACCGACAACACCCCCGCGATCTCTGAAAAGGACTGCACCGGCCCGTATTCTCCGGCTGACCTGGGGGCGTTAGGCCGCGCCGGATCGATCGGATCGCTGATTCAGATCCTGACCAACCCGACCGGGCCCAACGGTGCGGCGCAGGCGGTGCTGGCGTTTCCCTCCGCCGATGCGGCCCAACGGGCGCTTGCCGATCAACGCCGGCAGTGGTCGGCGTGCTCGGGGCGAAGCTTCACGCTGACGAACCCCGGCGAAACCCCGACACGGTGGACGTTCGGCCCGCTGACCACCCCCGACGGCAGTCTGGTGATGACGTTCACCGCCCAAGCGCGCAGCTCCGTGGGTTGTCAACGGGTATTGGCGGCCCGCAACAACGTCCTTATCGACGTGGCGGCCAACGGATTCAACATCGGCAACCGCGGCGTCGACATCGCCAACGCCATCGCGGCGAAAATCCCCCAGTAGGCGTCTCTTCGCGCGCCGGGCGCGCTCATCGACCGGGCGCGCTCAGCGCCCCGGGCCGGGAGGCCCCGCGAAGGCTTGAGCTATCTCCAGCCAGCGCTGAGCGTCCGTCCCCACCGCCGTGATGTCTAGGGTGTCCAACGCGCGCCGCTGAGTGACCAGGAAGCAGAAATCCAGCGCGGAACCGGTGACGCGCTGCGCCGCATCGGGCGGACCCCAGGACCAGGTGTCGCCGCCGGGTCCCCGCAGCTCGACCAGGAACGGGTCGGTCGGGGGTGCCAAATTGTTCACGAAGAAGGCGTAGTCGCGGGTGCGCACTCCGAGATGTGCGATGGAGCGCAACCGCTCGGTGGCAGGGCGGTCGACGCCGAGAGCATCGGCGACGTCCAGGCCGTGTGCCCAGGTCTCCATCAACCGCGCTGTGGCCATCGAGGCGGCGCTCATCGGAGGCCCGAACCACGGCAGCTTGCGCCCGTCGGGAACAGTCAGCAGCGCGTCGTACAGCCGTGCGCGAGTGACCCGCCAGTCGGCGAGCAGCTCGCCCGGCGCCATGGCCGCCAGCTCCTCGGCACCCGCGTCGACGAATCCGGCGGGATCGACTGTTGCGGCGGCCAGTACCTCGGCGAACCCCGCCTCGTCGGTGATCGAGGTCAACGACACCCGATCCGTCCAGAACAGGTGCGCGATCTGGTGCGCGATGCTCCATCCCGGCGAAGGCGTCGGATCTGCCCATCGCTCCGCCGGCAGGGGCGCGACCAGTGCGTCGAGGTCGTCGCTTTCGGCGCGTAGGTCGGCCACGATCGGTGCTGGACCCGCCATCATTGCCTCCTGTAAGGATTGTCGGCTGCATCCGAGGGCTGCTCACGACGTCCGAGGATGCTGTGCACGACGAGCCCGACGACATAGATGCCCGCCCCGAATAGCGCGAACCCAGGCGCGTGCCCGTCGTCGGGAATCAAGGTCGCGGCGATGGTTATCGAGATGATGAATGCGACCCAGAACAGCGCGTCCTGCATGGCGAAGACGTGTCCGCGAAGGGCGTCGTCGACATCGATCTGGATCGCCGAGTCGGCGCACAGCTTGATCATTTGGCCGGCTACGCCGAGGAGGAGGCCGCATCCCACCATGATCGGTATCACCAGCCCGGCGCCGGCGATCTGGATGACCACCGCCGCGGCCAGCGCACAGTTGGCCGTGGCGTAGCGGCCCCACCGTCGCACCATGAACGGAGTGAGCGCCGTGGCCGCGAAGGCGCCCAGGCCCGCCGCGGCGAAGAAGATCAGCGCGGTGCCGAACCCTCCGGCCGCAGGCGATTTCAGGTGGTGGACGAGTAATAGGAGAACCAGCGAGTTGATGCCGACCGTCATCCGGTGCGCGGCCAGCGCGGACAGGGTGGCACCGACCGTCGGGCGTTGCGCCACCGTGCGCGCGCCGTGTACCCAGCCGGTGAGCACCGCGTAGACGGCAGATCCGTGGATCGCGCGCCGCGTGTCGTCGGGGCCGAGTACCCGGGGGCCGAATCGCCACGACAGCAGCAGCGCGATCAACAGCGGAATCGCGACGATGAAAATCACCGCCGAGGAGCCTTTGTCGCCGTCGCCGGCGAGCCAGCGGGGCAACAGCATGAAGTTGGCGCCCAGAAACGCGGCGACCGCGCCCGCCGCCGTGGCCACCGAGTTCATCGTGACGACCCGTTCGCGCGGAACCACGTGGGGCAACGAGGCCGCCAATCCGGACGTGACGAAGCGGGCCAAACCGTTGGCCAGCAGCGCCAAACAAAGCAGCGGCACCTCCCCGGCCCGGATGGCCAGAATCGTGCCGATCGCGGCGACCAGCACCAGCCGCGCGCCGGTGGCACCCACCAGCACCAGACGTCGATCCCAGCGGTCCATCAGCGCGCCGGCGAACGGTCCCAGCAGTGAGTAAGGCAGAAACAGCACGATGAAGGCGCGCGCGATGGCCATCGGGTCGGCGGCCCGATCCGGGTTGAACAGCAGCGCTCCGGCCATCCCCGCCGAGAACAGGCCATCGCCGAATTGACTTGCCATGCGCACCTGCAGCAGTCGCCAGAAGTCGGGCATGCTGCGCACGGACCGCCAAATGTCGACGGGTGCGCTCCCCTGCATCCGGGGTTGATCCACAGAACCCACTTCCAACGATCGGGGCCACGCCAGGTTCACCTTTCCCGCCGCCTCAACAACACTACAAATATTGATCGGCCACGCTTGTTTACCCCGACGATGCTGTCCGGGGTGCCATTATGGAGTGGTGCCGCAGCCCGAGGACCCCGAGGACTATGTCGCACCCGCCGCGCAACGGGTGCGGGCCGGTACGTTGCTGCTGGCCAACACCGACCTTCTGGAGCCGACATTTCGGCGCAGCGTGATCTACATCGTCGAGCACAACGATGGCGGCACGTTGGGCGTGGTGCTCAACCGGTCCAGCGAGACCGCGGTCTATAACGTCTTGCCGCAGTGGGCCAAACTTGCAGCCAAGCCGAAGACGATGTTCATCGGTGGGCCGGTGAAGCGCGACGCGGCGCTGTGTCTGGCGGTGCTGCGGATCGGTGCCGAGCCAAACGGTGTACCGGGTTTGCGGCATGTTGCCGGCCGGATGGTGATGGTCGACCTGGATGCTGAACCCGACCTGATCGCGCCGTTGGTGGAGGGGGTGCGAATCTACGCGGGGTACTCTGGCTGGACCATTGGGCAGCTCGAAGGCGAAATCGAGCGTGACGACTGGATTGTGTTGTCCGCCTTGCCATCCGACGTTCTGGTCGGCCCGAGATCAGACCTGTGGGGGCAGGTCCTGCGGCGCCAGCCGCTGCCGCTTTCGCTGCTGGCCACCCACCCGATCGACGTCAGCAGAAACTAAGCCTAAGACTTCTCGACGCGAGTGTGCGTCCGTCGAACGTGCGGGATATGCACGTCACTTTTCGTCCCTGTCCCCCACGTTCGGCGAGCCCGGGCCCGCTTGGCGGCCAAGCCTGCTGGCGATCACCGAGCAGACGACCAGCTGGATCTGATGGAAGATCATCAGCGGCAACATGCTCAAACCGACTGTGGCGGCGGGGAAAAGAACGAGCGCCATCGGAAGGCCGGAGGCCAGGCTCTTTTTGGAACCGCAGAACAACAGGACGATCGCGTCACCGCGGTCCAGCTGGGCGAGCCGGCCGGTGACCCAGGTGCAGACCAGCACGATTGCGAGCAGCACGGTGGCCACGATCGTCACCGAGACCAGCTGCCACGGGTCGACACTCCCCCAGATTCCCTGGACCACGCCCATCGAGAAGGCCGTATAGACGACCAGCAGGATGGATCCGCGGTCGACGACCTTGAGCAGTGCGGCATGCCGGGCGACCGGCGCGGCGATCCACGGCCGCGCCAGCTGCCCCGCCGCGAACGGCAGCAGCAACTGCAACACGATGTCGCGGATCGCGGTGGCGTCGACGCGGGGCGCGCCGCTGGTGTTCATCAGCAGCACCACCAGTAGCGGCGTCAGCACCACGCCGAGGATGTTGGACAGCGACGCGCTGACGATGGCGGCGGAGACGTGTCCGCGGGCGATCGAGGTGAACGCGATCGAGGACTGCACAGTGGACGGGACCAGGCACAGAAACAGCACCCCGTTGTACAGGTCGATGGTCAATACCGAGGGCACCAACGCCCGCGCGGCCAGCCCGAGCACCGGGAAGATCACGAACGTGGTGGCCAGCACCAGCAAGTGCAGCCGCCACTGACGCAGGCCATGCCAGGCCTGCTGCGGCGACAACCGGGCACCGTAGAGGAAGAACAACAACGCGATCGCGGCTTTAGCGGCCAGGGACACGTGCCGGGCGGCCGTGCCGTGGGCCGGGAGGAGGGCGGCGAGGGCCACCGTCGCCACCAGCGCCACCAGAAACAGGTCGACCGGGCCGGTCGACAGCCGCTTCAGCACGACGTTCGAAGCATCGTCTTCAGTGGCAGGACAGCGTGCACACCGCGCAATTGCCGGCGCAGTCGGCCGGCTCGAAGTTGGAAGGCTGCCGGCGCAGCACAAAGCGTGCGCTCTGCAGGGACCCGGCAGCCAGCGTGCCGAAAGCGCCCGCGGCGCAGACGATCACCAGCATCAGCGCGGTGTGCGGTGCCGCCGCGAGGGCCACCACACCGCCGGCCGCCAGCATTACCGCAGCCGCCAATTGTGTCGGCGCCATGGCACGCAGCGCCGCCTGGGTGGTGTCGACGGCGGGGGTGTGAGAAAGCGACCAGGTTCCGAAGCTGGCGGATACCACCGCCGCACACACGCACAGCACACCCGCGATCAGCATGGGCTCACAATACGAGTCCGGCCGCCGATCCGCTTGCCGGGCTCCCCGCTTCGCCGGGAGGGCCTCTCGTCGAGCGTGCACCCACTGCGATTTTGAACACGATTTTTCGCAACGGTTACACGTTCGGCGCAAGGCGTAACGCCAGACGGGCTAGCGTGGCGGGGTTCCCAGCAGGTTGAGGTGCAAGTTCGGCAGGGGCGGCAGTCCGGGCAACAGGGCCAGCAGGCTGGGCGTCGGCTGCGGGGTGAGCGACTGGCCGGGCGCTGGTGCTGGAACACCGGCCGGGGCTAGGCCGGGCACCGGTGCTGGAACGCCGGCCGGGGCTAGGCCGGGCACCGGTGCTGGAACGCCGGCTACACCGGGCGCCGGAACTCCGGCTGCCGCCACACCGGGTGCTGGAGCCGCGGCCGGCGCAGCAGCGGGCGCTTGGGTGGGCACCGCCGGTGGCGGGGTTCCCGGTGCCGTCACGCGGAACCCGTTGATGATGGCGTCGGTGGACGGCCCGTCGGCAACCGCCTGCGAAAAGGCGGTAGTCACAGTCAGCGTGACCAGGTATTTATCCTTGCCGGACGTAGCGATGACATGGCGCCGCGAGGTGTTGAGCATCATGTCGTTTTGCCGGTAGGCGCCCTCGATGATCGACGAGGGGAAGCCCATGAAGTCAGCCTGCGAGGCGTTGGTGGTTTGCCACGCCATCAGTTGCTGGCTGTCGGCGAAGCCGTGCGTGATCGCCTCTCTGGGGTCGAAGTCACCGACCAGCCGATACACCACCAGCTGGGCGTTCGACGTGTATAGGCTGTTGCCGAGCCGGTCGGCGATCACTGCGAACGCGTCGGGCACATTGGGGTCGGGAACCTGAGTCCAGCGGGTGGGTACCGGCAGCGTGATGTCGAGGCCCTTGAACGTCTGAGGCTTCTGCACTTCGAGCTTGACGCCCTTGGACTGGAGGTAGTCGCGGAGCGTTCCAGTGACCGGCGCGGGCACCGTGGCCGGCATCGGAGCCACCGCGGCGGGTGCCGGGGCGGCCGACGGAATGGGTGATGCGGCCGGGTTGGACCCCGGCGGAGTCGCGACGACCCGGTTGGTGTTGCCGGGGACGCCCGCGCCGCCTTGTGGTGCCGGCGCCGCGATGCCGGGGATAGGTGGGGGTGCCGGCTGCAAAGGAGCCGCGGACGCGGTGGCACCGGCGAAGGCGGTGACACCGATCGCGCCGGCAGCCAGTCCACCCGTGACCGCCTGCCATGTCCGTGCGACCTGAAACATCTGCGTTGATCCTTCCTACCCGGGCTCAAAAACCCGTCGTTTGGCCGACTGTAACTAGTGTTCAAACACGGTGAACAGGCTCGAAATCGAGCTGGGATGAAGCTCTGATCGGTGCGCTACGCAACCGATATCAACCTGTGGCCGGCAAGTCCGGGCGCGTCGCCCTTATACCCTGTTCAGGTGACCGAATCCCCGACCGCCGCGCCCGACACGCCGCGACACCGATACAACGCGGAGCTGGCGCGTCGTATAGAAGACACTTGGCAGGACAATTGGGCCAGGCTCGGGACGTTCATTGTGCCCAACCCGGTCGGCTCGCTGGCTCCGGCGGACGGTTCGCCCGTGCCCGAGGACAAGCTGTTCGTGCAGGACATGTTCCCCTATCCATCGGGTGACGGATTGCACGTCGGACATCTGCTGGGCTACATCGCCACCGACGTCTACGCCCGGTACTTCCGGATGCTCGGCCGTAATGTGCTGCACGCCTTGGGGTTCGACTCATTCGGCCTGCCCGCCGAACAATACGCGGTGCAAACCGGCACCCACCCACGCATCCGCACCGAGGCCAACATCGTCAACTATCGGCGTCAGTTGGGTCGTCTGGGACTGGGCCACGACAGCCGACGAAGTTTTTCCACCACCGACGTGGAGTATTACAAGTGGACGCAGTGGATCTTCCTGCAGATCTACAACGCCTGGTTTGACATCGCGGCCAACAAGGCTCGGCCGATCTCGCAGCTGATCTCCGAATTCGATTCCGGTGCACGCGGTCTCGAAGACGGCAGAGACTGGGCGACGCTGTCGGCGGGGGAGCGGGCCGACGTGATCGACGGCTGGCGACTGGTCTACCAGTCGGACTCGATGGTCAACTGGTGTCCGGGCCTGGGCACGGTGCTGGCCGACGAAGAGGTCACCGCCGACGGCCGCAGCGACCGCGGCAACTTCCCGGTATTCCGGAAGCGGTTGCGGCAATGGATGATGCGTATCACCGCCTACGCGGACCGACTGCTCGACGACCTCGACCTGCTGGATTGGCCCGATCAGATCGTCACCATGCAGCGCAACTGGATCGGCCGCTCCACCGGCGCGAAAGCGCTGTTCTCGGCGGCCGGCACTGACGGCCGGGTGCTCGACATCGATGTGTTCACCACCCGCCCCGACACCCTGTTCGGCGCGACCTACCTGGTGCTGGCCCCCGAGCACGACCTGGTCGACGATCTGGTGGTCGGCGCCTGGCCGGACGGGGTTGACCCGTTGTGGACATACGGTGCCGCCACACCGAAAGAGGCCGTCGCCGCCTACCGCCGGGCCATCGCGGCGAAGTCAGATCTCGAGCGGCAGGTGAGCCGAGAGAAGAGCGGAGTCTTCTTGGGCAGTTACGCGACCAACCCGGCCAACGGCAAGCCGGTACCGATCTTCATCGCCGACTACGTGTTGGCCGGATATGGCACCGGCGCGATCATGGCGGTGCCCGGCCACGACCAGCGGGACTGGGACTTCGCCCGCGAACTAGGTCTGCCGATCGTTGAAGTCATTGCCGGAGGTGATATTTCGGAGGCCGCTCATTCCGGTGACGGCCTGCTGGTGAACTCGGGTTATCTCGACGGCATGAGCGTGGCGGCGGCCAAGGAGGCCATCACCGCACGCTTGGAATCCGAAGGTCGGGGCCAGGCTCGCATCGAATTCAAGCTGCGGGACTGGCTTTTCGCGCGGCAACGCTACTGGGGTGAGCCTTTCCCGATCGTCTACGACAGCGACGGACGTCCGCACGCGCTCGACGAGGCAGCGCTGCCGGTCGAACTGCCCGATGTGCAGGACTATTCGCCGGTCTTGTTCGACCCTGACGACGCCGACAGCGAGCCGTCGCCGCCGCTGGCCAAGGCGACCGAATGGGTGCACGTAGAACTGGACCTGGGCGACGGCCTGAAGCCCTACACTCGCGACACCAACGTCATGCCGCAGTGGGCCGCCAGCTCCTGGTACGAACTGCGCTACACCGACCCGCGCAACTCAGAACGCTTCTGCGCCAAGGAAAACGAAGCTTATTGGATGGGGCCGCGGCCGGCAGAGCACGGTCCCGGTGATCCCGGCGGCGTCGACTTGTACGTCGGGGGTTCCGAACACGCGGTGCTGCACCTGCTGTATTTCAGGTTTTGGCACAAGGTCCTCTATGACCTCGGGCAGGTCAGTTCTCGGGAGCCCTGCCGCAGGCTGGTCAACCAGGGCATGATTCAGGCCTTCGCCTACACCGACGCTCGCGGGTCTTATGTACCGGCAGACGAGGTGGTCGAGCGCGGCGACGGCTTTGTCTACCCGGGGCCCGACGGAGAGATCGAAGTCTTTCAGGAGTTCGGGAAAATCGGTAAGAGCCTCAAGAATTCGATATCACCCGACGAAATCTGCGACGAATACGGGGCGGACACCCTGCGGGTCTACGAGATGTCGATGGGACCATTGGAGGCTTCCCGTCCGTGGGCGACCAAGGACGTCGTCGGCGCGCAGCGCTTTCTGCAGCGGGTATGGCGGTTGGTGGTCGACGAGAACACCGGCGAAACGAGGGTGATCGACGGTGCACAACTGGCCACCGACACGCTGCGGGTCCTGCACCGCACTATCGCCGGAGTAGCCGAAGACTATGCGGCACTGCGTAATAACACCGCGGCTGCCAAGCTGATCGAGTACACCAACCACTTGACCAAAGAACACCGCGACGCGGTGCCGCGTGCGGCGGCCGAGCCGCTGGTGCTGATGTTGGCGCCACTTGCCCCGCACCTGGCGGAGGAGATGTGGCTGCGACTGGGGCACACCACCTCACTGGCGCACGGCCCGTTCCCTCAGGCCGATCCCGCCTACCTCGTCGACGACACCGTCGAATACCCGGTGCAGGTGAACGGCAAGGTGCGTGGCCGGGTGGTGGTGGCCGCGGACGCGGACGCCGACACGCTGAAAGCCGCCGCGCTGGATGACGAGAAGGTGCAGGCGTTCCTGGCGGGTGCCACCCCGCGCAAGGTGATTGTGGTCCCCGGCCGCCTGGTGAATCTGGTCGTCTAAATGCGGCGCGGGCGGAGCACCACGTCGCGGAGATGACCATCGGGCGGGGTCGCCACCGCGTTGGCGACCGCCGCCGCGACCGTCTCGGGCCGCAAAAACTTCGCCGGGTCGTACTCGCCGCCCTCGAACTCCACCAGGTCACGCTGCATGTCGGTGTCGGTCCGGCCCGGATATATGCTGGTCACCCGCAGTTCCGGCTCGTCGTTGCGCAGCGAGTCGGCGAACGCCCGCAGCGCAAACTTGCTGGCTGAATAGGAGGCCATACCCGGCGAAACGTTGAGCCCTGACCCCGAGTTGATGAACACCACCTGACCGCCGGCCTGGCGCAGCGCCGGCAGCAACGCAAGTGTAAGGGCCACCGCCCCAAAGACATTGACATCGAAGGTGGCGCGCCACTCGTCGACGCTTGACTCGGCGACCCCGCCGGTGAAGGAAACGCCCGCGTTGTGCACCAGCACGTCGAGTTCGTCCACGATTTCGCAGCTCGCCTCGATCGCGTCGTGGTCGGTCAGGTCCAGCGGAAAGGTTGTGGCGTCGAGCCGATCCGCGACGGCATCGAGCCGGTCAGAGGGCCGACCGGCCAATAACAGGGTGTGCGTCGGCGCCAATGCCGTGGCGATGGCTGAGCCGATGCCGCCACCGGCGCCGGTGATGAGTGCAGTTGGCATACAGCCATCTTCACGGATTCGTGGTGCGGCCGTCGGCGCGGCCCGATGTGCTCAGCCGCATCCCGGCCTCATCCCGCCCCCAGTTTCACTACCCGGTTATTGCTCGAGTCGGTGACGTAGGGGTTCCCGGCGCTGTCCACGGCCACGCCGGAGGGGCGCTTGAGGTCGCCGAACGGCAGCGCGGTTGCGCTGCTCGATCCTGCCGCCAGCTTGAGCACCCGGTTGTTGTTGGTGTCGCTGACGTAAAGGTTGCCGGCGCGGTCTACTGCCACGCCGTCCGGTTTGTTGAGGCCCGTGAACGGCAGCACGGTCTGGGTGGAGGAATCTGGCGTGATTTTCAGTACCCGATTGTTGCCGCTGTCGGCGACGTAAAGGTTGCCGGCGCGGTCCACTGCTATACCGGTGGGTTTGTTGAGGCCGCTGAACGGCAACACGGTCTGGGTGGAGGAGTCGGGCGCCATTTTCAGTACCCGATTGGACCCATCGGTGATGTAGACGATCCCGTTGCTGTCCACCGCCACGCCGTGGGGGCGATTGAGCCCGGCGAAGGGGAACTCGGTCGTGTTGTCGGAGTTCGCCACCAATTTCAGCACCCGATTGTTTCCCGAGATGGTGACGTAGAGGGCGCCTGCGGCATCCACCGCCACACCGGTGGGGCTGCCCAGACCGTTGAACGGCAGCTCGGCCGAGTTGCTTGAGCCCGCCGCCAGTTTCAGCACCCGACCGCTGCCCGAGTCGATGACGTAGACCGTCCCCTCGCTATCCACCGCCACCCCGACGGGGTGCTCGAGGCCGGTGAACGGCAGCACCATGGGTGACCCCACCGGCGAAGTGGATTGCGTGGTTTGCGCCGACGTCGGTGCCGGTTGCGTGGTTTGCGCCGACGTCGGCGCGCCCGGCGTCGTGGCGGGCTGGTTAGTGCTGGGACTACCGGTGCCGTTGGCTCCGTGGCTGCCTGTCAAGACGAACCTGTACACCAACGCGCCGGCTATGGCTAACACCGCGATGATCGCCGCGATCAAGATCGGTGTCCGGAACACTCGCGACGAGCGGCCGGCCGCGGCTCGACCCGACGGTGATCGGTTCGGCTGTTGATCCGGTGGGGCCGGAGGCGGGGACGGCGACGTAGCCGGGGGCACTTGGGTGGGTGGGAGCGTCCGCCCCGGCTGCGTCGGCGACGGCGACAGTCCCGGCCGCTGCTGCGGTGTCGGCGCTGTGGGCACTGTCGGCGCAGTGGGCACTGTGGGCGGGATGGACTGGGGTGCGGGTCGCGAGACCGGCTTTCGCTGGCGGTGCGGCGTCCAATCTTGACCGTCCCAGTAACGCTGTGCCTTCGAGTCGAGTGGGTCGTCGTACCAGCCCGGCTCGTCGGGTGTCGTCACAGAGATCCTCCCGGTTCGCCGAACTGCACCCGTTAAAACGGTCAACGAAAAATAGCGCGGGCGTCCAACATCGGTGATGTTCGCGGGTCATTATTGTCCGCACCGCATCGGTCCGCAAGGACGGCTTGGGCGGCTCGTCGTCGTCGTGCCGTAGCTATCCCGCCACTATCGAACGGCGCGAGAATCCGCCTAGAATCCGTTGAGATCCTCCAAGGTTTCCGCATCAACCTTGCCATGATTGCGCGTAACGAACGGTAGTAGCAACGAACCCGCAGAGAGAACGAACATGACGAGTCAACTACCGCCAGCTGGCTGGTACCCGGACCCCACCGGCCAGCCGGGCCAAATGTATTGGGATGGCCAGGCATGGCACACAGGCGCGCCGGCCCCGACCGCGGCCGCGGCCGCCCCAACGATGATGAGCCCTCTCAACGCCGGTCATGAAGCGGAGCCCAGGGGCTCGGTCCTTCCGGTCTATTTTGTTGCTGACGAGTCGGGTTCGATGGGCCGCAACATCGGTGAGCTGAATGAGGGCTTGGCGTCGTTGCATGATGCGTTGCAACGTGAGTCATTTGCCGCGGCGAAGGTGCGGTTCTCGGTGATCGGGTTTTCCGACACGGCGTTCACCTATCTAGAGCCCGCTGATTTGCGCTTACTCCAGGGGATGCCGGTGCTGACTGCCCAGGGCATGACGTCGTATGCGTCGGCGTTTGATCAGCTCGCGTACCGGATCGGGGTCGACATTCCTGGTCTGAAGGCGCAGGGATATACGGTGCACCGCCCGGCGGTGTTTTTCTTGACGGATGGTCTGCCGAACGGACACGAGGATTGGCGGTCGGTGCGGGCGAACTTGTTAGCGCGGCCGGCGGCGCCGAATATCCTTGCTTTCGGCATCGGGGATGCCGACGCGGCGACCGTGGCGGAGTTGGCGACCAAACCCCACTTCGCATTCGTCGCCGCCCGTGGTGTGGACACCGGCGCCGCGATCTCGGAGTTCCTGACCTCGCTGACGCAGTCGGTGATCAGTTCTGGGCAGGCGTTGGCCACCGGCAGTGCCGAGTTGCAATTTGAGAGACCAGAAGGATTCACCTTGGCCGTGGACGTGGTCTAGGGGCAGGCGTTGATGGCCGGGTGGCGCAGTCGAAAACACGGGAGGCCCGACGACGATGACAGCCCGACCGGTCCGCTGAATTTGCCCGCGGTCGAGCCACCGCCAACCCCAGACGGGTTGATCGCAGTCAGGACCAGCCTCGGGGTGTCCGGCGCGTCGGGTGTTGCCCAGGTCGTCGGTAGCACCGCTGTCCCGCAGATCATCGTGGGATCACCTTCCCCGCCAACTGAACCCGCCGCGATCGGCCCGAATTACCGTTCGCTGCCGTTTCATCCCGATGTGGTCATCGACGGGTGGTCCACCGATGTTGTGACGCTGCGTGGGGTGTCGCAGCGCGGGCATTTGCACCGCTACAACGGCGCGCCGCGCCAAGACGATTTCGTGGCCCATCGCCTGCCCGACGGGCGGGTGATTGTCCTTGTCGCCGACGGTGTTTCGCAGGCTCCGCAATCGCATATCGGGGCCGCCACCGCCACCAGGCAGGCAGCCGAATGGCTGCACTGCCACCTTAACGGCGACACCGCCGACATCGACTGGATGGCCCTGCTCAAAAGCACGGCGTGGGCGCTGATCGAACGAACCCAAACCCTGCTGGAACTTGAGGCACCGGACCCGCGGCGCGCTGAGGAGCAACTCGCGACGACCCTGGTGTGTGCGGTGATCGAGCCCACCGGTCCCGCAACCCTGCGCGCCTTCCTGGTGGGTGTGGGTGACTCGGGTGCCTGGGTGCTGTCCGCGGGGCAGTTCGTGCAGATCCTGGGCGGAAAGTCGTTGTCCGCCTCCGGGATTGCGTCCTCGGCGGTGGTGGGCCTGCCGCGGGTGCCCACCGAGGTCGCACCCGTGGTGGTCGAGATCGCCAACAACGAGGTGCTGTTGATCGGCACCGACGGAATCGGCGATCCGCTCGGGACCGGACAAGGTGGGGTGGGCAACCTGCTGCGCGAAGTATTCGATCAACCCGGCGCGCCGTCGCTTATCGAGTTCGCCCACGCCGTCGACTTCAGTCGCGAAACCTTCGACGACGACCGGACTTTGGTCGCGGTGTGCTCTAAAAGAGAGCCACCCCAACAGATCCCGGTAAAGGTG